>JACQTK010000248.1 GCA_016210845.1 Acidobacteriota bacterium | reverse complement strand
CGCCTCACCCGCCCGACCCGTCTCACCCGCCCTATCCCGCGCCGACCGCTCGTCCCACGTCAGCCGCAGCCCCCATTCGAGATGCCCCTCGACGCGCGCGAGGATCCGGGCGAGGCGCCCGCGATCGCGGACGACGTGTTCGACCGCCCGCCGGTCCGACGTGAACAGCGTGAACAGCGGCATCGGCACGAGCGCGGAGGACGAGAGGAAGTGCTCGACGACCGCCTCGTGCGCCACGGCGCGTTGCCCCACCCAGTCGAGCCGCTGCAGTCCTTTCTGGAGGACGGCCTCGCCGTATTCCCGCTCGGGCACGCTGCTGACGATCAACCAGAGATGCGTTCCGGCCTCGAGCGCGCGGAGCGCGCCGCCGCCGGGCATCCCCGACGGCGCGCGGCGCAGCGACGGCGGCCTGGCCGCGCGCACCAGGCAGTACACGTAGGTCAGCGGGGCGCTCACGACTTCCGGAGTTTACGACGAGCGGGTGTCTTGCGCGCGGCTTGTCGCGGAGGAGAAAGCGGGAGGGCCGCATCCGGAGCGGCCTCGGCCTGTCCGGGCTCGATGTCCATCACCTCGATCTCCTCGGCGTAGTTCGGCTCGAACTCGATGACGGTGGTATGCGGCGCCTGGGCGGGGTCGTGGAAGTCGCCGGACACGCTCGCCTCGATCTGGAACCGGCTGTCGGGCGAGGCCTCGATCGGCTCGGCGCCCATCGACACGGGCCCCGCGCCGCCCTCCCGCCGCTGCTTGATCTCGCGAATGCGCGCCAGCAGATCGGCTTCGATCTCGGCGCACTCGGCGTCGCCGATCTCGCCCATCTCCCGCCGCATCTCGGCCTCCAGCAGCTGCTCGCGCAGCGCCGTGTCGTCGTTCATCTCGGCCTCGGCCGCCGTGGTGACGGTTCGAAGGACCCAGCCGAGGAACGAGTCCAGGATGAACACGACCTAATGCTGTCCTGCCCTCTCGAGCTTCAGCCGGATGTTGACGAAGTTGTACGGCGGCCAGGGGCCCGTGTACTTGAACGTCAGCTTGTCGAACTGCGAGGCGATCTCCTTGATGCGGCGGTCGAACACCGGCTCCTGGTCGCGCTGCACCAGGAACGCGGCGTTCATGATCATCTTGTCGCCGATGGCGCGGTTGACGCGCGAGGCCACCGACACGTCGCGCAGGCGCTGGAGGAACTCGGCGACGTAGCGCTCGGATCGCTGCTGCAGCGCCCCGTCGATCAGCCGGCCGTACTGCATCCGCGCGAAGTAGGTCGACCCCTTCTGCGAGGAGATCTCCGTCTTGAGCCGGTGGATGTCCTCGTCCTCCTGCTCGATGGCCTTGACGATCTCGTCGCGGTCCCAGAGCACCTTGAGGCCGAACTCGAGCTTGTCCTGCATCTTGTTCAGCACGTCGGCGAACGCCTCGTAGGCCGACCGGAGCAGCTCCAGGATGTCCTCGCGCGTCTTGAAGATCGTGCCGAAGGACATGGGGATGACCGTGTGGTCGCGCATCACCGTCTCGTTGACGCGCTCGTGCGCGAGCACGTTCTCGCGCGTCGAATCGAGCGGCGCGATCGGCACGTCCGACACCACGGCGGCCATGTCCTTGTAGTTGACGGTGTAGACGTCGGGCCACTGCTCATCGATGCCGAGGGCGCCGAACCGGAGCGGCTGGCTCGCGCGGATCACGCAGTACACGTAGCGGCCGCGGCCCGCGCTGCGGTCCACCTCGGCCAGGCTCGGCTTGGGCGCGCGCTCCACCACGCGCTCCACCCGCGTTTCGGTGCCGCGCACCTCGGTCTCCTGCGTCACCCGCGTGACCGCGTTCTCGCCAGGCGCGCCGCGATCGCCGGCCGTCCGCCCGCGCGGCGGTTGCACGGCCTTGCGGCGGTCGCTCCGGCCGCGCTTCTGCATGCTGCGCGGCATCGCCGACGCGGGCGGGCGCGCCGGCCGCCCCTTGCCGCGCGCCGCGCCCTTCTGCCTGCCCTGAGCCTTGGCCATATCGTCCTCTGTCAACTCTTCGTGAGACCGAGCATGCGCCGGACCTCGACGACGAGGTCATCGGGCAGGCACGGTTTGGTGACGAACGAATCGCAGCCCGCCTTCTTCGCTCCTTCGGACGCCCCCGCCAGCGCGTGTCCGGTGAGGGCGACGATCGGAACGTGGCGCGTGCGATCGTCCGCCTTCAGCTGCCGCGTCGCCTCCCAGCCGTCCATGCCTGGGAGCGACAGGTCCATCAGGATCAGATCCGGCTGCAGGGCAAACGCCCGGTCGAGCGCTTCGCCGCCGGTCCGTGCCTCGGCGACGCGGAAGCCGCAGAAGAGCAGGTACTCGGCGTACATCTCCCGGGCATCGTCGTAGTCGTCGACGACCAGAATCAGCGGGGCGTCGCTCTCGCTCACGGCGTCGTCTCCAGCGGAATCGTCAGCGTGAAGGTGGAGCCGCGGCCCACCGCGCTGTGCAGCGTGATGCGCCCGCCGAGCGATGTCGCCAGCCGCCGGCAGATCGCCAGGCCGAGGCCGGTGCCCCCGTACTGGCGCGTCGGGGAGTCGTCCACCTGCCGGAAGTCCTCGAAGATGCGCTCGTGGTGCTCCGGCGCGATGCCGATGCCCGTGTCGCTCACCTCGATCGACGCCGCGCGCGCGGCCGGGTCGCTGCGGACGGAGATCTCGATCTCTCCCTGATGTGTGAACTTCAGCGCGTTGCTGAGGAGGTTCACGACGATCTGCTTGACTTTCTGCCGATCGCTGTACACCACGGGCGCCTCGGGCGCGAGCCTGGGTGTCACCGCGAGCTTCGAGCGCGCGATGACCGGATCGAGCTCCGCCATCACTTCGGGCACCAGATCGTTCAGGTCGAAGTGGCTCAGCTGCATCGGCATCTTGCCCGCCTCGATGCGGGTGATGTCGAGGATCTCGTTGATGATGGTGAGCAGGTGCCGGCCGTTGGAGTCGATGCGCTGGAGCTGCCGCTTCACGGAGGGGAGCAGCTCGCCCGCGACGCCCTGCAGCAGCATGTGCGTGTAGCCCAGGATGGCGTTGAGCGGCGTCCGGAACTCGTGCGACATGTTGGCCAGGAACTGCGACTTGAGCCGCGACGCCTGCTCGAGCTCGATGGCCTGCCGCCGCAGCAGCTCGTTCTGCGTCGCCAGCTCCGCCGTCGCGGCCTGCACGCGCATCTGCAGCTCGTCGGACGCGAGCTTCAACTGCTCGTACAGGCGGGCGCGCTCCAGCGCCTCCCGCCGGTCGTGGAGGATGGTGACGACCGCGGTCAGCTCGCCCGCGTCGGTCATCACCTTGCCTGCTATCGCCTCCACCGGGATCGCCTCCGAGGTGTTCGGGTTCGTGAGGCCGATCTCGCCCCGCCGGATCTCGCCAGGCCCGGTCTCGCCGAGCAACAGGCCCGAGATGAAGGACGAGAAGTGCGCGTCGTTGGCCTGCACGCTGCGCTCGGCCGCCTCCGGCGCGACGGTCCCGACCGTGAAGAGCTCTTCGGCCGGCGCGTTCATCATCACCGTCTCCCCTTCGGGGTCCGTGACGATGATGGGGTCCGCCACCGAATCGATGATGAGGTTGAGGCGGTCGCGCTCGGCGCGCGCCGCGGCCTCGAGCACGCGCAGCCGCTGGTAGTTCTCCTCGATCTGCTCGGTGGCGCGCCGCAGGTCGGTGATGTTGCGCAGCACCGAGACGATCCCCGTGCCCTCGCGCGGGTCCTCGACGGTGGAGCTGAGCACCTCGAAGAGCAGGTCCGATCCGTCGCTGGGATCCACCAGCAGCAGCTCGCGCGCCTCCGACGGCGCCTCGACGACGGCCCGCGAGAGCGCGGCCGAGAAGAGCATGTTGTTCAATTCGACGGCGCGCCGGCGGCCCTCGCTCTCCTCCTCGCTCGCGGCGAACAGCTTCTCGGCGCGCGCGTTGGCCACGATCAGGCGGCCCTCCGTGTCGGTGAGCAGAATCGGATCCGTGACGGCGTTGATGATGGTGAAGAAGAGGGCGCGCTCGCGGCGCAGCCTCCGCAGGTCCTCCGCCACGCTCCCTCGGCCGCGAATCCGCTCCATGGTCTGGCCGAGCACCGACGCCACCCAGCTCACGTCGTCGGCGTGCGCCGCGCCGGGCCGGAGCAGCAGCAGCCCCAGCGCCGTGTCTTCGGTCTCGCGGGGCCCGCGGAGCGGAATCACCGTGAAGGGCCCGGCCCCGAGCGGCGTCGACGGCGTGGCGCGGCCGACCTGGCCGTTGCCCCGCGAGGGCCGGAGCGTCACGGCCGCGGCAGCCGACAGCGCGGCCACGAGCGGATCGCGCGCGTCGGAGAGCGGCCACGTGAAGAGTTCCACGTCCTCGATCGTCACGCCCACGCCCGCGATGCCCACGAGCACGCCGCCCTCGCCGTCGACCGCCAGGCACACCGAGCGCCTGACGCCGGCGTACCGGGCGAGCCACTCCAGGCTCGCCTGCGCGCAGCGCGCGAGGTCTTCGGAATGGACGAGAAAGTACTCGAGCAGCTCGAGCCGCCGCGCCGCGGGAGAGACGATCGAGACGGTGGCGCGCGACAGACCCCGCGCCTGAAGCGAGCTCATGGCCTACCTACCCAGGGTCACATGACTCGGAAGTCGGAACTCGGAAGTCGGAACTCGGAACTCGGAAGTCGGAACTCGGAAGCCGGAACTCGGAAGCCGGAACTCGGAAGCCGGAACTCGGAAGCCGGACCGGACGCGAAATCAAGAATCGTTCCGAGCTCCGAGTTCCCGTTCTCAATGTCTCGCGCGCCGCCGCGCCGGCGCCCGGGCGCCCGCCGGCGCGCCGCCCTCGATCTGGGCCCGGAGGGCCACGTTCTCGGCTGCCAGCTCGTCGTAGGGCCGCGGCGCTTCGATCGCGGGCCTCGCGGCCGTCGTGGCCGCGCCGACCGCCTCGGAGTACTTCAGGTACGTGTCGATCGAGGCCACCACGACGCGCGCCTCGACCGTGATCAGATCGATTCCGACGAGCGAGACGCGGACCCACGCATCGATCACGATGCCCTTGTCCAGGACGCGGTCGAGGACGTCGATGAGACTGGTTCCGCCTGCTGCACGTTCAACGGCCATGAGGGGCTCCTTCGTCGAGTCGAGTAATCAGCCGCGCCTCCGGCGCCCGGAGGACCGCGTCACCGTCGCGAGCCGTCGCTCGAGCAGCCGCAGCTGCTCGCGCAGCTCGAGGTTTTCCTGCAGCACCTGCTCGCGACCGGACGAGAGGTGCCTGTCGTACTTCCACCAGTCGAGGCCGATCTGCTCCGCCTTGTCGATCGAGCAGATCATCAGTCGGATGCGGATCGTCAGCAGCTCGACCTCGGCCAGCGACACCTTGATGTCCCCGGCGACGACCAGCCCCTTGTCGAGCACGCGGTCGAGGAGGTCGACGAGCCCGGCGCTGCCACGGCTCGCGGTCAGGTCGGTCGGCATGCGGAGGTGTGCGCGCTCGGTGTCAGGGCCGCGTCAGGCGGCCGTGCGGTCCAGTGGTGCGACGCGAAACTCACGCGAACCGTCGCAGTATAGATCGCAATCGCGAATTTTTTTCATATCTAGCTCAGCTGTTGGTAGTATGGCCAGGCCCTTGCGGACCGCCACAGGCCCTACCGCCCGGACGCCGACGCGGAGTACACTGCGCCCTTTTGCGCATGTCTTCTCCCCATCAGGTCCCCCCACCTGTGCTGGCGTTCATGGCGGACCACATCCGGTCGCTGGAAGAGCTCCAGCTCCTGGTGACGCTGATTCAGACGCCCGATCGGTGGTGGGACGCGCGTGCGGTGGCCGACGAGCTCGGCCTCCCGACGAGCGTGGCGCGCCGCGGCCTGGATTCTCTGGCCTCGCGCAACCTGCTCGACATCCGGATCACCGGGGATGTGCGTTACCAGTTTCGGCCGGGGACCGACGAACTGCGGGACGCGGCCCTCGCCTTCGAGGAGGCGTACCGCGCCAGGCCGCTGGCCGTGGTGCAGGTGGTGACCGGAACGGCGAAGCGCGGCATCCGCGCGTTCGCCGATGCGTTCAGGATTCGCCGCGATGACGACACTCGGTGAGGCGATCTATCTGCTCTGTGCCGCGACGAGCCTCGCGGCCGCCGTGCTGCTGCTGCGCCAGTACACGGCCAGGCCGTCGCCGCTGCTGTTGTGGAGCTGCATCGGCTTCTTCGGTCTCGCGGTGAACAACGTGATGGTCTTCGTCGATTTCGACCTGGTGCGGGGGACGAGCCTGGCGGTACCGCGATCGCTGAGCGGCGCCGTGGCCATGCTCGCGCTCGTCTACGGCCTGATCGAGGCGGGCGAGTGATGCCCGATCTGGTGATCTTCCTCCAGGCCGTGAGCGCCACCGGCGCGTGGGTGGCGGGCCTGCTCTTCTTCCGCTACTGGCGCCAGAGCGGCGAGCGTCTGTTCGCGTTCTTCGGCGCCGCCTTCTGGCTGCTCGCGCTCTCCTGGGCGCTGCTCGCCCTCATCAGTCCGACCGAGGAGACGCGTCCCTACATCTACGCGATCCGTCTCGTGGCGTTCCTCCTCCTGATCGTCGGCATCATCGACAAGAACCGCGCACGAAGTAGGCAGTAGGCGGTAGGCAGTAGGCAGCAAGATCAGAAGTTCGTGTGCTCACTGCCTACTGCCTACTGCCTACTACGGTATGATTTCAGCTGAATGGCGCCGCAGTGTTCCTTCGACGTCACCTCCAACGTCGATCTGCAGGAGGTCGACAACGCGCTGAACCAGGCGCGCAAGGAGGTGACGCAGCGCTACGACTTCAAGGGGGCGAAGGCATCGATCGAGTTCGACCCGAAGGACTCGAAGCTCGTGCTCGTCGCCGACGACGAGTTCAAGCTGAACGCGCTGTGGGAGATCGTCCAGACCCGCCTGATCCGCCGCAACGTGCCCGTGAAGAACCTGATGCGCGGCGCCGTCCAGCCCGCCGCCGGCAGCACGGTCCGCCAGGAGATCGCGCTGCAGCAGGGCATTCCCTCCGAGAAAGCCCGGGAGATCGTCAAGTTCCTCAAAGACGCCAAGATCAGGAAGGTCCAGGCCGCCATCCAGGGTGATCAGCTGCGGGTGACGTCGTCGTCGAAGGACGAACTGCAGGACGTGATGCGGCTGCTGCGCGAGCAGGACTTCGGGCTCGCGCTGCAGTTCGGGAACTACCGGGGGTAGCCGGCGGGGCGTACAGCCCCGCCCTACGACGTGTCCCGCAGGGCGGCCCTTGCGGGCCGCCGACCGGACTACGAACCGGAGGTGTCACGTGGGGCGGCCCATTACGGGCCGCCGAAACAGTACCGCGCCGGTCAGCGCGTTGGCCAGTGCTGGCGTCGAGAACGGCTTGATCAGAAACGGTGCCTCGCGCGGCTCGAGCGGCCGCTGCGGCGCGGCGCCGCCCATGAAGGCGACGCGGGTGCGCGGCGAGAGCCAGGTGACCGCCCACGCCAGCGCCACCCCGTCGAGGTCCGGCAGCTTCAGCTCCGTCAGCAGCACGTCGACGATCATGCCGAGCTCCACCACCCGCACGGCTTCGCCGCCGGTGTTCACGGTCACCGGGTCCCAGCCGAGCACGTCGAGCTGACGGTCGACGGCAAGACGCACGAGCGGATCCTCGTCGACCACCAGCACGCGCAGGCGGCGCGCCTCCACGACGACGACGATGGGGCATCGTCTCGTGGAAGTCAACATATAGTTCCCAGTCACACGCACTATATGGGGTTCATCGTCTCGGGGCGGGTCGCCATACTGCCTGCCGGAGGTGGGGCAGGTGATAGACCTTCGCGGGCGCGTCGGTGCCCGCTTGAAGCAGCTCCGGCAGGCGCGGCGCCTGACTCAGGAGCAGCTCGCCGAGCGCGCCGGCTTGAGCTACAAGTTCATCGGCGAGGTCGAACGCGGGCGCGGCAATCCAACCCTCACCACGCTGTCGGCGCTGAGCGACGCGCTCGGGGTGGGCCTGGGCGACCTGCTCGGCATCGAGACCGACCGGCCCCGCCTGAGCCCGCGACAGGCTTCGCAAGTGCGCGACGCGCTCGCCTCGCTTGAAACGCTGGTGGAGCTGTCGACCGACGCTGGAAAGAAACCCAAGAAATGATCGATTCTCGCGGCGGCTCCGCGGCGGCTAAAGCCGCCGCTCTACAGGGGATAGCTTATCCCCCTGTAGAGCGCACGCTTTAGCGTGCGCGAAATCACGGTTGTATTTCATTTCTTCTTCTTCTCGTCCCAGCTGACTTCCATGTCTCCGCCGGGCCGCAGCAGCAGGATCGCGTTCGCCACGCGATCGGTGCGGACGCTCAGCGGCAGCTGCACTTCGTACTCCAGATCCTTCGCGCCCGCGCCGCGCAGCTCGTACTTGACGTTCGACCGGCGGAGGATCGCCTCGACCTCACCGCGCAGCGGCGCGGGATCGCCACCAGTGATCTTCAGCTCGAACGTCTTGCGCCGCTCGGGCTCCAGCGACTCCACCACCCAGAGCACCCCGAGCACGAACACCGTGGTGAACGCGGCCAGCCCGTAGAGCTGCACGCCGCAGGCGAGCCCCACGCTGAGCGTGGCCAGCATGACCACGGCGTCCTTGGGATCGTCGATGCGGGCGCGGTACCGGATCAGACTGGCCACGCCGACGATGCCGAAGGCCCGGGCGAGGCTGCTGCCGACGACGAGCATGACGACCGCGCCGAGGATCGCCAGGATGACCTGCGTCTGGATGACGGATGCGGAGCGCGGCGGCGTGCCGCTCCGGCGCGGGCGGAAGGCGAGCACGGCGCCAAGACCCGCTGCGAGCGGCAGCGCGACGACCGCCACGGCCACCGTCGCCGCGTGCGTCTCGAGGATGTCGGGAATGTACTGCGAGAGTTCGGGTGGCACGCGCGGCCCCCACTACCGATCGTCGCCGGTGACTCTCCGGTCGACGCGCAGCGCCAGGCCGTCGGCGATCTTCTCCTTGATGCGGCTGATGAACCGGGCGGCGTGGGCGTCCGCATAGTCGGCCGCGCGGAAGGCGTCGCGCCACTGCGCATCGGTGAGCCGGGCCATCTGCCGCGCCGCCCATTGCACGTCGCCGGGCGCAATCATCGCGAGCAGCTCCTGCCAGCGGCCGCTGTAGCCCATCTCGATCGTATGGCCGCTGACGCGCGTGATGAAGGGTTGTCGCTCGAATCCGGGAACCCAGTTGCGTCGCGGAAACATCACCCCGGTCACGCCGAGCGCGGCGCCGAGGTCGCGCACCACGTACCAGCGGCGGGCGCCGTCCCACGGCTCGACGAGCTGATAGATGCTGTTGTTGGAGTCCTTGAGGTCCGTGCTGTTGAGCATGAGCAGAATCACCAGCAGGCCCTTGAGCTCCTGGCTGCCGCTGAACGGGTTGTCCGCCCAGCTCCACGTCTGCTCGAGTCGATCGAGCTGTGGCAGCTTCGGGCGGAACCTCGCCTCGCTCTCCGTGATCGGCTCCTCGCCTTCACGGGCGACCTGCCACGAGGGCAGGTAGTAGATGGGCGGCTGGTGATAGCCGAGCCCCCAGAGGATGCGCGAGACGACCACCTCGGTCTGCGCCTCGGGGCCAATCTTCGCGCTCCATTCCAGGCCCTCGGGATCGATCACGTCGTAGCTGACGCTGAACCCCGCTTCGTCCTTCTCCTTGAAGCGATAGACGGCCTTCGGCGGGGGCGCATACCGCTTCCCACCGACGCCCCAGAAGAGATCGCGCGGACGCGGGCCTGGATCGACGCGGATCTCCGCGAGCGTCGCGGGCGACACCCGCGCGCGCGGGGTCACGACGACCGTCCGTCCGCCGCACGCGGCCGCGAGCACGATCAGCGGAATCACGGCCGAGGTTCTGCGCACGCGCATACGCAGAAGCCGTGAGCAAGCGATGTTCCAGAGGCGGCACCATGATTGCGACTAAACTCGACCGTACGTCGATGCCCCCCGCCATGGACCGTTATGCGGCTCGTTACAAGAATTCCGGACCCTTGCGGCTGGGTGTGAGCCGCATAGCGGTCCTAGGCGCGCGAAGCGCGCTTGGCAGATACTGCCCAACCAGCCAAGGGGTGCTGCGGTGATATCAAGGGCAGCCCCTTGGCTGGTTCCCGTCGCCACGTATCGCCTGCAGCTCAACGCCGACTTCACCTTCGACGCGGCCGCGGCCATCGTCGACTACCTCGACAGGCTCGGCATCTCCTGTTGCTACGCCTCGAACTATCTGGCCGCCGTGCCTGGGAGCACGCACGGCTACGACGTGGCCGATCCGACGCGGCTCAACCCGGAGATTGGCGACGAGCCGGCCTACCTGCGGTGGGTGGAGGCGCTGCGCGCCCATGGCATGGGGCACATCATGGACCTGGTCCCCAACCACATGGGAATCGCGCGATCGGCGAATCCGTGGTGGCAGGACGTGCTCGAGAACGGACCCAGCTCGTCCTGCGCGCCGATCTTCGACATCGACTGGCATCCGCTGAAGCAGGAGCTCGAGGACAAGGTGCTGCTGCCGGTGCTGGGCGATCCGTACGGCGTCGTGCTCGAGCGGCAGGAGATCCGGCTCGAGTACCAGGAGGGGGCCTTCCACGTCCGGTACTACGATCGCGTCTTCCCGATCGCGCCGGGCACCTACGATCGGGTGCTCGGCCTCGACGCGGACGAGTTGGTCGGCGAGGCCGGCGCCGACACGGCCGAGGGGGTCGAGCTCCTCAGCATCCTGACCGCCATCCGCAATCTGCCTGGCCGGCAGGTCCAGGACCCCGTGCTGCTGGCCGAACGCGATCGCGAGAAGGAGGTCATCAAGCGGCGCCTGGCCGCGCTCACGCGGCCGTCGCTGCGCGTGCTGGCCCACATCGAGCGGGCAGTCGCCGCGTTCAACGGCCGGAAGGGCGACCCGCGCAGCTTCGACCGGCTCGACGCGCTGCTCTCGGCGCAGCCGTACCGGCTGGCGTACTGGCGCGTCGCCGCCGAGGAGATCAACTATCGGCGGTTCTTCGACATCAACGAGCTGGCCGCCATCCGCATGGAGGATCCCGCCGTCTTCGACCGCCTGCACGCGTTCCCCTTCGAGCTCGTCGCGCGCGGTGCGGTGGACGGATTCCGGATTGACCACGTCGACGGCCTGTTCGACCCCGGGGACTACCTTCAGCGGCTCCAGGGACGCGCCCGCGAGGTGCGGCCGGATCTGTACTCGGCGGAGCGGCCGCTTTACGTGATCGTGGAGAAGATCCTCGGGCTGGACGAGGAGCTGCCGCACTGGCCGGTGGGAGGCACCACCGGCTACGATTTCCTGGCGCGGCTGAACGGGCTGTTCGTGGACCAGCGCAACGAGAGCGCCATCGACAGCGTCTATGAGCGCTTCACGCGGCTGCGGGCGCCGTTTCGCGAGATCGCGTATCGCGGCAAGCAGCTCGTGCTGCGCGTCAGCATGGCCAGCGAGCTGAACGTGCTGGCGCACGGCCTGAACCGGCTGTCGGAGCGCAACCGCCACTATCGCGACTTCACGCTCAACAGCCTCGCGTACGCCATCCGCGAGATCATCGCCTGCTTCCCGGTGTACCGCACGTACGTCAACGACCGTGAGCCGGTGAGCGCCCGCGATCGCGGCTACCTCGAGCATGCGGTCCGCGAGGCGAAGCGCCGCAATCCTGGACATCCCGCGCTCGTGTTCGACTTCGTACGCGATCTGCTGCTGAAGAGGGCGGACTACCTTCCGGAGGAGGAGCGGAGCGAGCACATGCGCTTCGTCGGCAAGTTCCAGCAGGTCACGAGCCCGGTGACGGCCAAGGGCATCGAGGACACCGCGCTCTACATCTACAACCGCCTCGTCTCGCTCAACGAGGTCGGGAGCGAGCCGGACCGGTTCGGCGTGGCGCCCGACGAGGTGCACGCGTGGCTGGCGGCGCGCGCGGCCCGATGGCCGCACGGCCTCTCGGCCACCTCGACGCACGACACCAAGCGCAGCGAGGACGTGCGCGCGCGGCTGAACGTCCTGTCCGAGCTGCCAGGGGCCTGGAAGCAGGCCACCGCCCGTTGGGCGCGCGCCAACCGGCGAGGCCGGTCGATCGTCGAGGGGCAGTCGGCGCCGAGCCGGAACGAGGAGTATCTCGTGTACCAGGCGCTCGTCGGCACGTGGCCGCTGGCACCGATGACCGAGGAGCAGGAGCGCGAGTACCGCGGGCGCATCGTCGCCTACATGCACAAGGCGATGCGCGAGGCCAAGGTGTTCACGAGCTGGATCAACCCGAGCGAGCGGCACGAGCAGGCGATGACGCGCTTCCTCGACACCGTGCTCTCGCCCGACAACACCGCCTTTCGCGACGACTTCCTCGAGTTCCACGGCCGCGTGGCGCGCTACGGCGTGTACAACTCGCTCGCGCAGCTCGCCGTCAAGGTGGGAGCGCCAGGCGTCCCCGACTTCTACCAGGGCACCGAGCTCTGGGATTTCAGCCTCGTCGATCCGGACAATCGGCGTCGCGTCGATTACGCGCGCCGCCGAGCGCTGCTCGCCGAGCTGGACGCTTCGTCTGGGGACGATCGAGCCTCCGGCGCCGCGCAGCTGCTCTCGGCGCCCTGGGACGATCGGCTCAAGCTGTTCGCCACGGCCGTACTGCTCCGCTTCCGGCGCGCGCGCCAGGATCTGTTCCGGTCCGGCGGCTACGAGGCGCTCGGCGCGGAAGGGACGAGGCGCGAGCATCTGTTCGCCTTTGCCCGCGCGCACGAAGGACGGCAGGTGCTGGTGGTCGTGCCCCGCTTCGTGGCCACGCTGCTGCCCGACGCCGACGTGCCGCCGCTCGGCGAGCGTGTCTGGGGCGACACGCGCCTGGTGCTCCCAGGCGGCGGTGCGGAGGCGTATCGGCACGTCCTGACGGATCGATGCGTCAGCGGGCGGCAGGAGGGCGGCCGCACGGTGCTCCAGGCGGCCGAGATCTTCGAGCACTTCCCGATTGGCGTCCTCGAGGGGACCTCGTGACGCTAACGCGCCACACCTTGGACCGCTATGCGGCCCAGAACGTGAATTTTGTACTCGCTTCTGTCGACCGCATAGCGGTCCTAGCCGCGCGGAGCGCGGCCAGATATACTGGCAACCAGCCAAGGGGCTCCGCAGGGATATCAAGGGGCGGAGCCCCTTGGCTGGTTATTTCGCACGACTCTTCTGGGCGCGTTAGTGTCACTAGCCAGCACAGGATCGTGATCACAGCGCGGCCATTTGGACCGCTATGCGGCTCGATGCGCGAATGTTGTACTCGTTGTGACTCGCATAGCGGTCCTAGGCGCGCGGAGCGCGCCAAGAAATACTGGCAACCAGCCAAGGGCTCTGCCGGGATATCAAGGGCGGAGCCCTTGGCTGGTTGCTGCTGGGCCGCGCTGTGATCTGGACGATCCCTCTCGTCCTGTTCGTCGTCTGGTTCCTGCTCGTCGTCCTGTTCACGCCGCGCATCGATTACCGCGTCACGACGCCGCTGCGGCCCGACAGCGACGAGTTCCTCCGCGTCGTCCAGTCCACCTGCCAGGCCTCCGTCCACCCCCACAACCGGGCGGAGATCTTCACGGCCGGCGCCCAGTTCTACCCCGCCATGCGCGACGCCATCCGGGGCGCCACGGCCTCGGTGAACCTGGAGGCGTACATCTTCCGGCCCGGCGAGGCGGCCGACCTGCTGATCGACGCGATGGTGGACCGGGCGCGCGCGGGCGTGGACGTCCGCCTCGTCGTCGATGCGATCGGGAGCCCGACGCTGACAGGCGATCCGGTGCGGCGCCTGCGCGAGGCCGGATGCCAGCTCCGCTTCTACCAGCCGATCCGCTGGGACCGGCTCCACCGGCTCAACAACCGCACGCACCGCGAGCTGCTCGTGGTGGACGGGCGTGTCGCGTTCACGGGCGGGGCCGGCGTCGCGGACTCGTGGTACCGGCCGCTGCCGACGGGGCCGGCCTGGCGGGACACCATGGCCCGCCTGGAGGGGCCGATCGTGGCCGCGCTGCAGGGCGTGTTCGCGGAGAACTGGCTCGAGTGCGGCGGCGAGATTCTCACCTCCCAGCAAGACTGGCCGATCGTCGAGCCGGCCGGCCCCACGGAGGCCATGCTGGTGAAGAGCTCCCCGGCCGACCGCGCCACCTCCTCACGCGTGGTGTTTCAGCTGCTGATCGAGGGCGCGGTGACGAGCGTCGACATCTGCACGCCCTACTTCCTGCCGGATCGGGCGCTGCGGCGCGCGCTGGTGCGCGCGGCCGCCCGCGGCGTGCGCGTGCGCGTCGTGGTCCCCGGTCCGTTGACCGACATGCGGCTGGCTCGTCTCGCCAGCCGCCGCATGTACCGCGAGCTGCTCGAAGGAGGCGTGCGCCTCTACGAGTACCGCCCCGCCATGATTCACGTGAAGGCGCTCATCATCGACGAGACCTGGAGCGTGATCGGCACCACCAACATCGACAACCGATCGTTCGAGCACAACGACGAGGTGAACGTGGCCTTCCGCGAGGCCGCGGTCACGAGCCGCCTCCGCCGCGACTTCGAGTCGGACCTCGCCGCCAGCGACGAGGTCACGCTGGCCACGTGGGAGGCACGGTCCCCCTTCGAGAAGCTTGTCGGCCCTATCTGCTGGATCCTGGAACGGCAACAGTAGGGCACCCGCCTCAAGAACACCCGCCGCGCGCCGATTCTGTGAAAGGGAAGCGCACACCCTGTGCGGTGGCGCTCACGGGGGCGTTATTCCACGTGAAGGCCGGCTGGGAAAAGGCGCAGGAAGGCCGTCCCAGCCATAGAGGGCGCCCTTGGCACCCGCGTTGCTGGGGTCCCGAGAGGAGGAAGCCGTGCTGCACGACGTTCGTGGGCGGCGCGCGGAGCGGGCCAAGCCGAGGCCCCTGACGCGCGGACTTTGCGCGTTGGGGTGGAGGCGGATACGAGGGCGGGTCCTTGGCGGGTTGGTGCTCGGCGCCCTGCTCGTCTGCACGGGGACGGTATCAGACGCCAACGACGTGGTGGAGATCCGCCTGCGCGGCCGCTACTTCATGGAGCCGGCGACGGTGCGCATCACCGTGGCCGTGGAGCCAGACCAGGCGAACCGGCTGCTCCGCATCGAGGCCGACGGCGATCAGATGTTCCGCGCGAGCGATCTGACGCTGAGCGGCGCGAACGAAAAGCGGATCCATTCGGTGGAGTTCAAGAACCTGCCGGCTGGCGATTACCTGCTCCGCGCCCAGGTCATGTCGGCCACCGCCGTCCGCGGCATGGCGACGCAGGAGCTGGTCGTCACCGGTCCAGGGGGACGGTAAGCAAGCACCGATTTCTGTCGGTGCGACGTCGATCCTCGTCGGTGCGACCTCGATTCTTGTCGGTGCAACCTCGACTCATGTCGGTGCAACCTCACTCTTGTCCAAATTAGCCGAACGAAAATGAAAAAGGGGTTGAGCGCGCCGAGTATGCTGATGGCCGAGTTACCACACTCACCATCTCACACGCGG
>JACQTK010000247.1 GCA_016210845.1 Acidobacteriota bacterium | reverse complement strand
TCGGCGTGTGCATCGGCGGCGATCGCACCGCGGGGTACGTGCATGCGAAGGAGCAGCTGTTCCGCACGCTCGACGACGTCAATCCCGACCCGCGGCTGGCGCAGCTCGAGGCGTCGATCATGGGCGAGGTCAACAAGCTGGGGATCGGCACGATGGGGTTCGGCGGGCGCACGTCGCTCATCGGCTGCAAGATCGGCGCGCTCAACCGCCTGCCGGCCAGCTTCTTCGTGTCGGTGGCGTACGACTGCTGGGCGTTCCGGCGGCTTGGCGTGGTGCTCGACGGCCGCACGGGCGAGATCACGCGGTGGCTGTATCGCGATCCGTCGACGCCCGTGGCGGCCATGGCGGACCAGGCCGGCTTCCAGCGCACCGGCCGTGAGGTTGCGCTGCGGACACCCGTGAGCGAGGCGCAGATCCGCGCGCTCAAGGTGGGCGACATCGTGCTGGTCTCGGGCCGCGTCTACACCGGGCGTGACGCGGTGCATGCTCACCTGATGAAGCACGATCCTCCGGTCGATCTCAACGGGTCCGTGCTGTATCACTGCGGGCCCGTCGTGGCCAAGGAGGGCGAAGGGTGGCGCGTGACCGCCGCGGGACCGACCACCAGCATTCGCGAGGAGCCCTATCAGGCGGACATCATTCGCCGATACGGCGTGCGCGCGGTCATCGGCAAGGGTGGCATGGGAGCGAAGACGCTGGCCGCCCTCCAGGAGGCGGGCGCCGTGTATCTCAACGCCATCGGGGGCGCGGCCCAGTTCTACGCGCGGGCGATCGAGCGGGTCGAGGGCGTCTCGCTGCTGGAATTCGGTACCCCGGAGGCCATGTGGCACCTCACCGTCGCCGACTTTCCGGCCATCGTGACGATGGACGCGCACGGCCATAGCCTGCACACGGACATCGAGCGCGAGTCGGCGCGTGAGCTGGAAGTGCTGGCGGCTCAGTAAGATAACGGTTGATCGACGGTTGGTTTATAATTCACACAGGTCTATATTTGAGGAGCTCAGCCGCACATGATCACTGAGACCACGACGACCCCGTCCCTTATCAACGTGTCTCCGACGGCCGCGTCGAAGATCAACGAATTGCTCGCGGAAGAGGGGAAGACTGGCAGCGGCCTGCGCGTGTTCGTGCAGGGCGGCGGCTGCTCGGGCTTTCAGTACGGCCTCATGATCGAGGAGAACGGCGGGGCCGGCGACCAGGTCTTCGAGTCCAACGGCGTCAAGCTGTTCGTCGACCCGGTCAGCGTCAGCTATCTCAAGGGGGCGGAGGTCGACTTCGTCGACACGGTGACGGGCGGCGGCTTCACGATCAAGAACCCGAACGCGGTCTCGACGTGCGGCTGCGGATCGTCCTTCAACGTCTAGGGCGCCCCATGAAGGGCGGCACGTGAGCACCACTCTTCAAGACCTCAGCAGGCTCAAGCCGTCCGGCGGCAAGCGTTCCAGCAAGCGGGAACAGATCGTCAACGTGTTCCTCCGCCAGGAGGGGCACCTCAGCGCCGACGACCTCGTCGATCTCATCCGGCAGGAGGACCACCGGATCAGCCGCGCCACCGTCTACCGGACGCTGCAGTGGATGGTGGAGGCGGGCATCGCGCGGAAGGTGGACTTCGGCGAGGGGCGGTTCCGCTTCGAGCACTCCTACCGGCAGCCGCGGCACTATCACCTGATCTGCAAGACCTGCCATCGCTCGTTCGAGTTCCTGAGCTCCGACATCGAGGCGCTCGTCGAGGAGGTGGCGGCGGCGCGCAATTTTTCGCCTTCCCAGAGCGTCGTCCAGATCTATGGTGTCTGCGAGGAGTGCCGCACGGGGCGCAGCTCGGCTCCGCCCGACGGCCACAGCGACCTCCTGTTCGCGCGCGACGCGCTCCGGATTGCCATTGCCACCGAGCGCAGCGGTCTCGAGTTCTATACCCGCGCGGCCCGCACCACGCGCGACGCACGCGGCCGCAAGGTGTTCCAGGACCTGGCGCGCGAGGAGCAGGAGCACCTCACGAAGCTCGAGGCGCGGTACCGCGACCTGCTCCGGCGCGACCCGCAGCTCGAGTCGCGTCCGACGTTCCTCTTCTTCAAGGGCGCCGCCCACGGTCTGTTTGCCGAGGGCGCCGAGCGGCTGCTGCGCGGCGTCGACGACCAGCAGGCGCTGCTGATCGGCATCCGCTGCGAGCGCGGTTCGCACCGCTTCTTCAAGAAGTACGGCGAGCGCTTCGAGGATTCCGAGGGCAAGCAGATCTTCCTCGAGTTCGCCGACGAGGAGCGCTCGCACCTGGACCTGCTCGTGCGCGAGTATCGCGCGCTCGTCAAGCGGCAGGGACGGCCGCGGCGCGCGCTGCGCCAGGGTTCCGGCGCCGTGCGCGCCGGCGCCCGGTGACCCTTCGACACCGCTCACGGTCGCCCCGAGCTCGCCGAGGGGCGATCAGGGTCGAGGGGTGATCGACCTCCACCTCCATACCACCGCCTCTGACGGCCGCTGCACGCCCAGCGAGCTCGTCGAGCAGGCAGCCGCGGCGGGGGTGTCCATCCTGGCCGTTACCGACCACGACACCACGGCGGCGGTGGCCGCCGTACGCGAGGCGGCACGCGCGCGCGGCATAGAGGCGATCCCCGGAATCGAGATTACCGCCGTCGAAGCGGGGCGCGACGTCCACGTCCTCGGCTACTTCTTCGACCCCTACGACGAGCCGCTGCTCGCATTCCTGGCGGCGCAGCGCGCGGCGCGCATCGCGCGCGTGGAAGCCATCGGGACGCGGCTGGCCGAGCTGGGCGTGCCCGTCGAGATCGAGCGGCTGGTTCGGCGGGCCAGGCGGGAGAACGGCCGCTCGATCGGCCGCCCGCAGGTGGCGCGCGCGATGGTCGAGGCCGGCCACGTTGCCGATACCCGTGAAGCGTTCGACCGGTGGCTCGGCGGCGACTGCCCGGCGTTCGTTCCACGCACTGGAGCCGGGCCAGAGGCCGTCATCGACGTGATCCACCGCGCGGGAGGCCTCGCGTCGATCGCCCATCCAGGCAAGACGCGGCTCGACGGACGAATCGGGGCGCTCAAAGACGCGGGCCTCGACGCGCTGGAGGCGTACCATCCCGACCATGACGAGGCGGTCGTCAGCCGCTACGTTGGTCTGGCGCGCGAGTTGGGCTTGCTCCTCACGGGGGGCTCGGATTACCACGGCGATCCAGGACATGGCCTCGCGCCTGGATCGGCGACGCTGCCAGCGTCCGAGTGGGAACGGCTCGCCGCTGGCCGCGCATGAAGGCGTGGCTGCGGACGTGCTCGTCGCGCTCCGCGATGTCCGGATGGACTACCGGGGACTGCGGCCGCTGCGGGTCGGCCGGCTCGAGCTGCGGGAGGGCGAATCGATCGCGCTCCTCGGATTCGACAGGGTCGCCGCCCAGATGCTCGTGGATCTCATCACGGGCGCGGCTGTCCCTGACACCGGTGAGGTCGACATCTTCGGCAAGGCGACGCATTCGATTCCCGATTCCGAGACGTGGCTGCGCGAGCTCGATCGTTTCGGCATCGTGAGTGAGCGCATGGTGCTGCTCGACCAGCTCTCGGCCGAGCAGAACCTGGCCATGCCGTTCTCCCTGGACGTGGGGGATCTCTCTCCCCAGCACCGCGCGCAGGTCCGAGAGCTGGCCGACGAGGTGGGGCTGGCTCCGGAGGCGCTGGCCAGCCCTCTTGGTCTCCTCGAGCCTTTTCTGCAGATGCGAGTTCGGCTGGGGAAGGCCCTTGCCCTGGACCCCCGCGTCCTCCTCGCGGAGCACCCGAATGCCCTTGTACCCGCGGATGACGTTCGGGCCGTTGCCGCCGACTTCGTGCAGGTCGTCTCGCGACGCCGCCTCGCGGCGCTCGTCCTGACGGCGGACCGCGGCTTTGCCAGGGCGGTGGCGAAACGGGTGTTGACGCTCGATCCAGGCACGGGAGAGCTTTCGGAGCCGTCGGGCTGGCTCCGCTGGTTTGGCTGACGCTGGCTAGCCCGTCATGGAACAGGTTTTGGATTCTCCTCAACGGGGTCGTAGGGTCGCGGCCTCCGGAGGTTGTCGACGTGGCGAACGGCACGATTAAGCGATTGGTCCGGGATAGGGGATTCGGCTTCATTCGGGACGACGGCGGCCAGGAGTGGTTTTTTCACCGCAGCGCCGTGAAAGCGGGCACGTTCGAGCAGCTCACCGAAGGTCAGCGAGTCAGCTTCGACGAGGAGCCGTCGGCCAAAGGACCGCGGGCCGGAAACATCCGGTCAGAGGGGACCTCGACGGCGGCCTAGGCCTGACGCGACGCGTTTTTCCCCCGCGCTGCATTCTCCCTGGACACTGCCCCATTCGGAGTCTGTGAAGCCGCCTTCTGCCCGATGAGGGATCATGGGTACCCGGCCCCACGGGGGCCGGGCCAGTCACGGTATGAGCGTTTCGAGCGGGATTTAGCTTTCGATCAGGCGAACGTCGCCGGCCCGAGGTCCCTTGCTGGAT
This sequence comes from Acidobacteriota bacterium, assembly GCA_016210845.1. Classification (GTDB taxonomy): domain Bacteria; phylum Acidobacteriota; class Vicinamibacteria; order Vicinamibacterales; family UBA2999; genus JACQTK01. Next base: position 4,148 of record JACQTK010000247.1, on the reverse strand, counting down.
TCCTCGGAGGAGAACTCCACGCGCTGTCCTTCGCGCAGCAACTCGAACACCGCGCCGCGCACGGCACTGCGGTGGAAGAAATGTTCAATGCCGCCTTCATCCCGAATGAATCCGAATCCCTTGTCGATGAGCAGGCGTGCGATAGTCCCGGTCGGCATGGCCGTATCCTCCGATGCGCGTAAGCCTGGGACAATCCCAGGCGCTTCTGGACCGCCGCTGCGAACGGACGGACGAATGAAGCCACGACGAACGTAGCGGTCCCACGCGCGTCGGCGCCTGAAAAGCTCGGCCAGTGTAGGGAGTCCGGCCTGCGAAGTCAAGCGTGCCCGAACTCCTTGCCCGCGAGGGCCTTGCGCGAAATCCCCCGGAAAACGCGGCGCGCGGTAGGATGTGGCCGTGATCATCGCCCTGATTCTGGCGGCGGGTGACTCCGTGCGCATGGGGAGGCCCAAAGCCTTGCTCCCCGACCCCGAGGGGCGTCCCTTCGTTGCGCGGCTGGTGTGGACGTGCGCCGCAGCCGGGGTCCCCGATGTCGTCATCGTGACCGGCGCGGAACACGACGCGATCGTCCAGGCGGTCTCAGACGATCGGCCGCCCGTGGCGCCAAGGTTCGTCCGCAACCCCGATCCCTCGCGCGGTCCGTTGTCGTCGCTGTGGGCGGGACTGGACGCGGCGGCGCATCCGACGCCCGAGGCTGTTCTGATGGCCCTCGTCGACGTGCCCATGGTTCGCCCCGAGACCGTACGAGCCGTCATCGATGCCTGGCGGCGGCTTGGCGCGCCGGTCGTGCGCCCGGCCGTCGGCGATCGGCACGGCCACCCGGTGCTGTTCGACCGTTGGGTGTTCGAGGAGCTGCGTCAGGCGCCACTGGCCGAGGGCGCCAAGGCCGTCGTGCATGCGCATGCCGACCGCGTGGTGAACGTCCAGGTGGATGACGAGGGATGTGTCATGGACATCGACACTCCAGCGGACTACAACGCGATGGTGAGCAGGTTCCACTGACGCAGCGACCACAGAAACAGCAGGCCGATGACCACGACCGCGTCGTAGCGGATCCGCGCCGCTCGTGTTCCGAGGCCGCCGACCCAGTGTCTCAGGGCGATTGCGGTGGCCAGGGCCGTGAAGGCGGCGCCCGCAAGCGGAAAGATCAACGCAATCCTGATGCCCACCGCCGGATAGGCCAATGTCGCCACTGGATCAGAAAGCAGGACCACGAACGTGACGACGAAGATCAGATGGGCGAGCGCGATCATGAGGAGAATCGAACGGCCTGGCAGGGCGTCCGCCGGCTCGCCGCTCCTGCGGCGTCGGATGCGGCGCTCGAGCGCCGAACGGCCAACGGCTGCAAAGGTCACCACTCCGATGCCGAGAACGAGCCAATGCAGCCGTGCCGATTCGTACCACGACACGCGCTCCAGCGCCATCATCGGCAAGGCACCGATGAAGGCGTGCGTGGCTCGATCCGTTCCGTCCGCCTTGAACGCGACGAGCTCCGTTCCCGCCTCCTCCCGATAGAGCAACGGTCCCACCGGAAGCAGTCGTCTGTCTCCGAGCCTGGACGCCATGGAGAGGCTGCCGTCCGGCTGCGGGCTGATCCTGACGGCTCCTACCAGGCTGAACGCCTTCTGGAACGTCGTATACGACATCCGGTTGAATCGGTACTCGCCCGATGCCTGCGGGGCTTGTGCCCGCACGTCGGCGCCGGCGGCCACGGCCGGAAGGGGATCCGGATAGTAGTGGTCGAGGAACGTGCGCAGGAATGGCAGGGGTGCCAGACCCGGTGCCGCCGCCGTGTCCGTGTTGTACGACACGAACACACCGAGCCGCTCGGAAGGGACGAGCGCCAGGTCGGTGTGGAACCACTGCGTGTCGCCGCTGTGCGCGAGGATGCGAAGGCCGTGGCTCGACCGCTCGTAGAACCCCAGCGCGATGCCAGGCATTCGCGGGTCGTGGGCGAACGTGCGCGCGTGCATCCGCGCGGCGGTCTCATCGCGGAGAATTCGCCGGTCCCCGACGGCTCCGTTCCCGAGGTGCGCGAGCATGAACGTCGCCATGTCAGCAGCGGTCGCGCTCATCGCGCCCGCGGGCGAGGCTCCCATCAGGAGCTCCCAGTCGCGTGGCTCGAAAGTCCCGCGCGACCGTCGATAGCCCTGAGACATGTCGTCGGCGAAACGCGCGGGCAAGGGCTGGCGGCCCGTCGTTCGCGTCATGCCAAGCGGTTCGAGGATCCGTTGCTCGAGGTAGTCGTCCCAGGGGAGCCCCGAGACCCGCTCGACGACGTAGCCGGCGAAGGCGCTGGAGAAGTTGGAATACGCCGCGAACACGCCAGGAGGACGGACGCGCGCGGGGACGTGCGCCGCCAGCCAGCGGCCGAGCGGTGCGAGATGCCTCGGGTCGCTCGTCCAGAGATCCCGGCCGTCGTCCTCGAAGCCCGCGGTGTGGGTCAGGAGGTGTGTGAGCGTGATCGGCTCCGGATACGTGGCAGGGAGCTCGAAGTCGAGATACCGGTTGACGTCGGCGTCGAGCGCGAGCTGTCCGTTCTCGACCAGCTGCATCACAGCAGTCGCGGTAAAGAGCTTGGTCACCGATCCGATGCGGAAGAGCGTTCGCTGGGAGTCGACCGGTACTTGGCGCTCGACATTCGCGTAGCCGTATCCCTTTGCCAGCAGCACCGAACCATCCTTGACGATGGCGACCGCGCCGCCCGCGATGCGCTGGTCCTGGAGCGTCGACGACATCACGCCGTCGATGAACGCCTCGAGTTGGGCGCGATCGGCGACGGCTCCCCAGGCCGCCTCCTGGTTGGGAAATGCCGTGCGATCGCTGGTGGCGCTGCCCGACACCGGCGTCGACGCGCTGCTGCCACCGCAGGCTGCGGTCAGCCCGATGCCCAAGAGCAAACCGGCGATCGCTGGCGGGAGAGTCATCCGGCCCGGTCCGTCCTGGCCATGTTACGATCAGGGTTCGGCGTTCCCACCAGACCGTGGGCCAGTGGCGCAGTTGGGAGCGCGCCTGAATGGCATTCAGGAGGTCACGGGTTCGAATCCCGTCTGGTCCACCAAACTTGTTTTCGAGGGTTGTTCCGGCTGTAACCAGTTGAAGGCAGGCGCGGTTACCGCGGTTCGAACAAACTCTTTTCCGTCGAACGCAATCCCGTCCGGGAAAAACAGCTGCTGAAGACGCTGGCGCTGTTCGAGCGAGGCCTGCACCCACAGGTCCGCGGCGCGTGGCAAAACGCGCTCTGCGAAGCCCAGGATGCCTTCTACGTCCAGTTCTTCGAGCTCCGTGGCGTGGCGGTCCATGCGCGCCAGCGTCAGCTCCTCGTTCAACCGCTCCTTGTGGCGGTCGTACGTCTCGATGTCGATCGTCTGGTCGTAGAGGAACGCATTGTCGAGGCGGTCGATTCTCTGCCGTATCGCCTTGATGCGGCGCTCGACGGCTTCAGCTTTCTCCTTCACGTCTGATTTCGCCTTGTCCCACGCCTGAACGACGCGCTCCTTCACGAGCCGCATGTAGCCTTGAGTCGGCTGGAGTCGCGCCAGTTCATCCACGAACAGGCCTTCGAGCTTCGCCTTGCTGATGTTGATGTCGCGACACTCGCCACGGCAGTGGTAGTACGCGAACCGTCCATTTCTTCCCTTGGACCAACTGCCGGACAGCCGCCGGCCGCAGGCATGACACTTCACGAAGGCGCGCAGCGGGAAATCGGGGCGACTACGCTGCGGCGGAGCAACAGTGCGAACACGTCGCTTCAAGATTGCCTGGACGCGATAGAACAGCTTCTCGTCGATCAACGGCGCGAAGTCGCCGCGCTTGACCTGCACGCCGTACTCGGGCACGTCGATGATGCCGATGTAGAGCTGATTCTCGAGCATCGCGTCGAAGGTCTGCGGACTGACTGTCGATCCACGACGCGTGCGGAGACCAAGCCGCGTCACTTCGGCCAACACCTGTTGTTTCGTGTAGCGGCCGGTCGCGAATTCTTCGAATGCATGGCGCACAAATGGGGCGCGTTCTGGATCTTCGACCAGGCTCTTGCCCGACCAACGCGGCGCATTCAGGTACCCGAGCGGCGCCAGAAACGTCCAGCGTCCCAATTCGAGCGCCGCACGCATTCCGGCTTTCGTGCGATCGGAGCGCACGTCGTT
>JACQTK010000230.1 GCA_016210845.1 Acidobacteriota bacterium | reverse complement strand
ACTGTCAACTGCCTACTGTCAACTGACAACTTTACCAGTCGAACTGCACGCTGAACTTCACCAGCCGCGCGTTGAGGATGGACTGGGGCCGCATCCACGCCGCCAACGACTGGTTCACCGACAGCACCGCGTCCGAGTTCAACGTGTTGAACACGTCCACGCTGACGACCGAACGCGTCCGCCCGTAGCGGAGGACCTTGCCGAAGCGCAGGTCGAGCTCGTTCCTGCGATCCAGGTACGTCGTGTTCGGCTCGAGGAGCGCGACCGTCATGTTCGCCGCGCCGCCGGCCAGCGGCCGCCCGAGCGTCGAGTTGGCCGCCAGATAGGCGTTGGTCGCGGTGAAGTTCGCGTTGATCGCCGTCTCCTTGGTGCTCCGGAACGTGCCGCTCACCTGCACGTCCACCTGCGGGATGGTGTACACGGCGTACCCCTTCACGGAGGTCAGCCACGGCGTCTGACGGTCGCAGAACTGCAGCGGCCGCTGGTTGGCCCCGGAGTTGAGCTCGGGCAGCTGCGCGACCAGCTCGCAATCGTTTTCCGACGTCCGGCCCGTGCTGGTGCCGGCCTGAAGGACCAGGCCGTTCTGGAGGCGGGCGTTGACGGTGACGTCCACGCCGTTCCAGTGCTCGATCTGCTTGCCATACTTGTTGGCCAGCGTGTTGAAGTTCTGATCGGGCCGGCCGAAGGAGGTCGGCTTCAGGTTGCGCAGGCCATCGAGCGTGTAGCCTCCGCCGTTGGGAAGCCTCGGATCGGAAGGCACCGTGATGCTGAAGAAGTCGTAGTCGGCCGCGCTGTAGGCCAGGTTGTCCGTCGTCTGGAGGTTGAGCCAGACCCGGCGGAAGTAACCCACGTCGAGCGAGATGCGCGGCATGACCTCGTGCTGCACGCCCGCCGAGAACTCCCAGTTCGATTCACGGTTGCCCCAGCCGGTCAGCAGATCCGAGTCGAACGACTCGCCCGGCACGGCCGTGCCGAAGGCCCGGTTGGCCATCGGGCCGCACTCGCCGTTGGCCGCGGGGTTGGTCAGGTCGCACTGCGGCACGTAGTCGCCGTTGATCCCGAGTCCCCCACGATCGTTCCACGACCGCGTCGTGGTGTTCACCAGCCGGTTGACCGGGTTCGGGGTGGTGCCGAGCGTGTTGAGCGTCTGGCCGCGCAGATACTTGTTCGCCGTCACCTTGAGGGCCGTCTTGCCATCGCCCTTCAGGTCGTAGGTCAGGGCGGTGCGATACGTCACGTCGTGCCAGTTCAGGTTGTCCTGCTCCGGGAACGTGAGGTTGCGGGTCGGCACGAGCGGACCGGGCTCGATCCGCGCCTCGCCGAAGCTCGAGTGGAAGTAGTCGTACCGCAGCGCCAGGCCGATCGTGAACCGGTCCAGCGTCCAGCGATCCTGGGCGTAGAAGCCGATGTCGTTGTCGAGCTGGTTCTTGAACTTCAACGGATCCGCCCGCAGCGAGATCTGGTTCGGCACGCCGTTGTTGAAGCGATAGGCGACCGGGCTGAGCGAGTAGTTGCGCGTCACCTGGAAGCCGTGGGTCCGGTTGAACCCCACCTTGATGTTGTGGGTACCGGTGACGTACGCCATCGCGGCGCGGTAGGCGAAGTTCGGCACGAGCGTGTTGTTGTAGTTGGTGAACATCCGGTACTGCAGCCCGGTCGACTGCTCGGTCACCGGGACCATGAGCGGCGCGATGTCGAAGAACGCCGGATCGTCGTTCGAGCCGGTGCCCTGCGTCGGATGCATGTTGCCCCACCGCTCGAACAGGTGCATGCCCACCGCCTCGAAGAGCAGGCGGTTGGTCGCCGGCGAGGTCCATTCCAGGTGCTCCTGGCGCAGCCGCGGGAAGCGGAAGTCCACGGCCGTCTCTGGCGACCGCGTGGCGCTGACGCCGTTGGGACACTGGCACCAGCGGTCGATCTTGTACGTGCCCGCAATCTTGTGCTTGGGCGTCGCCTGCCAGGTGACCCGGAGGCTGTTCTGCTGCACACGGGCCTGCAGCTCGCCGCGGGTGTTCGTGTCGGGCGCGTAGAGCCACTCATTGGGCTTGAACGCGTTCAGGTTCGCAAAGACCGGCACGAAGCTCTCGGCGCCCTGGTACCGCGTGGAGAACCAGAACCAGACCTTGTCCCTCGAGATCGGCCCGCCGAGCCCGACGTTGAGATCCCAGTTCCTGTCGATCTCGTTCGGCGTGCCGAGGCCCGCGGCCCGCAGCTCCTCGGTGAAGTTGCTCCCCTGGAGCGCGCCGTTCGAGAAGGTGAAGAACGACGAGTTGGTGAGCGTATTGCCGCCGTCGCGCGGGATGAAGTTGATGCGGACGCCGCCGGTCGGCAAGTCGGCCGACACGTTCGTGTGGTCGACCGTGACCTCCGACGCCGACGCCATGTCGGGGATCTGCCCGCCGATGTTGCCGCCCGCCTGCAGCGTCATCGTATTGATGCCGTTCAGCGTGACGCGCTGGTCCTGCGTCCGGCTGCCGTGAATGGTGACGCTGCCGCCCACGCCCTGGGTCTGCGACGCGCCGACATCGTCGCCGCCGCCGGACGTGCCTGGAATCAGGCGGGCCAGCGTGACGTAGCTCCGAGACGAGGGCAGCGCGTCGATGACGTCGGCCGACAGCGCCGCCTGCCGCGTGGTGCTCTGCACGTCGACGACGGGCGCCTCGCCGGTGACGGTAATGGTTTCCTCGAGCGCGCCTACGCGCAGCTCGATGTCGATGGTCGTGGCCGCCGACCCGGTCAGCGTGACGCCGTCGCGTCTGACGGTGTTGAACCCCGCGAGCGAGAACGTGACCGCATACGCCCCAGGCCGCAGGTCCACGAGCTGAAAGCGGCCGTTGCCGTCGGTCACGGCGGTCCGGACTTTTTCGATGAGGACGGGGCTGGCGGCTTCCACCGTCACTCCAGGAAGCACGCCTCCGGATGTATCCCGGACCACGCCAGTGATCGACGCCTGGGCGTAGGCGGCTGACGGCAAGAGCACCGCGAACGCCCAGGCGACTGCGACCTTCACGAACGTACGCATCGAGACCTCCCTTGTTCTACCGGTTAACCCGCGCCGTGGCCTCGAGACCGCGACGCACTCTGGACCCACGCCGATCTGGCGCCGGCTCACGCCGGACGCTCAGCTACCAGAGCCGCCGAACGAGTAAGAAAACCTAGAGAGGATTTCTGCCCGATTTGGGAGGCGTCCCACGGACCAGTGTGGTGAAAGGACCGCAGTGCCGCGGCGTGCGCCCCAGCAAGATGCGTACCCCGATCCTGGTACGCAGGATGTCGTGGTTTCAAGTGGTTACCGGCGCACGAAGCCCCAGGGTTCGGTCTTTGGGATGGCTAAGGTTTGTGAGATTGGATCGGTGGACAGTTGACGGTTGACGGTTGACAGCGTGGGCCGGGGTGGAAGGCGCCGTGTCTGCTATGATCCTCGCGCTTTGAGGCTCACGCCCATAAGCGTGGCTGCCGGTTGTTGCGTCTTGCTGGCGCTGGTCGCCGCCTGTTCGCGCGGGACCGAGGTGCGCGAGACACCTGGAGCCGAGCCGACGCGCGTGCTCGTGCCGGCCGAACTGCAGGATACGGCATGGCTCGACGCGCAGCGCGAGCGGCAGCGCGAGACCACCAGCCGGTTCACCGTCTTCCACGATTTTCAGTTTGCCGATCGCGTCGCCGAGAGCGGCATCACGTTCACCCATCGTATCGTCAGCGACGCGGGAAAGACCTACAAAGCCGTTCATTACGATCACGGGAACGGCATCGCCGTTGCCGACGTCGACGGCGACGGGCTGCACGACGTCTATTTCGTGTCCCAGGTCGGCGGCAACGGGCTCTGGCGCAACCTGGGCGGCGGGAAGTTCGAGGACATCACCGCGTCGGCGGGTGTCGCCGTCGCCGACAGGATCGGCGTGACGGCATCGTTTGCGGACATCGACAACGACAACGACCCCGACCTCTACGTCACCACCGTCCGCGGCGGCAACGTGCTGTTCGAGAACGACGGCCGCGGGCGGTTCCGCGACATCTCGCGCGAATCGGGCGTCGACTACGTTGGCCATTCATCGGGGGCGATCTTCTTCGACTACGACCGCGACGGCCGCCTCGATCTGTTCCTGGTGAACGTCGGCCGGTACACGACCGAGCAGACGGCGGGCGACGGCTACACGTTCTACGTCGGCATGAGCGACGGGTTCACCGGACATCTGCACGCCGACCGCGCCGAGGCCAGCATCCTCTTCCACAACGAAGGGGGCAACCGCTTCGTCGACGTGTCGGACGAGGTCGGCCTTCGCGACATGTCGTGGTCGGGCGACGCCACCCCGATCGACGTGAACGGCGACGGCTGGCTCGATCTGTTCGTCCTGAACATGCAGGGCAACAACGAGTACTACGAGAACGACCGGGGCCGGCGCTTCGTGCGGAAGAGCCGCGACGTGTTCCCGAGAACGTCCTGGGGTGCGATGAGCATCAAGGCCTTCGATTTCAACAACGACGGACGGTTGGACCTCTACGTCACGGACATGCACTCCGACATGAGTGAGACCGTCCCTCCGGAGCGGGAGACATTGAAATCACGGATGATGTTTCCCGCGTCGATGGTGGGCGACGGCACGACCAGCATCTGGGGCAACTCGTTCTTTCTCAACGAAGGCCCGAACCGGTTCCGGGAGATGTCCGACGAGATCGGGGCCGAGAACTACTGGCCCTGGGGCCTGAGCGTCGGCGATCTGAACGCCGACGGGTTCGAGGACGTGTTCATCGCCTCCGGCATGAACTATCCGTTCCGCTACGGCATCAATTCGGTGAAGCTGAACAACCGCGGCGAGCGCTTCCTCGATGCCGAGTTCATCCTGGGCGTCGAGCCACGCGCCGATGGCCTGACGACGCCGTGGTTCGAGCTGGACGCCTCAGGGGCCGACAAGGACCACCCCGACGCGAAGGGCCAGACCGGCCGTGTGGCCGTCTGGGCGGCCAGGGGCTCGCGGTCCGCGGTCATCTTCGACATCGACGGCGACGGGGACGTGGACATCGTCACCAACGAGTTCAACGCGAGGCCGATGGTGCTCGTCAGCAATCTGAGCGAGCGAAGGCCCGTGCGTTACCTGCACGTGAAGCTGACCGGCGCCGCGTCGAATCGGAGCGGCCTTGGCGCCATCGTCCGGGTCCGGGCCAACGGCACGACGTACACGAAGGCGCACGATGGCAAGTCGGGGTATCTCTCTCAGAGCCTGTACCCGCTGTACTTCGGTCTGGGTGACGCCGAGAGCATCGAGGAGGTCGAGGTGACGTGGCCGTCGGGCCGCCGCCAGCGGGTCGCGGCACCGATCGAGGTGAACTCGCTGCTCGAGATCACGGAGCGGTAGCCGCCGCCTCGAACAGCTCCGGCTCGACCTGCGGCCCTGGCGCGTGAATCGGGTCGTCGTCGGTCCACGGCATCCGACACGGCTCCCCGCGCTCGTAGCGCGCGAGGTTGGTCTCGAGGCGCCGAATCAGCCACGCCCCACTGCCCGCCTGTCGTGCCGCCGCCAGCGCCTCCCGCTGCCACCCCACTGCATCGGCGTACCGACCCAGCTCCGCCAACGCCATCGCGTGCGTCTCCGCCAGCTCGATGGTCGGGCGGCTCTCGAGGAGCTCGGTGACGATGGACAGCGCCATTCGCCCGTCGCGGACCCGGCCGTCGGGCGCGGCAGCCAGCAGGCGCGCCGTCGCGTGCGCGAACCGCCGCTCGCCGCGAGCCGCCTTCATCGCCCCCATCAGTTCGTCACGCGCCTGCGCGTACCGACCGAGCCGCACGAGCGCGATCGCGTGGCCGAAGCGCGCATCCGCCACGCCGGGATCGACGCCCGTGACCCGCTCGTAATGCGACAGCGACTCCTCGACGCGGCCGTTCCGCCGCAGCGCCTCGGCCAGCCTCAGGTGTGCGGTGAGCAGGTTCGGGTCGACCGTCACGGCCGTGGCAAAGCGCTCGATGGCTTCCAGGTCGCGCCCGCTCATCTCCAGCAGCAGCCCCAGGCTGAAGTGGGCGTTGGCCAACTCCGGCGACAGGCGGACGGCCTCTTCGTACTGCCGGAGTGCGCCCTGGGCATCACCAGAGCGAAGCAGCGCCGTGCCCAGACTGAGCCGGAGCGAGCCGTTCTGCGGCGCCAGCTCCGCCGCCTTGCTGAAGTAGGCCGCCGCCTCCTCCCAGGCGCCCTGGCCGAGGGCGCGGAACGCGCGGCTCTGGAATGCCTGCGCCGTCTGCAACAGGCTCCCCAGGTCGTCCATCAGCGGATCGGGTGGATCCACTTTCACGTCACCGCGCAGTCGCAGGTGCGCATCCGCCGTGTTCACATCGCCCACGCCGCGGTACGCCAGGGCAAGCGGATAATGGACGACCGTGCCCTTGGGATCGAGCGCCAGCGCTTGCTCCAGCCGCGCCACCGCACCCGCGTAGTCGCGCCTCGCCAGCGCCACCCGTCCCGCGCCGTAGAGCGCCGCGACCGATTGCGGCTGGAGCAACAGCGCCCTGGCAAACCGCGACTCGGCCTCCTCCGGGCGATCCTGATCCAGATACACCGATCCGAGCCAGAGCAGCGTCAGGACATCGTCGGGACGGATCGCGAGTGCCTTTTCGAAGAATGCCGCCGACTTCTCGAGCTCGCTGCGCTGCCTGTAGAGGTGGCCCAGGTAATAGGGCCAGCGCACGTCGCCGGGTACGAGCGTGTGGGCATTGAGCAGGCACGGCTCCGCGGCGTCGAGGTATTCGGCTGCCATGAAGAGACTGCCCATCTCTCCATAGGCACGGCCGACCGCAGCGACGTCCTGGTCGCGCCGCGTCACGGTTTGCGTCAGCGACTCATACCGTTCGCGTACCTGCGTCCGTCCGGCCTCGTCCATGCGGGAGAGATCGGGCAGTGCCACGGCCAGCAGCGGCCGGCCGTCGGGCGCCGTCGCCGCGAGTGCCGAAGTCGGCGCTCGATCGTCGGTTCGAGTGGTGGAGGTGGAGCCGCAGGCGGCCGCCAACGCGGCAAGCACGATCGGCAGCGTCCAGAACACCGCCGCGCCGGGTCCGCGAGACACCCTCACCGGCCCCCGCCCTCCTCGAGCGTTGTCCATCGATCGATCGCCACGGTGTGCCATTCTT
>JACQTK010000229.1 GCA_016210845.1 Acidobacteriota bacterium | reverse complement strand
CGTCAGGCCCGCCGACCCGCAGCATGGCCGGATCGTCGAGGCCATGCAGCGATCGACCCGCATCACGATCGACGGCGGCGCTCCTTTAATTAACTCGACCTTGGTGTCTCAATGTCATTGACAGCGCCCGCACCGACCCGCGTCAGCTCTTGAGCCCCAGCCGCCCGAGCACGGCCTGCAGCTCATCCTCCGTCACGTCGTCGATCGTCATGGTCGCGCCAATCTGAATGGCGATCACGAAGTGCAGCCGCCCCCGCACGATCTTCTTGTCGCGCCGGACGGCCTCGAGCACCTCGGCCGCCGACAGGTCGGCGATCGGCGGCAGCGGGCCAAGCTGCGCGATCAGGCGGGCGAGCGCCTGGCGCTCGCGCTCGGCCAGCGCGCCCCGGGCCACCGCCACATCCGCGGCCGCGAGCATGCCGTAGGCGATGGCCTCGCCGTGGAGGAAGCGGCGGTACTTCGTCACGGCCTCGAGGGCGTGGCCGACGGTGTGGCCGAAGTTGAGCACGCGCCGGAGGCCGCTCTCGCGCTCGTCCTTCGACACCACGTCGGCCTTGATGCGGCAGGAGTCGATGATGGTCGGCACCAGCACGGCCGGGTCGCGATCGAACACGGCCTTGGTGTGATGGGCGACGCGATCGAACAGGTCGCGGCTCGCGATCATCCCGTACTTGACCACCTCGTACAGGCCCGAGCGGAACTCGCGTCGCGGCAGCGTCCCGAGGAGCTGGGGATCGCTCAGCACCACGGCCGGCTGGTGGAAGGCGCCGATGAGGTTCTTGCCGAGGACGTGGTTGACGCCGACCTTGCCGCCGATGGCGCTGTCGACCTGCCCCAGCAGCGTCGTCGGCACCTGCACGAGCGTGATGCCACGCAGGAAGGTGGCGGCCGCGAAGCCGGCCGTGTCGCCGATCACGCCGCCGCCGAGGGCCACGATGGCGCTGCTGCGATCGGCGCCCGCGCGGATCAACGCGTCGTAGATCCGCGAGACGGACTGCAGGTTCTTGAAGCGCTCGCCATCGGGGACGAGGATCGGATCGCCCATGCCGAGCGCCTGCTGCAGCCGCGCGCCATGGAAGCGCCAGACCACCGGGCTCGACACGACGAACCGCTGCGCGCCGACGTGCTCCGCGTCGAGCAGGACGGCCGCGCGATCGATGACGTGATCGCCGATCCAGATGGTCGACGTCGAACGTCCGGCGTCGCCGTCGTGCGGCGAGCGGGAGGCAGGGGCCGCGTGCACCTCGACGCGGACCGGCTCTTTCAGGACATCAAGACTCAAGGCACAAGGCTCAAGGCACAAGGCTCAAGACTCAAGACTCAAGACTCAAGACTCAAGACTGCGCTGTGCCTTGGGCCTTGAGCCTTGTGCCTTGTGCCTTGTGCCTTGATAGGATAGCACCCGTGCGTCTGCGCGCGGACTTCCTCGTCATCGGCAGCGGCATCGCCGGCCTGCGCGCCGCGCTCTCCCTGGTCGGAACGGGCGACGTCGTCGTGCTCACCAAGGCCGATCCCCGCGAGAGCAACACCGGGTACGCGCAGGGCGGCATTGCCGCGGCGCTGGGGCCGGACGACTCTCCCGAGCTGCACGCCCGCGACACGATCGCCGCGGGCGATGGTCTCTGCGTGCCGGCGGCGGTGGACGTGCTCGTCCGCGAAGGGCCGGCCTACGTGCGCGAGCTGATCGACTGGGGTGCGGCGTTCGATCGCGACGCCAGCGGCGGCCCCGCGCTCGGACGCGAGGGGGCGCACAGCGTGCGGCGCGTCCTGCACGCGCGGGACGCCACGGGACGCGAGATCGGACGGCTGCTCTGGTCGCGCGTCAGCGGCGACCCCCGCATTCGCGTGGTGGACGATGCGCTGGCCACGGAGTTGATGACGAGGGACGGTGACTGCGTCGGAGCGGCGTTCATCACGGGCGATGGCGCGCAGGGCAGCGTCACCGCTACCCACACGATGCTCGCCACCGGCGGCGCCGGCCACGTCTTTCGCGAGACGACCAATCCGGCCATCGCCACCGGCGACGGCATCGCCATCGCCGCACGCGCGGGGGCGCGCGTCGCCGACCTCGAGTTCGTCCAGTTTCATCCCACGGTGCTCAACGTCGAGGGGGCGCCGCGGTTCCTGCTGTCCGAGGTGCTGCGGGGGGAAGGCGCCCACCTTGTCAACGAGGCAGGCGAACGGTTCGTCCAGCGGTACGAGCCGGCGGGCGATCTCGCCTCGCGCGATCTGGTGGCCCGCGCCATCGTCAGGGAAGTGGAGCGGACCGGTGCGCCCGTCTACCTCACGCTCGCGCACCTCGACCGCGACTTCGTCACGAGCCGGTTTCCGACGATCGCCCGCGCGTGCGCGCAGGCGGGACTCGATCTCGCCTCGGACCGCATCCCCGTGAGCCCCGCGGCGCACTACGTCATGGGCGGCGTCGAGACCGATCTCGATGGCCGCACATCGCTGCCCGGGCTGCTCGCCGCTGGCGAGGTGGCCTGCACGGGCGTGCACGGCGCCAATCGGCTCGCCAGCAACTCGCTGCTCGAGGGGCTCGTCTTCGGGGCGCGCGCCGCGCGGGCCATGATGGGCCCGCCTTCGCCGCTCCGCGGCTTCGGCGTGGCAAGCCCGCCGCGGGCGGGCAACCCGTGGCCCTCGGAGGTCGTGCGATGGCCGCGTCCGGCCGGGGGACCGGACGCCGCCGTGCCGACGCCGTTCGAGGTGCGCGATCTGATGTGGCGGCACGTGGGCCTGCTCCGCGGGCGCGCGGCGCTGGAACAGGCGTGCGGCCGCCTCGAAGCGTGGGCCGCCGGGTCCGCAGCCGCCCGACCGGCGCACGGCTGCGACCGCGACTTCCGCCGCATCGACAGCCTCGTGGACGTGGGCCTGCTCATCGCGCGGGCGGCGCTGCGGCGCCAGGAGAGCCGCGGGGGCCACTTTCGCGCCGATTTCCCGTCGCGCGACGATCTACACTGGAAGAAGCACATCGCCGATGTGTGGATCTGAACCCGAACGCGCAGGCTGAAGCCTGCGCTCTACAGGAGGACAATTCATTGGCGGACGATCTGTCACCTGTAGAGCGGCGGCTTTAGCCGCCGCGACAGATCGACGCGGCGGGCGAGGCGTATCGACCTTCATGTCCAAAGAGACCGACATTCCAGAGTTACCCAAAGAGATCACGCCCCAGTCGCAGGACTTCGGGCGCTGGTACATCGACGTCGTCCGCCGCGCGGAGCTGGCGGACTACTCGCCGGTCAAGGGCTGCATGGTCATCCGGCCGTACGGCTACGCCATCTGGGAGCTGATGCAGCAGGGGCTCGACCGCCGCTTCAAGGCCACGGGGCACGTCAACGCCTACTTTCCGCTGTTCATCCCGCAGAGCCTGCTGATGAAGGAGGCGGAACACGTGGAAGGGTTTGCGCCCCAGGTGGCCTGGGTCACGCGGGGAGGCACCGAGGAGCTCGAGGAGCCGCTCGTCGTGCGCCCGACGTCGGAGACGATCATCGGGCCGATGTACGCCAAGTGGATTCAATCGTGGCGCGATCTGCCGATCCTCATCAACCAGTGGGCCAACGTCGTCAGGTGGGAGAAGGTCACGCGGCTCTTCCTTCGGACGACCGAGTTCCTCTGGCAGGAGGGGCACACCGCGCACGAGACGGCCGAGGAGGCGCAGGAGGAGACGCTGCGGATGCTCGGCGTCTACAAGGATTTCGCCGAGAACGATCTGGCCATGCCCGTGCTCGATGGCCGGAAGACGGACAGCGAGAAGTTCGCGGGGGCCGAGCGGACCTATTCGATCGAGGCCCTGATGGGCGACGGCCGCGCCTTGCAGGCGGGCACGTCGCACAACCTGGGGCAGAACTTCGCCAAGGTGTACGACATCACCTTTCAGGGCCGCGACAAGTCGCTGCAGTACATCTGGGGCACGTCGTGGGGCGTGACCACGCGTTTGATCGGGGCCGTGGTCATGGTGCACGGCGACGAGGGGGGCCTGATCCTGCCGCCCACGATCGCGCCCTATCAGGTGGTCATCGTTCCCATCCCGCGCGGCAACTGGCGGGAGACGGTCCTGCCTCGCGCGCAGGCCATCCGAGACGAGCTGGCCGGCCGCGGCGTGCGCGTCATGCTCGACGACCGCGACTCGCAGACCCCTGGCTGGAAGTTCAACGAGTGGGAGCTGCGAGGCGTGCCGCTGCGGCTCGAGATCGGTCCCAAGGACATCGAGAAGTCGCAGGTCGTGCTCGCGCGGCGCGACACGCGGGAGAAGGCATCGGCGCCGATGGAAGGGCTGGCGGCGCACGTCGAGCGGCTGCTCGCCACGATTCAGCGCACGCTCTTCGACCGGGCCCTCAAGTTTCGCGAGGAGCACACGGCCACCGCCGACGGCTACGACGAGTTCAAGACGATCATGGACGGCCGGCCGGGATTCGTCATCTCGCCCTGGTGCGGATCGGCCGCCTGCGAGGCCGAGATCAAGGCGGAGACCCAGGCGACCATCCGGAATATCCCGCTCGACAGTCCGCCCGCCGACGGGAAGGCGTGCCTGAAGTGCGGCGCGCCCGCCACCGCCCACGCCTGGTTTGCCAAGGCGTACTGACCGCGCAGGCTGAACATGGCGCGCAGGCTGAACATGGCGCGCAGGCTGAACATGGCGCGCAGGCTGAAGCCTGCGGTCTACAGGAGGACAATCTGCCGGATAACCTGCCGCCTGTAGAGCGGGGGCTTCAGCCCCCGCGGAGAGGGTTCACGCCGATTCGGCCGTCCGTTTCTTTCCGAACACCCACGCGAGGCCGATGCTGAAGATGTAGAGGAGCACCACCGGGGCCCCCATCGCCACCAGGCCGACGCCGCTGCCGTCGGGCGACAGCACCGCCGCCGCGATGATGATCAGCAGCACCGCGTACTTGAAGTTGCGGATCATGAACCGCGGGGTGATCAGGCCCAGGCGCGCGAGGAAGAGCACCAGGACGGGCAGCTGGAACGTGATGCCGCAGGCGAGGATCAGCCTGAGGTACATCGAGAACGCCGGCTCCACGCGCGGCATGAACGTGAGGATGTCGCTGGCGAAGTCGAAGCTGACGAAGAACCGCCACGTGATCGGGAACACCACGTAGTGCGAGAAGGCGGCGCCTCCGGCGAACAGGATCGACGACATCGCGACGTACGGGATCGCCAGCTTCTTCTCGTGCACGTAGAGCCCGGGCGCGATGAACAGCCACACCTGGGTGAACACCAGCGGCGTCGCGATGATGAGGCCCGCGATCAGCGCGATCTTGATGAGAAGGATGAACGCTTCACCGGGGTTGGTGTAGATCAGCTGCTGTCCGGCCGGCAGCATCGCCTGCATGGGCCGGTAGATGAAGTCGAAGATGTCGTAGACGAAGAAGATCGAGATCGCAAAGCCCGCGAACACCGAGCCGAGGGCGTAGATGATCCGCCTCCGGAGCTCGTCGAGGTGCTCCAGAAACGACATCTTGCCGCCGGATGCGTCCTCGCCTTCCAGCTCGTCGAGCCGATCGCGATCCGAATCGAGGTCGTCGTCTCGGACCGCGGGCGGCGCTTTCTTGGGAAACGGCACCAGGGCCATGAGCACCCCGGGCTAGGCGACGGGATCGGTGCCGGTCGTCCGGTTCACGGTGTCGGCGGCCGGGGCGGGGGTCGGCGCGGGCGGAACCGGCGTGGCCGAGGGAGGCGTGGCCGCGGCGGCAACTGCCGAGTCCTGCTCGGCTTTCATCTTGACGCGCTCCTCCCGCTGTTCCTCGACGCGGATCTCCTCTTCGAGCGTGCTGCGCAGCTCGTTGGAGGCTCGCTTGAACTCGCCGAGGCTCTTGCCGAGCGACCGGCCGAGCTCCGGCAGCTTGCGGGGCCCGAAGATGATGAGCGCGATCACCAGGATGATGATCAGCTCAGGCATGCCGATGGAACCAAACATAAAATGTCCCCTTAAGTGGTTCATGGCATTATAAATCCGCTCTGGACGGGGTCAAGCGAACCAGCCAAGGGGCTCCGGGGGATATCAAGGGGCGGAGCCCCTTGGCTGGTTGGCCAGTATCTGCTGGGCGCGCTCCGCGCGCCGGGACCGCTAGACGGCTCCTCCGCAGGGGGTGAGATTCTCGTTTGGAGCCGTATGGCGGTCCGTTTATAGTTGCTGTATGCGCAGCTACCGGTCTCTGTCCGCGGCCGTCTTCGCCATCGTCTTTTGCGCCCTGCTGGGCGGGTTCTACGGCCGCAGCGCCCTGGTGGCGCAGGACCGGATCCCCGAACAATACGAGGTCTTTACGGCGGCGCTGACCGCCGTGGAAGCGAACTTCGCCGGGGACGTCGAACCGGACCGCCTCGTCTACGGCGCCATTTCCGGCATGCTGCAGACGCTCGACCCGCATTCGAGCTTCATGGATCCGCGCACGTACGCCCAGATGCGCGAGCGTCAGGAAGGGCGGTACTACGGCCTCGGCATCTCCATCAACGTCATCGCGGGCGACATCACCGTGATTTCCCTCTTCGAGGGGTCCCCGGCCTACCAGAAGGGCCTGCGCCGCGGCGACGTCATCGCCCGGATCGAAGGGGAAGACACCAAGGGGTGGACCAGCGATCAGGCGGTGCGGCGGCTGCGCGGCCCGCGCGGCACGCCCGTGGAGATCTCCCTTCGTCGGACCAGCTACGACAAGCTCATCGACCTGGCGGTCGTCCGCGACGAGATCCACATTCCGACCGTCCGTGCCGCGTTCATGATCGACGATACGACGGGCTACATCCTGCTGTCGGAGTTCGGGGAGAACTCCGACGACGAGCTCGGCCGTGCGCTGCGCGACTTGACGGCCAAGGGGATGCGGCGCCTCGTGTTCGACCTGCGAGGCAATCCGGGCGGCGCCCTCGATCAGGCGATTCGCGTGAGCAACCGGTTCCTCCCGCGCGGCGACATGATCGTGTACACCCGCGGCCGCGTGGCGAACTCGGACTCGGAATACCGCGCGACACGGGCGAGCGAATACCTCGACATGCCGATGATCACGCTGGTCAACCGGAACAGCGCCAGCGCGTCGGAGATCGTCTCCGGTGCGCTGCAGGATCACGATCGCTCGCTCGTGGTGGGCGAAACGACGTTCGGCAAGGCGCTCGTGCAGTCGGTGTACCGCGTGAGCCAGGGGGCGGGCGTGGCGGTGACCACGGCCCGGTACTACACCCCGAGCGGACGCCTGATTCAGCGCCCGTGGGACGGCAGCTTCGACGAGTACCTCACCTACACGCTGCGCGAGCAGGATCCCAACAGGGCGCACAAGCCCGAGGATCTGAAGTTCACCGACGGCGGCCGGCGCGTGTTCGGCGGCGGGGGCATCGAGCCCGACCGGCGGTTCGACGGCCCGGTGGAGGGGTTCAACCCTACGCGCTTTGCCCGCACGCTGTTCGCGCGGAACCTGTTCGACACCTACGCGCAGCGCTTCTCGCGGCGGGGTGATGCGCGCATCACGGCCAGCCCCTCGGAGCCGCTGCGCGAGCTGTCGGAGGATTTCCAGGTCACCGATGCCATGGTCGCCGAGTTCAAGGAGCACGTGCAGAAGTCGGGGCTCCGACTCGACGAGGCGGCGTGGCAGCAGGATCAGCAGTTCATCCGCGCGATGATCCGCTTCGAGATCGACGTCGATCTCTTCAGCGTCGAGGTCGCGCGGCGGAATCTCTCGAAGGCCGACCCGCAGCTGCAGTACGCGTTGACGCTGTTCCCCGAGGCGGAAGCGTTGATGCGGCTCGGCACGGCGCCGCCGGCCACGAGAGCGGCACGGTGAACTCCCGACTCCCAACCTCCGACTCCCGCCGGAACGGCCTTGGGGATGTGGAGGTTGGGAGTCGGGAGTTCTTGCAGTAACGCCACTCCCACCTCTTTGGGTTGCCCAGCCCAAGATCTTGTGGTGTTACTATAGCCATGCCCCAGGGCTTGGCTGGGCCGTTATGCGGGCTCGGGCGCGAGTCTTGGACTCGTTGGTCCGACGCACAACGGCCTAGGCGCGCAGAGCGCGCCAAGAAACAAACGGAAACCAGCCGAGGCGCCGCGGGGGTGTCGGATGACGGCATCTCGGCTGGTTAGAGTGAGCTGCCTCCCAGCGGCGCGCCGCATCACAGTGAACCTATGCGTCTAGAGCGCCTCGAAATCAGCGGCTTCAAGTCGTTTTCCGATCGTGCGGAGCTGGCTTTCGACCAGGGCGTCACCGCCATCGTCGGTCCGAACGGCTGCGGCAAGAGCAACCTCGCCGATGCCATCACATGGGTCCTCGGCGAGCAGAGCGCGAAGAGCCTGCGCGGGGACCGCATGGAGGACGTCATCTTCAGCGGCAGCGACGCCCGCAAGCCTGGCGCGACCGCCGAGGTGCGCCTGCGGCTGACCGGGCTCCCGATGCCGCCGAAGAACGGCGACGCGGAAGACACGGTAGTCGAAGATCCGGCAGCCGGAGGCCTTCACCCCTCGACTGGCGCTCGGGATGCCCTGAGCGTAGTCGAAGGGCAGGCCTCCGGAAACGGGCGCGGGAACGGTCATCATCCCGACGCGCCCGCGCAGGGCCACGGCAATGGGAACGGCCACGGCCGTCATGAGACAGTCGAACAGCTCGCGCGCCTCTTCACGCGCGACGTCGAAGTGACCAGACGGCTGTATCGGTCCGGGGAGAGCGAGTACCTGATCGATGGCGAGGTGTGCCGCCTCCGCGACGTGCACGAGCTGCTGATGGACACCGGGCTCGGCGCCAAGGCGTACGCCATCATCGAGCAAGGCAAGATCGGCATGATCCTGAGCTCGCGGCCGGCCGATCGCCGCCAGCTCATCGAGGAGGCTGCGGGCATCACCAAGTACAAGTCGCGTCGGCGCGCCGCGGAGCTCAAGCTCGAGGCGGCGCAGCACAACCTCACCCGCATCGACGACATCGTCTTCGAGGTGGACAAGCAGCGCGGAGCGCTGAAGCGGCAGGCGGCCAAGGCTCGACGCTACAAGCGGCTCCGCGAGGAGCTGCGGCGCTGGGAGAAGGTGTTGCTGGCCGGGCGCTTCCGCGAGCTGGCGCGCGGCATCGAGGACGCGCGCGCCCGCCTGGCCGCGGCGCGGGAGCGCGAGGCGGCCGCGGCTGGCCGCGTCGCCGAGGTCGACGCCGACCTGGCGCGCCTGCGCATCGAGCAGGCCGAGGCGGACAGCCGTGCGGCGCGTGTCCGCGAGGCGGCGCACGCGCGCGAGCTCGACATCAACCGCCGCCAGCAGCAGCAGGACTTCGACCGCCACCAGGCGGAGACGCTCGCCGCGCGGGCCACCGAGATCGGCGCCGAGCTGCGCGATCTGGAGGAGCGCCGCGGGCCCGCGCGCCTTGCCGTGGAGTCGCGTCGGGCCGCCGCGGCCGAGGCCGCGCAGAAGCGGGACGAGGCGGCAGCGCTGCTGGCGGACGCGTCCGGGGCGTACGCCGCGGCGCAGCAGCGGATCGAAGGGCTCGCCAGCGACGTCGAAGCGGCGCGCGGCGGGGTCTACGCCGTCCTCAATGCGGCGACCGCGCTGCGGCACGCCATGGAGCACGCTGCGGCACAGCGCGATCGGGTGGCCGAGACGATCGGCAAGCTCGACATCGAACGGGACGACCTGCGCCGCGAGCTCGCGACGGTGGAAGGCGAGCGGACGGCCGCGGCCGCCGCGCTTGCGCGAGCCCAGGCGTCGCTCGAGCAGATCGGGCTCGAGGGCGCCCGGCGGGAGTCGGATCTGGCCAGGGCGCGTGCGGAGCACGACACGCGCGTCGACGCCGTGCGCGCGCGGGAGCGGGATCTGGCCGCCCTTCAGGCGCGCCTGGCCTCGCTGGAAGAGCTCGAGGCGAGCCGGGCGGAGTTCGGCGACGCCGCCCGCATGGTGCTCGTGCAGGCCAACGGGCGCGTCGGGCAGCGGGGCGCCGTCGCCGACTACGTGGAAGTCGACCGCCGGTACGAGCGTGCGGTCGAGGCGTGCCTCGGCGATCTCCTGCAGCACGTCATCGTCGAGCGGCACGACCAGGCGCAGGCGGGCCTCGCCCTCGTGCGCGAGCACGACGCGGGCCGCTGCGGGTTCCTCGTGATCGATGCGGAAGGCGGACCTGCCGCTTTCGCCGGGGCTTCGGCGCCCGAGGAAGGTCCCGCTGCTGATCGTAGAGGCGGGCCTCTAGGCCCGCCTTCCGCTGCGGGCATTGTCCCGATCGCCGACGTGCTGCGGATCACCGGACCGCACGCGGCCGCGATTCAGCAAGGGGTGCCGGACGCCTACGTGGCCGAGGGCTTCGACGCGGCGGTCGAGCTGTCGAGGCTGACGCCTGCGCCCGTGGCCACGCTCGACGGCGACATGCTGCGCGGCCCTCACCTGGTGTCTGGCGGCGTCAAGGCCGAGTCGCGCGGCATTCTCGCCGCCAAGCGTGAGATCAAGGAGCTGCGGGAACGGGTGGCGACCGATCGCGAGTCGCTGGCGCGGCTGGCCGATGAGGCCCGCACCCTCGATGTCGCCATCGCCGACGCCGCTGCGGCGCTCGCGGCGCTCGCCGCCGAGCGGCACCGGCAGGACAAGGCCATCGTGGCCCACGACGCGGAGGTGGCGCACGCGGCGGAAGAGGCCGCGCGCCTGGGGCGCAAGGGTGACGTGATTGGGCTCGAACGCCGCCAGGCCGAGGAGGAGCACGCGTCGCTCGACGCACGGCTCGCCGAGGCGCAGGCCTCGATCGCCCGCCTGCTCGAGGAGCAGCGCGCCGCCGAGACGCACCTGAGCGAGACTCAGACGCGTCTGATGGACGCGCGCGAGCACGCCGACGCGTTGAGCGCCCGCACGGCCGACGCCCGCGCGGCCCACGCCGCCATGCTGGAGCGGACAGCCGCGCTCGGCGCCGAGGTGCTCCGGCTCGAGGAAGGGGCGCGCGAGCTGGAGGAGCGCATTCTGGCGCGCACCGCCGAGCTCGCGCAGGCGCGCACGCGCCGCGCGGCCGTAGTGCAGGCGATGGCCGAGGGACAGCGGGGCCTCGACGAAGACATCCGGGCATTGGAGGCATTGCGAGAAGACGTGCGGCAGGTGGATGAGAGAGCCGCCGAGCTCCGTGTCCAGGTCGACGCGCAGGAGGCGGCAATCCGCGAGGCGCGCCACCTCCTGGACGCTGTCAGGGCCGACGCGAGCGCGTTGGATCTGGCGCACGCCACCGCGCAGAGCGACCTTGGCCACCTGGCGCAGACGTGCGCCGACACGATGCAGTGCTCGCTCGACGAGGTGCTCGGCGAAGTCGAGCAGATGGAGGAGGCCGGCCAGGCCACGCCCGACGCCGCCGCACTCACCGCGGAGGAGGCCGATCCCGAGGCGGAGGAAGCCGAGGCCGCCAACGGCGCTGCCATCGATGCCTCCGCATCCATGACCGCCGACGAGGCCATCGCCGCCCTCAAGGCGAAGATCGATCGCCTGGGTCCGGTCAACATGATGGCCATCGAGCAGTTCGACGAGCTCGAGGCGCGCCACACCTTCCTGACGACGCAGCGCAAGGATCTGATCGACTCGATCGCCCAGACCGCGGAGGCCATCACACGGATCGACGAGACGTCGACGATCCGCTTCAACGAGGCCTTCACGGCCATCCAGCAGAACTTCCAGATCACCTTCAGCACCCTGTTCGGCGGCGGCCGTGCGGGCCTGACCCTGCTCGATGAGAACGATCCGCTCGAGAGCGGCATCGACATCGTCGCCTCGCCGCCGGGCAAGCGCCTGCAGAGCGTGCAGCTGCTCTCCGGCGGCGAGAAGGCGCTCACCGCGATCGCGCTGATGTTCGCGATCTTCCGGTACAAGCCGAGCCCGTTCTGCCTCCTCGACGAGATCGATGCGCCGCTCGACGATGCGAACGTGGGGCGGTTCGTGGAGATGCTGCAGGGCATGCTGGATCGGACGCAGTTCATCCTGATCACGCACAACCGCCGCACCATGGAAATCGCCAACCGGCTGTACGGCGTCACCATGGAAGAGCCGGGCGTCTCGAAGCTGATCTCGGTGCGGCTGAACTGACGCGGCGGCTAAAGCCGCCGCTCTACATCGGCACCTGTAGCGCGGGGGCTTCAGCCCCCGCGTGCGGAGGGGCGCTTCGAACCTGAGGGCCTTTGCGTCCGTAAACTACCGGCATGAGACCCTTCCTTTGCCTCGCCGCCGCCATCCTGCTCACCGCCTGCGACGTCCAGGTGGGCGAACGGGGCATCTCGCTCGACATCGCGGAAGGACGGGCCACCGACGAGTGGGTGCGGACCTACACACTGCCGGCCGGTGGCACCCTGGAGATTGTGAACGTCAACGGGGCCATCGAGGCGACGGCGGGGGAGGGCCGCGAGGTCGAGATCCTCGCGGAGCGTCGGGTCAGGGCTGGCAGCTCGGAGGAGGCGCAGGAGCTGCTGAAGCAGGTCGAGATGCGGGAGGACGTCTCGCCGGAGCGCGTGCGGGTCGAGGCGCGCGGAACCTGGGAGCCGCGCTCCGGGGGCCTTCGCCGCGGCCCTCAGCTCACCGTGGCCTATCGCGTGCGCGTGCCCGCGGGGGTGGACGTGTCGCTCACGACCGAGAATGGCGGCGTGCGCCTCGAGAACCTCAGCGGCCGCGTCACCGCGTCCACGACGAATGGCGCCGTCAACGGCCGCGGCCTGTCGGGCGGGCTCACGGCGGCCGTCGTCAACGGCGGCGTGCAGGTGGACTTCGCCGCCATCGGCGGCGAGGTCCGGATCGAGACGACCAACGGCGGCGTGCGGCTCGACGTGCCGACCGACGCGAAGGCCACGCTCGAGGTGCAGTGCGTCAATGGCGGCATCGACGTCGACGGGCGGCTGGGGGTGCAGACCTCGGAGATGTCGCGGCGGCGCCTCGCGGGAACGCTGAACGGCGGCGGGCCGCGCATCTCGGCCGACACGGTCAACGGCGGCATCCGGATCAGAGCGCGGGGGGAGAACGGCCGGCAACCTTCATGAACGAGGACAAGGCGACCCGCTACCATCGGCTGCGCCGCCGCGCCTCGCTGCTGGGCACCGCCCTCGGCGCCCTCCTCCTGCTGCTCCTGCTGACCACCGGGTGGTCCTCCGCGCTGCGCGACGCGGCCGCGGCAGCCGCGGGGCAGTCCTTCTTCCTGACAGTCATGCTCTATGTCGTGCTGCTGGCGCTGCTGAGCGAGGCGGTGCAGCTGCCGCTGGCGTTCTATCAGAGTGTGACCCTCGAGCGGCGGTACGGCCTGTCGACGCAGACGACCGCGCGCTGGTGGCTCGATCACCTGAAGGCCGGGGTCGTCGCGCTGGTCTTCGCGATCGGCGGGTCTCTCGTCGTCTTCGCGCTGTTGCGGTGGACGCCCGAGCTGTGGTGGGCGGCAGCGGCTGCCTGCTTCGCGGCCGTCCTGGTGCTGCTCGCGCAGCTCGCGCCCGTGCTGCTGCTGCCGCTCTTCTACGACGTCAAGCCGCTGGACCGTCCGGGCCTGGCGGCGCGGCTGGCCGCGCTCGCCGAGCGGGCCGGCGTGCGCGTGCTGGGCGTCTTCGAGTGGCGGCTGAGCGACCGCACGCGGAAGGCCAACGCGGCGCTGGCGGGCATCGGCCGGACGCGGCGCATCCTGCTCTCCGACACGCTGCTCGCCGATCATGGTGACGACGAGATCGAGGTGATCCTGGCGCACGAGCTCGCCCACCACGTGCACCGCGACATCTGGAAGGGAATCACGCTCGATGCGGGTCTCATCGTGCTCGGCTTCTACCTGGCCGATCGGGTGCTGGCCGCGTCGGTGGGCGCGTTCGGGATCGCGTCCAAGGACGACGTGGCCGGCCTGCCGCTGCTCATGCTGGCGGGGGGCGCGGTCTCGATCATCCTGCTGCCGCTGGCGAACGCGCTCTCGCGCGCCCACGAGCGGCGCGCGGATCGGTACGCGCTGGAGATGACCAGGAATGCCGCGGCGTTCGTGTCCGCGATGAGGCGGCTCGCGGCGAGGAACCTGGCGGAGGAGCACCCCTCGCGGTTCGTCGAGATCCTGTTCCATTCGCACCCGCCGATGGCGGCGCGCATCGAGGCGGCCCGCGCCTGGGAGTCGCGTCAGCGGTGATCGAGCCAGCCTGGAGGGCAACCCTGTGGCAGCAGTGTGGCGCCGCGATCGACATGCCTCCTTCTCGAAGTCGCACGCAAGGCCGGCCATCTGCGGCTCGGGGCGTTCGACCGCCATCTGAGCAAGATCGACGGCGCAGAACGGCTTGAACCGGCTTTCGATGCGCTATTGCGCCCGGACGACGAGCTGGCCCTGCATCTGGCGGTGGCCCGGATCGTCGGTGAGGTTGCTGTAGAAGCGGAACGTCCCCGGGCGGTCCGCGCGGAACTCGAACGTGGTGGACGCACCGGCCGGCACGCGCCGCACGATGCGGTACTCGTCGATCGCGAAGCTGTAGGCGACGTCCTCGCTGCGGATGGTCAGCTTGACCAGATCGTCCTGCGTGACCTCGAGCCGGTCCGGGGAGAACCGGAAGTTCTTCGCGATCAGCGTGAACTCGGGACGGTTGGGGGCCTGATCCTGGGCCGGCAGCCGGCCGACGAACGGCCCTGCGACGAGGAGGGCGCCAGCGCCCAGGAGGAGCAGCCCGACGGTCCGACGGGTCAAAGTCATGGGTGGGCCGACCTCGAGGTCGGCCCCTACATTATCGCTTGGCGGCCGGCGCGGCCGCCTCGGCCTTGGCCGCCTCCTCCTGAAGCAGGGCCTTGCGGCTGAGCCGGATCTTCCCGGTGGGATCGATGTTGATGACCTTCACCAGAATTTGCTGGCCCTCCTTCAACTCGTCGCGCACGTCCTTGACCCGGTGGGTCGCAATCTCCGAGACGTGCAGCAGACCGTCGGTGCCAGGCATGATCTCGACGAACGCGCCGAAGTCGGTGATCCGCTGCACCTTGCCCATGTAGGTCTTGTTCAGCTCGGGCGTCGCGGTCAGCTCCTGGATGATCCCAATCGCCTTCTGCGCCGACTCGCCGTCGGCTGACGCCACGTTCACGCGGCCGTCGTCCTCGACGTCGATCTTCACCCCCGTGCGCTCGATGATGCTGCGGATCATCTTGCCGCCCGGTCCGATGACGTCGCGGATCTTGTCGACCGGGATCTTGATGGTGATGATCCGCGGCGCGAACATGGACATGGCCTTGCGCGGCTCCGCCAGCGTCTTGGCCATCTCGGCGAGGATGTGCATGCGGCCCGCGCGCGCCTGCTCGAGCGCCTTGGCCATGATCTCGGAGGTGATGCCGGTGACCTTGATG
>JACQTK010000233.1 GCA_016210845.1 Acidobacteriota bacterium | reverse complement strand
TACTGGAGCGTTCCGGGCTGCACGAAGTCCATGTAGAGGTGGTGGAAGTAGGCCAGCAGCACGACGAACAGCACGGCGTTCCACGAGATGGCGACGATCTTGTTCGCCTTCCACGGCCGGCCCGCATAGACGGGCAGCGCCTCGTACACGGCAGCCAGCGCCAGGTACAATGCCAGGTTCACCAGCGTGTGGCCGAACAGGAAGGTCAGGTTCTTCATGAGGAGCGCGTCGACCGGCGCGCCCGTGAGCAGCTCGAAGTAGAACAACACCAGCGTCACCACACCGGCGACCAGTGCGACGACGTTGACGATCATGCTGACGGTGACGATGATGACGGCCGGCGGAACCGCCGGCTCGGTCTCGCCGCGGAGGTAGTGCCAGCCGAGGGCGTTGGGGAGCGAGTACCGCGCCGCGACCGCCCGCAGCATGTCGAGGCTCCAGACGAGCCAGGTCGCGCCGAGCACGGTCAGCGACACCAGGAAGGTGACCGCCGACCAGGCCGGCCATTCGCCCTGCAGCGGAAGTGGATAGAGGAAGTACCACCCGGCCGCAAACCGGCCTGCGAAGACGCTGACGAGGAGCAGCACGACGCCGACCATCGTTCCGGACAGGGCGAGCACGCCGACGGCGCTGGACGTGTGCACGTGCTTGCGCATGGCCTCCGAGGCGCAGGCCATCGCCCCGACGAACCACAGGCCGGCCATCCCCACGCCGTGCAGCGTCATCAGCGGATAGAACCAGGACTGCAGGCCGGGCAGCGCGCCGCCCTGGACCAGACGCATGACGATGCCCAGCAGTACCAGGATCACGAAGAGCGCCGCCGAGATCAGCATCCACGAGTAGATCGTCGACGGCGCCGCCGACATCGCTGCGGCGCGCGCCTCGCGCGTGTCGCCGATGGCGCCGATGGCGCCCGGGTAGATATTCGTGCGCGTCGTGTGCACTGTCGTGTGCTCCAGCATGCCTAGCGGGTGATGAGCGCAGCCTGCGTGCGGTGGCTCGCCACGGGCTTCGCGTCGTTGACGGTGAAAGACGCCTGCATGAGGTGGTGGCCTCCCGCGCAGTACTCCATGCAGAGGGCGAGATGGGGCCCGGAGCGGTCCAGCCGCACGAGGAGCCGGTTCACGTAGCCCGGCATGGCCTGCGTCTGCACCAGCAGCTGCCGTTCCGGACCGTAGATCCCGAAGCCGTGCGTCACGTCGAGGCTCGTGACCCGGAACTCGACCAGCTCGCCCGCGGCAAACTCGAGCGACTGGATCCGGCGGACCCGCGATATATCCTCGGCCGTCACGATCGGTTCTTCCGAGAACACGAAGTCGTACTGCCGGGCCGCCACGTAGACAATGCGGTCGGCGCTGATGCCTTCTTTCGCGTAGGGCGCCCGCGGCAGCGTGACGATGGCCACGCTCGCCACCAGGATGAGACCGATCATGAACAGCACGCGGCGGAGTTGAAAGGCCCTCGCGACGTCGACTGTCGACGCCGTGCGTGTGCTCGCGACCACGATGCCGAACACAATCACGATGAGGAGCGTGACCGCGACGAAGGTGTACAGGATGGCGGATTGCGGGCCGAGCATCTTCGGCGTCGCCTGGACCCCAGGCCCGGCGGCTGTCGCGCCGGTGCCGGCCGCCGCGCGCGGCCCCGCGAGGTACTCGACGATCTCCTCGGCGTCCTCGGACGTCAGCCCGAGGTTCGGCATCGGCAGCTCGTTGTACTTCTTCAGCAGCTCGACGGCGGCCGCGTCGCCCGAGGCGAGCACCCGGTCGGGTTCGACGATGAAGCGAACGAGCCAATCACGAGACCGTCGATCAACGACCCCGGCCAGGTCCGGCCCGAGATGATCGCCGTCTCCAATGGTGTGGCAGACGATGCACTTCTCGTCGAAGAGGGCGCGTCCTCGCTCGCCGTCGCGCTCGGACTGCTGCGCCCACGCGGGCGCCGCCAGGATCAGCAGGATCGCGGGCGTGAGAAATGTCCAGCTGCGCGCAAGGAGTCCCCGTCGATGGGCGGGCGTCCGTTCCCGTGTATAGCCGCAGGTCCAGACTGTATAGTGCACGACGCGGTCTGAGCAAAGGGCGAGCCAGATCGCGACCCGGGCGAATGCCGCGTCATCCGCCGCCCGGCAGCGCTAGGCTGCCCTGGGCTGCATAGTGGCGGCTGCGTACCTGTATACCGGCGTCTACAGGAGGCCGGCGAGGCGCCTCTTCGCGTTTGTCGTTCCAGCCTCGTTCAGAATCGGAGCGTCATTTCGACGTAGCCGAAGTCCGCGTCGGCGCCGTTCGCATAAATGGCGTCCGTCACCGACCTGCCCGCCGCTCGGCCATAGTAGACGGCCACGGACGCGTAGCCGTTGACGCGATAGTCGCCGCTGACGTCAGAGAGCGTCGCCAGCCCCGTCCGGCCGTTCGACGGCCGGCCGATGAAGCCGAACGTGGAGGACTGGAATGCGCCGCCGCCCGCATACCAGAGGTCGTGCTTGCTCGCCAGTCGAATCACGTGGACATCGCCTCGCACGCTCAGGCGTCGCGACGGCCGGAGGATGACTTCGCCGAAGGCGTCGCCCGTGTTCATCATGTTGAAGAAGGGGAACCGGGCGTAGAGGCGCGGGGTCGGCAGAACCTGAAAGAACGTCCCGTGCCGTCCATCGTTCGGGTCGCCGTCGCCCGACCCGTAGTTGTAGCCGCCGCGGAACCACGGCGCGACCGCCTCGAGCGCCTCCGGCTGCCAGCCGGCTTCGACGGCGAAGGTGCCGGCGCGCTGGTCGAGCGCGCCCCACGAGCCGAGTTGCACGGCGCCCCACGCCAGCAGATCGACGGCACCCGCGGCGGCGGGCAGGGTGCGGAGGTAGTGGCCGCCGAACGTGCCGATGTCGATCCGCTCCCTGTCAGCGGTCCGTACGGCGGGCGATCGGTTGTCCGTCTTCACCACGCCGTCTCGACGATCGAAATACCCGAGGCCGAAGACGCGCCACTCCCCGGCGTCGGCATCCGTGCCTGTCTGTCCCGTCAGCGCTCCGTAGAACACGTTGATATCGAGGCCGCTCCACCCGTCGACGACGAACACGCCGCGCGTGGGCCGGCCGGCGAAGGCGGTGGCGTTCAGCGCGCTCCTGTTGAGCACCCACTGGGCGCCGTCGAAACTGCGGCCGACGTGCGAGAAGGCAAAATTGCCGAGCAGACGATGGGCGATTCGATCGCGTTTGACGGCAGCCAGCGTCGCGTGTCTGGGTGTGACTTCGGTGCCGTCGATGAACTCCATCCGGCCCGCTTTGAGCGATTGGCCGGCAACGCCTCCGAGGTCCGTGATGCGCACCGACGCCTGTTTGACGAACAGCTCCGCGACGTTGCGCCTGTTGCTGTTCGCGGCAAAGTAGGTGGCACCCAGGCCCAACTGTCCCTGCGCGCCTGGCGCAACCGCGTCGTCCGGCAAGCCCAGAACGAACGGAACCGCGAGCTCGATCTGCCAGTCCACCCTCGTCTTCTTCTGAGAGAGCCCGATACGGGCGATCGAGCCAGGGTAGACGTAGCTGTCATCGGCGCTGCCGTCGAACCAGTTCCACGCTTCGGCTCGGGTGCGAAGCGAGCCCGCCACGACGATATCTCCCATCGTGAGGGGCGAAGTGGCCTGGGGCTGAGCAGGCGCCTGAGGCGGGGCTTGAGCGGGCGCTTGAGCGACCGCGTTCGCCGAGCCGAGAAGGAGAAGGGCAAGAACGATCACAGGGAGCATGATTCCTCCTGGGCTCCGACCCAGACGGACACGTCGGAGCGGCTCCAATGTGGCGTGCGCTCGCACGCCGCCAGCTCTTCGCGCAGACCAACCACCCTGCCGACCACTGCCAGCGTCGGCGAATCGAGCCCTGCGGCCCGTGCGTCGGCGGCCGCGCGTGACACGGTGGTCACAACCACCCGCTGGCGTGCGGTGGCGCCCGCGCTGATGAACGCGACCGGCAGGTCGGCGGGGTAGCCACGCTCGAGGAGCTGGGGGCTCCACGTCTCGACCGTCTGCAGGGCCATGAGCAGCACGAGCGTCGTGCGCGGATGGTAGGGTGGAATCGAGATGTCGGGGTCGTTCCCCTGGCGATGCGCCGACACGACGCAGAGCCCGTCGGCGAGGCCACGATGCGTGACAGGAATGCCGGCCAGCGCGGGCGCCGCCACGGCGCTCGACACGCCGGGTACGATCTCGAAGGGGATGCCGAACTGCGCCAGCCGCAGCGCTTCTTCGCCCGTGCGCCCCAGCACCGTGGGGTCGCCCCCCTTGAGACGCACGACACGCTTGCCGTCGAGCGCGAAGCGAACGAGCAGCTCCGTGATCGCCTCCTGGGGCATGTGGTGAGCCCCGCACCGCTTGCCCGCGAAGACCAGCTCCGCGTCGAGATCGTCGAGAAGGCGCATGTCGACGAGGCTGTCGTACAGCACGACGTCGGCGTCTCGCAGGGCACGCCAGCCTCGGAGCGTCATGAGGTCGGGATCGCCTGGCCCCGCCCCCACGAAGACCACCCGTCCCGTCACGCCATCGAAATACTCGTGTGCGAAAAGACTCATACCGTTGCAGGGCAGCTGAGCAAGGGACGAGCCAGGCATCGACGGAGCAAAACCCGCCCGATCACGTGATTTCCGGGACGCACGTTGAGTAGCGGCGGTTCGTGCGTGTATAGGGCCGTAGACAGGAATTCAATTCGTCGCGGGAAAATTTCCTCGCGGGCGCCGAAAAGAATCTCCTTGCCCCGTTCGATCTGGTGGTCACCAGCGGGCTTTACGTGTTTACGTTGCCCAACCCACCGTTTATCATTGCGGGAGCGTGGGCGCTCGTCGTCTCGTCACGACGTCGTGGTGGTGGTCCGTCTTGCGAGGAAGGGCAGTGAATAACAGGGGGCGCTGATGAAAGTCGAAATCTGGGCGGTGGTCGTCGTGATAGTGGGTGTGGTCGCTTACATCTCTGTCCCTGTCGCCTTGGCGGTGATATACGTCTCGCGCGCCCGCGCGACGTTGCGTCACGGAATACCGCGGGCCAGCGGTTCGGCCTGGTTGGGCCTCTCGTCGGTCGGCGTGCCTCGTTCCAGTGGAGGAACGCCAACGGACAACATCAGCGGTTCAGCGGGCGTCCAGGGCGGGGACGAGGGATGATGGCGCGGATTCAGACGTTGCCGCAGTGGGCGGCCCCTGGGACGAGCGGCTCGTAGACGCACAGCGGATCCCCGCCGAGCGGATCACCGGACGTCGCGAACGCGCGGGCCCTGGAGCCGCCGCAGACCCAGCGGTACTCGCAGCGGCCGCAACGGCCCCCGAAGGCGCGCGGATCGCGTAGCTCCCGGAAC
>JACQTK010000237.1 GCA_016210845.1 Acidobacteriota bacterium | reverse complement strand
TCGCGGGTCTCCGATCTCACCAAGAAGCACTCGGAAGTCATCGTCGACACGGTGTTCAAGAGCATCATCGAGGCCCTGCACCGCGGCGAAAAGATCGAGCTGCGCGGGTTCGGCAGCTTCCGGCTGCGGAAGCGCGAGCCGCGCAAGGGCCGCAATCCGAAGACGGGCGACAAGGTGGACGTGCCGCCGAAGAAAGTCCCCTACTTCAAGCCGGGCAAGGAGCTCAAGGATCTGATCAACCGCGAGCCCGCGGCTGCCGAGTCCGCGCTGCCGGAGACCCCCTCCACGGCGCCTGGCGACGCGCTGCAGTCTGTGTAGGCAAGGCCCAAGGCTCAAATGTGTGTTGGGAGTTGGGCTTTGAGCCTTGAGCCTTGTGCCTTGAGCCTTGAGCCTTGTCGATGGATCGCCTGTGGTCCCCGTGGCGACTGGAGTACGTGAGCGGCACCAAGCCTGACACAGGGTGCGTCTTCTGCGACGCGCCCCGTGTGCCTCAGCCCGATTCCCTCGTCGTCTTCGAGGGCGCCACGTGCTACGTCATCCTGAATCTCTACCCGTACAACAACGGCCACCTGATGGTGGTGCCGTTCCGGCACGTGGCGTCGCTCGGTGGACTGAACCCTGAGGAGCTGCAGGAGCTGGCGGCGCTCGTCCAGCGCGCCGAGGCGGCGCTGATCGAGGCCTATCAGCCCCAGGGGATCAACGTCGGAATCAATCTGGGGAAGCCAGCCGGAGCGGGCATTCTCGAGCACCTCCACGTGCACGCGGTGCCGCGGTGGAACGGCGACACCAACTTCATGACGGTGGTGGGGCAGATGCGCGTCCTGCCCGAGAACCTCGGCGACTCGGCCAGGCGCCTGCGTCCGATCTTCGAGCGGCTCGCTCGATCCCGTCCGTCTTCCCGACGACGATCCTCACGGCGTTGAGCATCCTCAGCGCCGCCGCTGCACCGGCCGTGAACGACTACGTCGAGCAGGCGAAGCTGGTGCGAGCCGCCAGCGACGTCCGCACGATTGCCGTGAGCCTGGCCCGTCTGTTCGACGATGCCGGACCCGAACGGCACCTTCCTGGCGGTCGGGGCTCATACGATCTGCTGGTCGGCGCGGGGGCCGTGCCCGCCGCGCCGGGGACCAGGGCGGCCGAGTGGACCGCTCCACTCGACGAGAATCGGGTCGGCCTGCTCGACGATCACCTGATCACGAACGAGGCAGGGTATACCCCGCGGGAGCAGGGCGGCTTCTCCGGGTGGCGAGGCGCGTACCTGCAGCAGCACATCAAGCCGGATCCATGGGGTCACCGTACGCGGTGAACATCCGCGCGATGACGGACGAGGGGGCCGATACGCTCGTGTTGAGCGCCGGTCCCAACGGGGTCGTGGAATCGGACTTCGCGAAGGACGGGCTCCATGCCGGCGGCGACGACATCGTGGCAGTCGTGGCGAGCGGCTCGTAGCACCGCGTCCCTCATCCCAGACGGAGGCCTGAGGCCTGGGCCCCGAGGCCTACAATGTCACCGTGAATTTCGACCTCACCGACGTCCAGGCCTCGTGGCAGGCGAAAGGCGCGTCGCTCGGCCGCGAGCTGGCGCGCGACTCCGCCGCGGCGGCCGTGGTCATGGGCGCGGCGCGCGTCGGCCTCCTCGACCCGCGCGCCGATCTGCTGGCCGTCGCGGTCGCGGTGGATGCCATGGCCTCCCAGTCCTCGACGGCAGCCGTCGTGTTCGCCCTGCACTCGGGGACGGCGCTCGCCCTGACGGGCGACGATCGCTTCTCGGCGCTCTTCCGCGGCGAGACCGTGGCGGCCATCGGCCTGTCCTCGGACGACGTGCCCGTGGAGCTGGGAGGGCGGCTGTCGGGCCGTGCGCCGTGGGTGGCGCCCATCACCGAGCACGGCGTGGCGGTGGTCGGTCCGAGGCGAGGCGAGGAACGCGAGGCCTACGCCGTGTCGCTCGATGCGCCTGCCGTCACGGTGGAGACGGTGACCACCGCGGGGCTCCCTGGACTGGTGTGTGGGCACGTCACGTTCAACGAGGTCGCCTGCATCCGCATTGGCGCCACGCTGCCGTTCATGATTCTCATCCGGATCCTCATGGCGGCGGCGGGCCTGGGGATGGGACGGCGGGCACTCCGCGAGGCATTGACCGCCGCGCGCGCGGCCCACACGGCCGCCGCCGGCGAGCAGACGGTGCAGGGACTCCTCGCCGACGCCGCGACCGAGCTCGATGCGGCCACGCTGATGACGTGGAAGGCCGCGTATGCCGCAGGCACGGCATACGGATCGGTCGATGGGGCCCAGGCAACAACGCTGCTGGCGGACGCCTCGATGGCAAAGCTGGCGGCGACCAGCGCTGCGCAGCGGGCCGTCGAGCGCGCCACGCAGGTCGTGGGCGCCGACAGCTTTCGCCAGGGGCACATCGTCGAGCGCCTCGGCCAGGACGTGCGAGCGCTCGAGCTGTTCGCGGGGCGCACCGAGGCGCTGCGCGCGGCCGCCGCGGAGGATCGGCTGCCGCACGCGACGCCTTGACGCGGCGGCTAAAGCCGCCGCTCTACAGGCGGACAGGTTATCCATGCCAGCTGGAGAGCGCAGGCTTCAGCCTGCGCGTCCTGTCACTGCGCGGCGATCGCGTAGAGGTATTTGTACCCCCGCAGGAACAGCTCGTTGTCCACCAGCGCTGGCGACGCATCGAAGCCGTCGTCCAACAGGTTCTTGGCGAGCACCTCGAACGTGGGACCCGACTTGATCACGAGCGTCGTCCCCTCACGCCCTGTGAAGTAAATGCGTCCCCGAGCGGCGACGGGAGACGAAAACACGTTCAGCAGGCCATCGAGCCGCTGGTTCTGGTAGATCGGCTTGCCCGTCTCGGCATCGAACGCCGAGACGATGCCCGAGTTGGTCTTGAGGAAGTAGAGGATCCCGTCCGAGATGATGGGTGAGGGGACGTACGGCGTGTCGCGGTCGAACGACCACGCCACGGCGCTGGTGCCGTCGATCACGCCCTTGGCCTCGGCCACGCGCACCGCTCTCAGATCGTTCCCCTGGAAGCCGCTCATCAGGATGACGATGCCGTCGTGGTGGACCGGCGAGGGGATCGCATTCATCGTCAGCCCCTCGCCTTCCCAGACGACGCTCCCGTTATCCAGGTCGTAGGCGTAAATGCGGTCCCTGGCGGGCACGATGGCCTGAGCGCGGCCGTTGACCTCGAGGATGAGCGGCGTGGCCCAGGTGTCGATCTCGTCGCGCAGCACGCGCCACAGCTCCCTGCCGTCGCGTGTGTCGAGCGCGGTGACGAAGGACTGGCCGTTCAGGTGGTCCCAGACGACGACGAGCGTGTTGCCGTGGAGGGCGGGGGTGGACCCCTCGCCGAACTGGTTCCGCATCCGCTTGTCGCCCAGATCCTTCTGCCACAGCAGCGCGCCGTTCATGTCGTACGCGTAGATGCCGAATGACTCGAAGTAGGCGTAGACGCGCTGGCCGTCGGTGATGGGCGAGCCCGACGCCCAGGTGGCGTTCTCGAAGTGGCCCGCCTCGTGCGGCTCCTGCTCGTGCGCCACGCGCTCCCAGATCGTTCTGCCCGTCGGGCGGTCGATGGCCATCACGACGAACCGGTGCACGCCTCGTGGGGTGAGGCCGCCGCGCGGGGCGTGCTGCGCGTCACCCGTGATGGCGACGGGAACGGCCGTGGTGACGAAGAGACGATCGCCCCAGACGACGGGCGACGAGGAGCCGCGCCCGGGGATCTCGACCCTCCAGCGGATGTTCCGCGTTTCGCTCCATTCGAGCGGCGGATTGGCCGTAGTGGACACGCCGCTCGCGTGCGGGCCGCGCCACTGCCACCAGTAGCGCTCGGTCTCCCGGACCTGCGCGACCAGGGTTGACACGGCCAGGGCGACCGCCACGGCCATCGTCCAGAAGAGGTGAGGTCGCATGTCAGCCTGAATACGCGACGCAGGGTAATATCGTTTCACGTTACGAAGCTTCGCTTCGTGACTAGCGACCCGGCATGTTGACATGGACGGGCCGTGCAAGCCCGGCTGTCATGCGTCCCTTCGACTTTCGCCTCCCGACCCGTGTGGTGTTCGGACCGGACACGGTGAACCGCCTCGGGGAGCTGGTCCGCGAGCTGGGGGGCGCCCGCACGCTCGTGGTCGCCGATCCGGGCCTCGTCGCCGCAGGTCACGTCGACCGCGCGCTCATGCTCCTGACGGAGGCGGGCATCACGCCATTCCGGTTCCACGACTTCGACGCGAATCCGGACAGCCGCATGGTCCAGACGGGCCGAGCGCATGCCGCCGCGTGCGGCATCGAGTCGATTGTCGCCATCGGCGGCGGCAGCGCGCTCGACTGCGCCAAGGGGATCAACTTCGTGCTCACCAATGGCGGCACGATGCGGGACTACCGCGGGTACGGCCGGGCCGCTCGGCCGATGCTGCCGATGATGGCCGTGCCGACCACGGCGGGCACGGGCAGCGACGCGCAGTCGTACGCGCTCATCTCCGACGCCGACACTCACGCGAAGATGGCGTGCGGCGATTCGAAAGCGGCGTTCCGCGTGGCCGTGCTGGATCCGGTGTTGACCGTGTCGCAGCCGCGGGCGGTCACGGCCGCCGCGGGCTACGACGCCATCTCCCACGCGGTCGAGGCGTACGTGACAGCCACGCGCACCGGCGTCTCGGATCTCTTCGCGCGCGATGCCTGGCGGCTCCTCGAGTCGCACTACGAGCGGGTCCTGGCCGAGCCTGTCGATCTGGTGGCGCGGGGCGCCATGCTGCTGGGGGCGCACGAGGCGGGCGTCGCGATCGAGCAGTCGATGCTGGGGGCCACGCACGCCTGCGCCAACCCGCTCACGGCGCGGCATGGGACCACGCACGGCGTGGCCATTTCGGTCATGCTGCCGCACGTGGTGCGCTGGAACGCGGGGCACGTGGGCGATCGGTATCGCGATCTGCTGCGCGTGTGCGGCCGGGCCCCGGGCGCGGCCCCGGGCGAGCGTCTCGCGGAGCGGCTCGACGAGCTGGCCCGCGCGGGTGGCCTGCCGCGCGCCCTTCGCGAGCTGGGTGTGCCGCGTGAGGAGCTGGTGGAGCTGGCCGCCGACGCCGCCACGCAGTGGACGGGCACCTTCAACCCGCGGCCCTTCGACGCGGATGCGGCGTTGGCGTTGTACGAAAGCGCGTATTGATCGCGACGGCACTGGCGCGACGACAATGGGCACGCCGGTGGACGATACGGGCGAGATCCCGGTAGGGGCGACATTCCGTAGAGGCGACATATATGTCGCCCCTACCATGAATCCGTACAACAATCCTTCCGACGGCACGGTGCGTGCGTAGGTCGCACGCCTGGCATCCACAGACACGAACCCGAACGGGCGCCGATCCATTCGACTTCGTAACTACGATTACTCGACGCCTGGTGCGTACTTCGTAACCATCTGCACACATGATCGCGTGTGCCTGTTCGGCACCGTCGAACGAGGAGAGGTGCGCCTCAACGGGCTCGGCGGTCTCGTCGCCGCCTGCTGGGAAGAGATTCCCGGACACTTCCCGGGCGTTGAACTGGACGCGTGTGTCGTGATGCCGAATCACATCCACGGAATCATCGGCATCATCGGGACACCGCCTGCATCATCGGGACCCCTGACCGACGCCGGCGTTGGGTATGTCTTACCCAATGACCGCAAGCAGGCTTCTCTTGGCCTCGTCGTCGGGACGTTCAAAGCTGCCGTGACCAGGGGCTTTCATGGGGGTGTCATTTGCGCAGGTAGGGGCGACATGGCAGGTAGGGGCGACATGGCAGGTAGGGGCGACATGGCAGGTAGGGGCGACATGGC
>JACQTK010000251.1 GCA_016210845.1 Acidobacteriota bacterium | reverse complement strand
TGCAGCACCATCATTCCGCCGCCCGAATACCGGGACATCGAACCCGGCACGGCGTCCACACGGATCGGCGGGTTGTTTGCTGGCATCGAACCATCAAGGATCTGGGTGAGCACCGGCAGAGGATCGCCCTGCCGGTAGCCGGCGAATCCTCCAACCGTGACGCCGGCGCTGTGACTGAGGAGACGTCGAATCGTCACCTTCCCCTGGATCTGGAACTCGTTCGCCGGCAGCGTCCATGAGGTGAGATACGTGTTGATCGGTGCATCGAGCGAGAGGACGCCGGCATCCGCGAGGATGAGTGCGGCTGTTGCCGTGACCGCTTTGCTGATCGATTGCGCCTGAAAGAGAGACGACGCCGACACCCGCTCGCCGCTGCCAGCGTCGAGGACGCCGAAGCCGCCAGCCCACACAATGCGCCCGCTGTCGACGATCTCGACGCTCACGCCCGGTACGCGACGGGCGGCCATGCGGTCGGGGATGGTCCACCGCGGGGATGGTTGCCCCTTAATCGCAATCGGCGTGCGGAGCCCGCCAAACGCGCGATCGATGCGTTCGTCGGGCGCCGGTCGCGCGCACGAGAACGCGGCGGCGGCTGCGAGGAGGCAGACAAGACGCGCGCGGACGGCCATCACGCGAAGCTCCTGAGGCGCGGTGTTCAGCAAGGTGATGATGCTAAATTATTAGCACTACGCTGTCAAGCGACCCCTGGCGTCTCAAGCGGCCAAGAGCGTCGGGTGGGCTAATCTCTCTCACCTGCCGTTTCGGACAGGCCCAGAAAGACGAAGATGGCCCGATTGAGGGCCCTTACGTCTTCAGCCGTCAGCGATCCCACGCGCTGTCCCAAGCGCCTCCTCGGCACGGCTGTCAGCTTGTCCACCATGATCCGACAGGCGGTACGCAAGCCACTCTGCGTTCCGGCCTCCACAGGCAATCTGAAGAGTGGCGATGGTGTCGGATCGGTCGTCAAAGGACACACGACGATCGAATCGTTCGCGTCGAAGCGGTCGTCCTGGACGACGACTGCCGGACGTGGCTTACCAAGATAGGCAGCCCAACCCGCCACGGTCCAGATCTCGCCACGCTTCATTCGGCGTTCCAAGCGGAGATCGCGTCGACGAAGTCCTGATCCTCTCTGGCGTGGGGGCTCTTGGCAACGGCGAGCGACTGACGGTGAGCCGCGCGGGCGAACGCCCGCGATCGGACATCCGGGACCCACATCTGCACGGGACGGAGCCCCTGCTTGCGCAAGCGGGCCCGGTGGGCACGCACCTTGTTGCGAGATGTCGATCGAGCCGTGGTTGGCATGGCCCCTCCGCGAGGTTACATGTAACGTAGTATGAGACGCCCCCTCGCACAACAATGCATCCAGACGTACCCCGTCGCGAGGTGAACCGTTAGCTCGCTTCCGACTTTCGGCGTGGACCCGCGGGCGGACGCCGCCTTGACACGCGAGCCACGTATACTGGCACGACCCGTCAGGTTGTGCCCCGCTACCGCTTCAGCGATTTCACCGTGTCGCCGCGGACGCGGCTGTTCGTCCGCTCCGGACGCGAGCTGCCGCTGATCCCTCGCTACTTCGACCTGCTCGTCTTCCTCATCGAGCACCGCCACGAGGCCGTACACCGACGCGACATCTTCGACCGCGTCTGGAGCGACATCATCGTGTCCGACAGCGCGCTGAGCCAGGCGATCCGCACGCTCCGCCGCACGCTCGGCGACGATTCGCGGGAGCCCCGCTTCATTCGCACGGTCTCACGTCACGGCTATCGATTCGTCTGCGCCGATGTGATCGAGGAAGAGGACGATGACGATGCCTGGCCTGCGCCAACCGCGAGCGCGCCGGCAGTGCTCGCACACGGCGACGGGAACGTGGACGCGTTCGAGCCGCTGCTCGAGCGTCTGACGCGCGTGCCACTGAGTGCGAGCGACGAGGACGATCGGCGAGAAGCGGCGGAGATCCTTCATACGCTTGGCACGTCCGAGGCCCTGCAGCGCCTGGGCACCCGCCCTGGCCACGCGATCGCGCGGGCGCTCCTGCGCGACGCACGTTGGGAGCTGCCGGAGGCGTGCGAGGTTCCCATCCTCGGAAGCCCTGCGCCGTTCGCCGTGGCGCGTGCGCTCGTGGCCCTGCGGCTGCGCCGCGTGGCACGGATGGTGGCCGTGCGATGGGTGGGCGCGTCGGCGGGTGGCGGCCTGGCAGGCGTCGCGGCTGGCGTGGCCGGAGGAGCGATCCTCGCGGCCGCGCCTGGAAGCGCAGCGCCGATCGCGGTGGCTCCCGTGCTCGCGGTGATTGGCGGGGCTTGCGGCGCCATCGGCGGCGCGGGCGTCGGTGCGGGCTTGTCAGTCGCGGAAGCCGTCGCACGATCGCGGCGGGGCGCCGCGCTGGTCGGCGGTGCGGCCCTCGGCGGCGGGCTGGTCGGCGTCGCGGCGCAGTGGATGGCCCGGTGGATGCTGCTGGCCCTCGTTGGCGTGAGACTCGACGTCGGCGGAGGCCTGGAAGGCCTCGCGATCGGGGCGGCAGCCGGTGCGGGATACGCCGTGGCGACGCGCAGGACGCACGATGGCCTGGCCGCGCCTCGGGGCAGACGGCGTCTCCGCGCTGCCGCGCCCATCGCCGTGCTGTGCGGGCTGGCCGCGCTGGCGGTCACCCTTGGCGGACGGCCGCTCGTCGGGGGCACGGTGCACGAGATCGCCAAGGCGGCTCGGGGCTCGCAGGTCACGCTCGCGCCGCTCGGACGGCTGATTGGCGAACCGGACTTCGGGCCAGTGTCCCGGGCCATCATCGGAGCCGGTGAAGGAGCGCTGTTCGGCCTCGGGTTGGCCCTGGGACTCATGCGGCGCCCCACCACGGCCGAGCCGCCCTCAGGCACATCTCACCAAACGCTCACCGAACCCTGAGGACTTCGGGAGCCTCGACGTCGGATGCTTCGGGGCCGCTGGAGGCATCCGATGGAGACACTTGCGCCAAGCGCGACGTACCGACACGCCCGAATCCGAATCGTCACCCAACAGCCCACCGAGTTCATCGATCTGACGAGGCAGGTGGAAGCTCTCGCGGCCCAGGCTGGCATTCAGGCGGGCGTGATGAGCATCCAGAGCCTGCACACGACAACGGCGATCGTCATCAACGAGCACGAGCCGCTCTTGCTCGACGACTTCAAGGCGCTGCTCGAGCAGCTTGCGCCGACGCACGGGCCGTACGGGCACGATGACGT
Organism: Acidobacteriota bacterium; assembly: GCA_016210845.1. Lineage (GTDB taxonomy): Bacteria > Acidobacteriota > Vicinamibacteria > Vicinamibacterales > UBA2999 > JACQTK01. The sequence goes on along the minus strand of JACQTK010000251.1, from coordinate 12,155 downwards.
CGAGCTCCGGGCCGTGAATCGTCTCCCGGGCGAGCGCCCGAATGGCCATGCCCACTGCCGCGCCCTGCTGTTGAGCCCGTCGGCCTGCCTCAATGTCGTTGGCGGGCGCCTGCAGCTGGGACGATGGCAGCGCATCTTCCTGGCCGAGTTGGACGGCCCTCGGACGCGCGAGGTCTCCGTCCTGCTGCTGGGAGTTGGAGAAGGATGAGGGTCAAGCTGCTGCTGCCGGCTCTCACCGAGGCGACGGGTCCGTTCTGGCGGCCGATCAAATATTCACTGTTTCCGCCGCTGGGGCTCGCCACGCTCGCGGGTTACCTCCGAGACGACGATGACGTCGAGATTCAGGACGAGCACGTCGAGCGCATCCATCTGGACGATGCGCCCGACCTCGTCGTCATTCAGGTCTACATCACGTCGGCGTACCGCGCGTACCGCCTGGCCGACCGGCATCGCCGCCGCGGGGCGCACGTGGCCCTGGGAGGGCTGCACGTGACGTCGCTGCCGGAGGAAGCGTCGCAACATGCGGACACGATCTTCATCGGCCCGGGAGAGGATACGTGGCCGCAGTTCCTCTCGGACTTCCGGCGAAGCGCCCCTGCGCGCGTCTATCGCTCGCGGACGCGCACGCTGGCGGGCGTGCCGCCGATCCGGCGCGATCTCATCAAGCGCCCGCTCTATCTCGTCCCGAACTCGATCGTCGTCTCGCGCGGGTGTCCGCACGTGTGCGACTTCTGCTACAAGGAGGCGTTCTTCGAGGGCGGGCGCTCCTTCTACACGCAGACCGTCGATGCCGCGCTCGCGGAGATCGAGCGCCTCCCCGGACGCCATCTGTACTTTCTCGACGATCATCTCTTCGGCGATCGGCGCTTCGCCGCGGCGCTCTTCGACGGCATGCGCGGCATGGGGCGCCTCTGGCAGGCGGCGGGAACGATCAATGCCGTGCTCGCGCCGGACCTGCTGGAGCGCGCGGTCGAGGCGGGCCTCCGCAGCCTGTTCGTGGGCTTCGAGTCCCTCAATCCTGCCAATCTGGCGGAGCAGCGGAAATACCAGAACCTCCGCCGCGATTACACCGCGGCGATTCGGCGCCTTCACGACCTTGGCGTCATGATCAACGGCAGCTTCGTCTTTGGCATGGATGCCGACGACAGCTCGGTGTTCGATCGCACGGTCGACTGGGCAATCGATCAGGGGATCGAGACCGCCACGTTCCACATCCTCACGCCCTACCCGGGCACGGCACTGCATCGACGGCTGGCGGCGCAGGGGCGCATCGCGATTCACGACTGGGACCTGTACGACACGCGTCACGCGGTGTTCCGTCCGTCGCTGATGACGGCCGACGAACTGGAGCGTGGCTACCGGAGCGCCTACCGCGAGTTCTATCGATGGGGATCCCTCCTGCGGGGCGCGTCAGCGCACGGGGATCCGATCGCCGCCCTGCGGCATCTGGCCTACGCGGCGGGGTGGAAGAAGTTCGAGCCGCTGTGGGATCTGATGATTCGCGCGAAGCGTGCGGGCATGATGCTTCCGCTGCTCGAGGGCATCCTCAGCGACTTCGGGCGAAGGTTGCCTGGCTTGGGCCCTGAATCCGCGCCGCAGCGTTCCGCCCTCGGCCGAGGTACAATCTGCGCGGCGGAGGGGGCCTTCGGTGGGAACGTGGATCCTGTTCCGAGCATCGAACCGCATGCTGAGACGGCTTCCCGTGCTGCGGACCTACGTGGCGCTGCACGAGAGACACGCGCAAGTCGAGGCGCTGAAGGCCGATAAGCTGCAGCTCAGGGCGCGGATGGACGCGCTTCGCGCGCGGGTCGCGCAGCTGGAGGCGCGCGCGGCGGAGGTCGACCAGCTGCGCGATCAGGCCGCCGAGCTCGCCGCGCTGCGGAAGGCCATCGTGCAAGGAAACGGGCACGTCGCAGCGGACGTTCTGAACGTCCTGCCTGCTGCGACCCTGAAAGGGCTCCTCGAGCGCCCCTCGGACGAGTATCGCAGGGCCACTCCCTTTCCCCACACCGTCATCGACGGTTTCCTCGATCCCGCAATCGCCGAGCGTGTGGCGGACGAATTCGCGGCCATGGATCGCTCGGGCTGGCACCGGACGACGAGGCCCACCGAGCGCAAGTCGTCGACCGAGGACCTGTCGACGTTTGGACCCTTGACGCGGCGGGTGTGTGCCGAGCTGAACGGAGGACGGTTTCTTGCCTTTCTCGAGAAGCTCACGGGCATCACGGGGCTGATCGCGGATCCGCACCTGCGGGGCGGCGGGCTGCACGAGATCGAGCGCGGCGGCCTGCTCGGCGTCCACGCCGACTTCAACTATTACGAGCGGTTGAACCTGTGGCGGCGGCTGAACCTGCTCGTCTATCTCAATGCCGACTGGGACGAGGCCTGGGGCGGGCATCTGGAGCTCTGGGATCGGGACGGCAGGGCGTGCGTGACGCGCATTGCGCCGCTCTTCAACCGCGCGGTGCTGTTCGACACGTCGAACTTCAGCTACCACGGCCATCCGCACCCGCTGAATGTTCCCGAGGGGGGCTCGCGCAAGTCGCTCGCGCTCTACTACTACACCGTCGACTATCCGTACAGCAGCGACAACAAGCCTCACAGCACGGTCTTCGTGGACGCGGCGACACTGGACAAATAGTTCCACTTCTCGACGTTCACGCTCCGCGCCCCTTCCTTCGCCCTCTCGATGTCCCGCTCCTGGGCATGATGCCGAAACGCGGGTCATTCCTCGCCATGCGCTTGGCCACCGCCTCCATCGTGACCTCGAAGTCCGGGTGCGTCGAATCGACGAACAGCCACTTCCGCAGGACGTCGTGCGGTCTCAGCGCGGGAAACTCGGCTCGAATCGCGGGCTGATGCTCGTGGTCCGTGCAGATCAGCACGCCGTGCCACCTCCAGCGGCCGGTCTTCGTCGGCTCGACGAGCACGAGCATCTGACGCTCGAAGAGGTACGCGGCGAGCCCTCCGAACATCCTCTGGGTGAAGAAGGTCGGGTGCCCGTCGAACGCCTCGAGAATCCATTCGTTGTCGAACGCTTTCATGCGCCGATCGCGGAGGGCCGGCATCGCGATCTCCGCGCTGGATTATAGAGGCAGACGATCCTGTCAGCGGACGCCGGCGGCCGGGATTCGGTGTCGTGCGTGAAGCCAACTGGGCCACGGCTCAGGTTCGGCGCGTCTCAGATACCCGCGAAATGACGCGCGGGCTGCCGCGCCGTTCCGTGCTAACGTAGGCGCAGCTGTTCTGAGCCTCCCGCGCTCTGGCGGGTTCCTCACCATGGCCCTTTCCAGGAGGAACCCTTGAAATCTCCCGCACCCCGCATCTCACGTTTCTGCGAACAGGAGGGGTGATGGTCGCTCGCCCCGTGCACCTGAACGCGTACGAGTTCGTTGCGGTCGCGGCGCTTCGCGCGAAACAGTTGCTCGCGGGCTGCACGCCGCGTCTCGAGGGCGACCACAACGCTGCGACGATGGCACAGATGGAAGTGGCGGCGGGCTGCGTCGGACGCGCGGACGGCACGGACCCAGCGCGATGGCGGCAACCAACCAAGGGGCTCGGCCCTTGATATCCCCGCGGAGCCCCTTGGCTCGTTGCCAGTATCTCTGGCCGCGCTCCGCGCGGCTAGGACCGCTATGCGGTCGACACAAGCGAGTACAAAAGTCACGTTCTGGGCCGCATAGCGGTCCAACGGCCAGGGAGCCGGCCGCTGCGGTTCGACGCGATCTCCGGCTGGAGTAATCGGCCAGCCCCAGCAAGGGAGCCATGAAGCCTGTTCCTTTCCGAGACCGTCGGCTTCCGATCGCGACACCAGCGTGCCCAGTGTGCCGATCGGACCGCGTGTCGACAACCAGCAAGTCGGTGACCGAGGCAACGTACTGGCGCTGCCAGGCCTGCGGCGAGATCTGGAACCAGTCACGACTGCTGCCGTTCAAGCCACGGCGCTGATGCCGCGGCCGGCCGATTGTCTCTTGGACGGGGGGACCTTCGCCTACGCCGTTCGACTCAGGCGGGATGGATGACGAGCCACGGCTGGTGTCCTGCCGGACTGAATCCGCGTCGGGCTTTCGAAGCACTTCCTGAATGCTCTCGGACATGCTCTGAGCCGGCGCTCGCCCGAAGCGCATCATAACTCTTAATTCTTTAATTGACTGGCCGGAGACGGCGTGCTACAGTCCCCTTCATCTCTTAAATATTTAAGAGATAGAGCGGAATGCATGCCACGTAAACCGTCGCCCGCGCTGACCGATGCCGAAGCCCGTGTGATGGCGGTGCTGTGGGACCGTAGGCGAGCCACGGTCGCGGTGGTCGTGGGCGCGCTGTCGAAGACACGTGCCGTCAGCTACAGCACCGTCCAGACGATCCTGCGCATCCTCGAGATGAAGGGCTACGTCTCGCACGACAAGGTGGCTCGCGCGTTCGTCTATCGCCCAATCGTCGACGAGCGTCAGGCCCGCCGGCGCGCGCTGAAGCACTTGGCCGCGCGGCTGTTCCACGGCTCGCCCGCGCTCCTCGTGCTGAATGTCCTCGAGGACGAACGCATCGATCCGGCAGAGTTGAAGCAGCTGAAGAAGCTCATCGAGGACGCCTGAGGAGGATCGCGTGGACGTCGTACTGAACTGGCTCTGGCAGGGCGGCGTGGTCGCGCTGGCGACCGCAGCGATCCTCCGGGCGATTCCGCCTTGCCGCACCCGGGCACGGTACGGCCTTGCGTGGGCCGCCTGCGTGGGCGTGCTCGTCCTGCCGACCGTACCCCTCCTCGATGCCGCGTTTGCGTCGACCGCGGGCGCGAGCTCGACGCCGGCCGGCGTCGCGGTGACGATGCCCGCTGTCTGGTGGACGTCGGGGACGGCGGCGTGTGCTGCCTGGGCGCTGTGGGCGGGCGTGTCTGCAGGGCGCACCGTGGCGGCGATGCTCGCGCTCCGCAGGACGAAGCGACAGGCCCGCGAGTTTCCGGCCGACATCGAGGCACGGCTCGCGCATTGGTGCGGCCTGCGGGCGACGGGCCGCCGTACCCGACTCGTGCTCTCGCACGGCGTGCGCACGGCCGGCGTGCTGGGCGGCCGGACGCCCGTCATTGCCGTCGCGCCGATGCTGCTCCAGCGCCTCACCGCCGCCGACCTGGATCGTGTGGTCATCCACGAATGGGCGCACGTTCAGCGCCGCGACGACATCGCCCAGGTCGGTCTGCGGATTGTGCGGGCGTTGGCGGGCTGGCATCCGGCCGTGTGGTGGCTGCAAGGGCAGCTGCACATCGAACGCGAGGTTGCGTGCGACGAAATGGCCGTTGCCGTCACCGGTTGTGCGCAAGCCTATGCGACCTGTCTCACGACGCTCGCCGCGATTCCGCCTGCACGCGCCGGCGTGCCTGCGCTCGCCGCCGTGTCTGCCTCCAGTCTTCGCCAACGCGTCTGTCGCATCGTGGCGCTCCGCCACCGGACACCGACGCGCGCGTCGCGGGTCACGCCGATGGCCGCCGTGCTCTCGGTGGCGGCCCTGACGTTGGTCGTCGGGCGACTGCCGATCGTCGGCGCCATCGCGTCCACCGCCGCGGCGCCTCCAGCGCCCGCGGATCGCGTGCTGCCAGGTGTGCCGCAGGCGCCGGCGGTTTCTCGCGCGGAGGCCGAGGCGCGTCCTCGCGTGACCCGCACGACGTCGCGCGCCCGGCCGGCTGCGTCGGGACTGCCGCCGCAGCCGGCCTACGAGGCGGCCGAGCGGCAGTCGGTCGATTCCGCAGCCGTACCCCTGCGCGCCACGATGCCGCTCACCGGCGAGCTCTTCGTACTGCCTGAACCGGTCGTCTCGGAGACGTCGTCAGAGCCGCCGATGGCATCCGCTGCGCCCTCGACAGAGGCAATACCGCTGCCCGTCTGGGGCGCGGCTGTTGAGGCCGGAAAAGCCATCGGCGCCGGCTCTGAACAGGCGGCGGTGGCCACCGCCGGGTTCTTCACGCGGTTTGGCAAACGGGTGGCCCGTTCATTTTGAGGTCGTCACGTGCGTGTGCATCTGGTCAATCCAAGCGACGTCTCCTTCGGTACGGCGGTGATCACGCCACGATGGCTGTTCGTATTGGCGGCAGCGACGCCCGCGCGCTTCGGCGCGCCGACGATCGTCGACGAGACGCTCGAGCCGTTCGACGTGACGCAGGTGTCGGCGGGCGATGTGGTGGGCATCGGCATCCACACGGCGAACGCGCTCCGCGGGTACGCGATCGGCCGCCGTGCGCGCGAACGCGGCGCATTCGTGGTGTTCGGCGGCATTCACGCCACGCTGTTCCCGGACGAAGTGCGCCAGCACGGCGCGGCGCACGCCGTGGTCAGCGGTGACGGCGACCTCGTGTGGCCTGGCGTGCTCGAGGATTCCGCGGCGGGCGCGCCGGCCGCCACTTACAACGGCGGCCGCATCGAGGGGGGCGCCTTTGCCTCGGCGCGCTGGGACCTTCTTCCCGCCGGCCGCTACATGTGGGGATCGGTGCAGACCGTGCGCGGATGTCCGAAGCACTGTTCGTTCTGCTCCGTGTGGCGAACGGACGGTCAGACGCCGCGGCAGCGGCGTGTGGCCGATGTGCTGGGTGAGCTCGTGGCGCTCCGGCGTCAGGGAATCCGCTACATCGTGCTGGCCGACGACAACTTCTATCCGGTCGCGCTGGCCGACCTCGCCGCTGCGGAGCGTCGGGCCGACAAGCAGCAGTTCTGGGCGCTGATGACGCTGCGCCAGGAGCGCTTCGAGCTGATGGCCCAGCTCGAACAGCTGCCGCACGACATGGTGTTCTTCACGCAGATCACGATGGAGGCGGCCGAGGATCCGGAGTTCCTGTCGGCGATGCACCGTGCCCGTATCCGCGGCGCGCTGGTCGGGGTCGAGTCGGTGACGCCCGAGGGACTCAAAGCCGTCTACAAGAATTTCAACCAGGCCGGAGAGGCGCTCGTCGCGCGGCTCCAGACGTTCCGCGCGCACGGCGTACACGTGCTCGGGTCGTTCATCTTCGGCCTGCCGACGGATACCGTCGCCAGCTTCGACGCGACCGCCGATGTCGCGCAGCGCGGTCTCGTGTCGTTCGCGCAGTTCGTCATGCTCACGCCGCTGCCGGGAACGGTGGATTTCGCCAAGTGGGAACGGCAGTCGAGCGGCGGGCCCGAGATCGACGGTACTCCGCTGACACGGTACTGGCTGATCCCCTCCGGCCGGCGGCCGAAGGTGTACGCGCCGCATCCCACGATGTCAGCGGAGCAGATCCGGCAGGGCACGCAGCGCGCCTGGGACCGCTTCTATGCGCTTCCGGCGATCTGGCGGCGCTCCACGTGCGTCCGGTCGCTGCGCGCGCGGCTGGCGTTCGTGCTCATTTCGAAGTTGTATCGGCAGATGTACGCCAATACCGGCATCGCGACCGACAGCGCACGCGTCGAGCGGTCGGCACGGCGCGCGCGGTGGATCGCCAGGGCGGCGCGCCGCCTGTTCGTGGCGGCTCCCATGCCGGATCTCGCCCATCCGATGGATGCGCCCGCTCCCATCGCTCGCGTCATCCCGATACGCGAGGTGTCGTGATGAAACGCCCGACCGCCTGCTGCGCCGGTGCCGCGTGGATCGCGGCCGCGAGCATCGTCGTACACCTGTCCGCCCTGAGCGTCCCGAACCCGACAGCCGTCGATGCCATGGAGAGATTTCTGGCGCGTCCGGCAAGCGCGCATCAGTACCAGGGGTCGAGGCGGCTGGAGGCGTCTGGCAGTGGCCGGCGGGGCTGGCTCGACGTGCAAACCAGTTTCACGTCCGTCTCAGGCCTCGAGTACGAAGTGACGGCTGAAGGCGGCTCCGGGTATATCCGCAACCGCGTCTTGCGCTCGCTGCTCGATGAGGAACGACGGCTGATCGCACACGGCCGGGCGACAGGCGTCGCGATCTCCGCGGAGAACTATTGGTTCCACCCAGAGGAGATCAACGAGGAAGGGCTCGCGGTCGTGCGTCTCGAGCCGAGACGAAAGGACCGGTCGCTCGTCAGAGGTCAGATGTTCCTCACGCCAGTCGAGGGCGATCTCGTTCGCGTCGAGGGGGCGCTCGCAATGAATCCGTCGTTCTGGGTCAGGCGCGTCCACGTGGTGCGCTCCTATAGACGCATCGATGGCGCGCTGATGCCCGTCGCGCTCGAGACCACCGCGCAGCTCCGCCTGCTGGGCCCTTCGGCTCTCCGGATGACCTACCGGTATTCGCACATCGACGAGCGTCCGGTCAGCGAAGACGACCGGCCATAGCCTGACTACTTGTTATCGCTTCCATTCCCCAACTTGAAATCCCTGTGCCAACGTGTCGATCGCATAGACCGCAGTCTGGACGCCGAGCGTGATGGCGAACAAGGTGCGCTTGCCTGGTCCTCCGAAATGCAAGCCGTGGGTGCCTGGCGGTGTCGCGAAATAGCCAAGAACTTCACCATTGACCGGGTCGATCACCCAGGCGCCTCCGTTGCCAGGCGTGTAGATACGTCCGTTCGTATCGACCGCCGTGCCGTCACCACCTGCCCAGGCAAACTGTCGTTCATTTGTCAGCGAACCATCCCGTTGCACGTCGAACGCCACGAGACCGCCTGTGGGTTGCGGGGCGCCCGCAGGTAATCTCAGATTCGCCGGCAGCGTCGCGCCGGGGAGCCTGCCGGTCGCATACAACGTGCGGTCATCCGGGCTCAGTGCGATCCCGTTGCCGCCGACGCGACCATAACGTCCGCTGACCACGCCTTTGGCGTTCGCGTAATACACACCGCCCATCGTCATGTACATCCCGCCCTTCTGGTCTGCAACCATGTCGTTGAGCACCCCAGGGCCAAGGCATTCCAATGGCTCGCCATTCATCGTGTTCGTGAACAGACGGCGTGGTCGTACCTGCCAGATGCCGCGGTTCAGCGCACGTTCTCCAACATACAGCGTGCCGTCTGGTGTCAAACCCAGCGCCCCGCCGGTATAGGTATCGGTGGCGATCACCTCGACACGGCCATCGAGAGAGATCTCGATAATCTGGCTCAGGTCGTTCATCGCCAGCAGGATGCCCTTATCCGTCGCAATCGGGCTGTCGGTGTTGTTGCCGCTGCCTTCCCAAATCAACCGCCAGCGCTGTCCTGCGGCAATGACACCTGGGATGGCCGCTACGCCGGCATTCTCAAAGGCCACCGGCTGGCCACCGCCTGCGCCACGGCCGACGTTGGCTGCAGCGCCGCCGCGGGCCGCGTTGCCGCCGGCGGCCGGAGCCGCGGCCGGCGCGGGCTGCGTCCGGCAGTTCGCGGCGATGAACGCCGCGCGATTGGGATCCCGCCCGGCCTGGACGCCGGGAGTGCGAAGCGGATCCACCGGCTGTTGTTGCGCAACGGCTGCAATCGCAGCGGCGAATACCACTGCGACTACGAGGAGTCCTTTGTTGATTCTCATCGTCCTTCCCCTTTCAAGGGCGCCGGGATCGTCGTGGCCTGGACAGCGGGTGCCGAGGCCGAGCCCAGGCAGCGCGGCCAATGGTATATCGCCTTGTGTCAGAGATTGGCGTCCCGGCCACTTGCCAGTTGGAACCAGATCTTCTGCTGGCTCGGGCATATCGAGGCTCTGCGCCACAGCCTGAGTACTTGCCGGGGCGTCCGGCAAGCCGTACAGTAGCCGGATGAGGCAGCCGTCGCCGTCCTCTCGATGAAGATCCGCGACGTGCTGAAGCGGCTCCACGATGACGGCTGGCAAACGGTTCGACAGGAAGGCAGCCACCGCATCCTCAAGCATCCGACGAAACGAGGAATCGTTGTCGTTGCCGGGCACCCTTCGAAGGACTTGAAGACCGGCACCCTTCAGAGCGTCTGGAAGCAGGCAGGACTCGCATGACGCACAAGCAGTACACCATCGTCGTCGAACGTGCAGAAGGCAACTACTCGGCGTACGCCCCCGACTTGCCAGGTGTGGTTGCCGCCGGCGACACGGTCGAGGAGACCGAGCGTCTGATGCGGGAGGCTATCCTATTGTACCTTGAGGAGCTGCGTGCATCGGGTGAGTCGATCCCTGAACCCACGTCGGTCGCCCGCACGGTCGAGGTGGTCGCCTGATCATGTACGTCAGACCCGAGACATAGTCTGAGGGGGAGAGTTGTCGGCGATCGCGGTCATCGCGACGAGGCGAGCGCCGGGGTCGGTGTCCTTCTGAACGGCGTCCAGCGCGAGGTCGAGGCACACTCCGTGCGCCTTCAGAAAGCCGTGCCATCTCGTTGCGACTGGATGGCGAGGAGGGTGTAACTCAGCGAGTTTACTCTGCGACGTCCTCGCGTGGAGGGCCGAAGTACCGGTGGGTGCGACGCCGATGCGATCACGACGAGTGAAATGGACTGCAAGGAAGGCCCACGCGATCGCCACCGTCTGGATCGTGGGCGTTCGCCGACCCCGGTACTCTGGCGGCAGCCGCTTTGCGACAACCGCACCGAGCACAACCAGCAAGGCCAGTCCGACGACGACAATCCACGCTGCATTCATCGCCGCGCTCCACCCCCCGAGCTCGTGGTTGCCGACAGGGGTGGCCACTCGTCGGCCAGGAATTCGCGTGTCCGGTCCTACCAGTCAGTTGGAACCAGATCGTCTCGTGGCTTGCGCAAGTCGAGGCGCTACGCCACGCAGCGTGAGCGCTTGCTGGGTCCCGCCGAAAGCCGTACAGTAGCCGCAGGGACTTGGTCGGATGGCTGATTACTTTCGGGAGATGTTCGAGAGCTTGAAGCAGACTGCCGAGGCCTTGATTGTGGCGAACGAGGCGATGGCGCGGGCGAACGAGGGGATCAAGCGAGCCGTCGATGCCGCCCTGGCCGCGAAGAACGCGCACGAGGACCTGCGCGAGACAGTGCACCGACTCGAGGCCCTTGTGCTGGAGCAAGGCCGCGAGATCCGCGCTCTACGAGACGATCTGAGGCGCGGCTAGTTGACCATGTCAGTGGGTTCGCGGCTCGCGATGCGACCGGTGCGACGCACCGCGTGTCGCCGATCCAATCTCGTCGTGGCGGGTCGACACCGCCGGCTGCAAACACATCACAATCGAGTTCGACTATGCCGCCAACACAGCTCCCGGGCGGCAATCACGGATCGGAGTGCCTCTCACCAATCTATTTGGTCTGAGCTGGATCGGAGGCCGGTTTCTTGACAAGGCCGGTGAACGTGTCGCGCTGAGAATTCGACGGGGTGACGTGGAACAGGATGTCGCCGTTACTCTGGGAACGCGCAATGAAACCACCATTGCCATCGCACGTGTTCCCGCTCCCACGGCAGAACAGCTCGCCATACGGGGGGCCTGGTTGAAGCAGTGAGCGACGCGAATCACATCCCTCGTCGCAGCGACTGCCGTGAGGGTGTCAGTGATTCGCGGAAGCGCGCGCCGAAGGCGTGGTCGAGGCCTGGGTACCGCTGGGGACGGCGTCGACGAGCGCAGGCGAGGGAGCTGGCGTCCCTCATGCCTGCCAGTTGCAACCAAGTCGCCTCCTGGCTCCGGCAAATTGACGGGCTTCGAGGCGCCGCGTAGCGGAAGGGCTACCTGCGCAAGGGGCCGGGTCGCGCGGTGAATCGGTGCGTGAAGTCCGAATCCACTGCCAGGGCCTCGTCGATGCCCAGTTTCTCCATCACGACGAAGCTCAGACAGTCCACGAAGCTGTAGGTCTGGTCCTGGTGCCGCTTGAAGTAGGCGAACGCCGCGCGCTCTTCTTCCGGTCTTCCGGGCTCGCCCAATGGATGCGCGCCAACTTCTCAGCGTAGAGCTGCTCGCCGATCCGAGTGGCTTCGTCGTGGCCGATCTTCAGCGTGAGCGTGATTGTCTCGGCAATCACGTGATTGGTCGTCAGCAGATGGTCGGCAAGCCGGAGATTTCTGAACGTGCGAAAGACTCCGACGACGCGCGCATGGTGCGTAGACCCCTTTTTTGAAACGAGAGCGAAAAGGAATCCGGTGTCGAGGAAGGTCACGCCTTCGGCGCGCCGTAGAGGTACTGGTCGTGATGTTCGGCCATGTCCACAGGCGCATCATCGATGAAGCCGATCAACTCTTCCGCCGCCTTCCATCCGGTGGGATCATCGGTGTCACGGGGCATGGCCGCGGGGATCACGACCTCGACTTCGGTGTGCTCTTCGAGGTGGATGGGCTCACGAGGCTTGAACACGCCGTTTTCGTAGAC
>JACQTK010000236.1 GCA_016210845.1 Acidobacteriota bacterium | reverse complement strand
CTTGAGGGCCCTCGGCTCGAAGGTGCCGGCCATCTACGGCGGCAGCGCCGACGAGCCGATGACGGCCCCCGCCGGCTAGGGTGGGCTTTCCGGAACTCCGCGCGATCCTCGACCAACACCGCCGTGACGACGACCTCGTCACGGTGGAGGCGGCCGTCGATCCACATCTCGAGATCGCCGAGATCCACCGCCGCGTGATCGCGGCTGGGGGTCCGGCGCTCCTGTTCACCAATCCCGCCGCCTCGGACTTTCGCGTCGTCACCAACCTGTTCGGCACCTCGCGCCGAGCGGAGCTGGCGTTCGGCGAGCGCCCGATGCGCCTGGTCCGGCGTGTCGTGGAGCTGGCCGAGACGCTGCTGCCGCCGACGGCGGGCGCCCTGTGGGACGCACGCGATGTGGCGCTCGATCTGCTGAAGGTCGGCACGCGCCGGGTCCCGCGAGGGCCGGTGACCGAGCGCGCCGACTCGGGCGCGCGGCTCGATCGCCTGCCCGCGCTGACGTGCTGGCCCGAGGATGGCGGTCCCTTCATCACGCTGCCGCTCGTCTTCACCGCGCACCCGGATCGCAGGGGCCACAACCTCGGGCTGTACCGGATGCAGGTCTACGACGAGCGGACCGCGGGGATGCACTGGCAGATCGGCAAGGGCGGGGGCTATCACTATGCCGCGGCCGAGGCGCGCGGCCAGCGCCTGCCCGTCACCGTGTTCCTCGGCGGGCCGCCCGCGCTCATCCTGTCGGCCGTGGCGCCGCTGCCGGAGAACGTCCCCGAGCTGCTCCTCGCCTCGCTGATCGCTGGCGAGCGGCTGCCGCAGGTGCGCGGCTTTGGCCCGCATCCCCTCGTGGCGACCGCCGAGTTCGCCCTCATCGGCGAGGTGCCGCCCCACGTGCGCCGCCCGGAAGGCCCATTCGGCGATCACTATGGCTACTACTCGCTCCAGCACGACTATCCGGTGTTCGCGCTGCAGCGAATCGTGCATCGCGCGGACGCCATCTTTCCCGCCACCGTGGTCGGCAAGCCGCGGCAGGAGGATTTCTATATCGGGGACCTGCTCCAGGAGCTGCTCTCGCCGCTCTTTCCGCTCGTGATGCCGGCCGTGGAGCGGCTCTGGTCGTACGGGGAGACGGGATACCACTCGCTCGCGGCGGCCGTCGTCAAGCAGCGCTACACGCGCGAAGCCATGGCGAGCGCCTTCCGCATCCTCGGCGAAGGGCAGCTCTCGCTCACGAAGTTCCTCCTGGTGACCGACCGCCACGTGGACCTGCGCAACTTCACCGCGACCCTCGAACATGTCCTGGCCAGAACGAACCCGGAGACGGACCTCTACGTCTTCTCGAACCTGTCCATGGACACGCTCGACTACACCGGGCCGTCCGTCAACGAAGGATCGAAGGGCGTCTGGCTGGGCCTGGGTGATGCGATCCGCGATCTGCCGCGACAGTTCACCGCGTCGACGCTGCCTGCTGGCGCGACCGGTGTCAGGGTGTTCTGTGGGGGGTGTCTGGTCGTGGGCGGGCCGGGCTATGGGGCCGACCCAGGCGCGGCGGCGCGTTTCGCCGCCGACCCTGCCTTTGCCGGCTGGCCGCTGGTCGTCGTGTCCGATGAACCGGCCAGGGCTGCCGCCAGCCCGATGAACTTCCTCTGGACGACGTTCACGCGGTTCGAGCCGGCGGCGGACATCCATGCGGCCGACCGGCGGCTGGTGCGGAATCACATCGCCTACCGAGCGCCGGTCGTCATCGACGCGCGGCTGAAGCCCGGATTCCCCAAGGAGCTGACGTGCCGCGAGGACATCGCGCACCTTGTGACGCGGCGCTGGAACGAGTATTTTCCCTCTGGCCGCGTCGCGATGGGCGATTCGGAGCGCGCGCACCTGGACTGACTGGGCGGAGTGGGGAGGCTTGGCGGGGTGAGCGGCGTAGGGGAGCCCCACCCCGCCTACACTGCTCACCCCGCTCACTCCGCAAGGAGATCGTCATGCGGGCATGGGCAGGCATGTTTCTGGCGGCTGCGACTCTTCAGGCGCAGGCGCCGCCGGCTGTCCCGGGGATCGAGTGGGCACCGATTCCGGCCGGATCCTTTCGGATGGGGTGCGTTCCCGCTGACGACCGCTGCGACGCCGACGAGCAGCCGCGGCATGCGGTGACGATCAGCCGTCCGTTCGACCTGATGACGACGGAAGTGACGGTGCGGATGTATCGGACGGCGACCGGCGAGGTGGACGAACAGCCTGCGTGGAGCACCATGCCCGATCAGCCCATCGTCATCGCCGACTGGGAGGAGGCATCGGCGTTCTGCCAGGCGGTGGGCGGCCGCCTGCCGACGGAAGCCGAATGGGAGCACGCCGCGCGGGGCGGAAAGGACGGCGCGATTTACCCCTGGGGCGACCAGCCGCCAGACGATCGCGACGGCACTGCCAACGGCGCGGCATTCGAATCCGACTCGGCACGGGCCGTGAAGTCGTTCGCTCCGAACGGCTACGGGCTCTACGACATGGCCGGCAACGTATGGGAGTGGGTCGCCGACGCCTATGGAGGGTATCCGGAGGAGGCGGCCACCGATCCGCTCCGCACCCAGCCCGCGCAGCTTCGCGTGGTCCGGGGCGGGGCGTATGGTGACGACCAGGGGAACCTGCGCGTGTCGAACCGCAATCCCAACCGGGCGCGCAACGTCAACGTGAACGTGGGCTTCCGGTGCGCCCGCGACGCGCCGCCGGGGTAGCCACGAAGAACACGAAGAGGGGAGCCACGAAGAACACGAAGCTCAGGAAGACCAACATGTACTTCGTGAGCTTCGTGGCTCGTTCGTCTTCGTGGCCTTCGTGGCTAGTTGAGCGCGTTGGGCACGGCGAGCGTGAAGGGCGCGATCCGCGCCTCGAACTTCTCTCCCGCGGCCGTCACCATCTGGTAGCTGCCGTGCATCGACCCGACGGCCGTCTTCAAGGGACAATAGCTGGTGTACTCGAACGCCGCGCCAGGGGGGAGCACGGGCGTCTCGCCGACGACGCCCGGGCCCTTGACGCGCTCGACCTCGCCGTCGGCGCTCGTGATGATCCATTCGCGGGAGACCAGCTGCGCCGTCTCCTGCCCGAGGTTCGAGATTCGGACGTGATAGGCGAACAGGTACTGGCCGTCGCCCGGCGAGCTGCGCTCCGCCAGGTACACGCTTTCCACCTGGATGCGAATGCCGCGCGTGGTGGCGTCGCTCGTGTAGGTGGCCTGTTTGTGAGGGCGCGCGCCGCGTGCCGTGATGTCGCTCATCCTGGGGCTTGGGGTCCGAGGCCTGGGGCCTGAGCCCTGAGGCCTGATTATGTCATGGCACACCTGAACTTTCGGGGGATGCGAACCGGGGAGCATGGGGCGCGTAGTACAGTGCGAATGCCCCGGATGGATCCCCCTAAGAAGAAACCGGTTACCGTCTCGGCCGCCTGGCGCGAAGCGCGCGACCTCGTCTGGGCCCATCGGCGCCGGCTCGCGATCGGGCTCTCGCTGATGCTCGTCAGCCGTCTGGCTGGGCTTGTCCTGCCCTTCACCTCGAAGTATCTCATCGACGACGTGCTGGGCAACAACCGCACGGAGCTGCTGATGCCGCTGGCGCTGGCGGCGGGCGCCGCCACGCTCGTCCAGGCGGTCACCTCGTTCGGCCTGTCGCAGATTCTCGGCGTGGCCGCCCAGCGGGCGATTACCGACATGCGCAAGCGCGTCCAGGCCCACGTGATGCGCCTGCCCATCCGGTACTTCGATTCCACGCAGACGGGCGTGCTCATCGCGCGCATCATGTCCGACGCCGAGGGGATACGGAATCTCGTCGGCACCGGGCTGGTGCAGCTCACCGGGGGCCTCCTGACGGCCCTCCTCGGCATCGGCATCCTGTTCTGGCTCAACTGGCGGCTCACGGTCATCACCATCCTGGTGCTGAGCGCCTTCGGGGGCGGCATGGCCTACGCCTTCCGGACGCTGCGGCCGCTCTTCCGCGAGCGCGGCAAGATCAACGCCGAGGTCACGGGCCGCCTCGCCGAAGCCCTCGGCGGCATCCGCATCGTCAAGTCGTACACGGCGGAGAAGCGGGAAGAGATCGTCTTCACGAAGGGCGCGCATCGGCTGTTCCGCAACGTCGCCAAGTCGATGACCGGCGTCTCGGCCACCACGGCCGGCGGCACCGTCGTGATCGGCGTGATCGGCGTGCTGATGATCTCGCTCGGCGGGCGCGCGATCCTCGCGGGCGAGATGACGCTGGGCGACCTGATCACCTACATCTTCTTCATCGGGCTGGTGGCGGCGCCGCTCATCTCGATCGCCTCGATTGGCACGCAGATTACCGAGGCGTTCGCGGGGCTCGATCGCATCCGCGAGATCCTCGACATGAAGACGGAGACCGACGAGGACGCGGCGCGTCAGCCGATTGGAGGGCTCGTCGGCGAAGTCGTCTTCGAGCGCGTCTGGTTCGAGTACAACCCCGGCCAGCCGGTGCTGCGCGGCGTCTCGTTCCGCGCGGCCCCAGGCACGACCACCGCGCTGGTCGGATCGAGCGGATCCGGCAAGAGCACCCTCATCAGCCTCGTGATGGCCTTCAATCGCCCCACGAAGGGACAGGTCCTCGTGGACGGCCGCAACCTGGCGGATCTGCGGCTGATCGACTATCGCGAGCAGCTGGCGTCGGTGCTGCAGGACAACTTCCTCTTCGACGGAACGATCGCGGACAACGTGGGCTACGCCAGGCCGGGAGCCGGCCGCGAGGCGATCAAGGAAGCCTGCCGCATCGCGCACTGCGACGAGTTCATCAGCCAGTTTCCGCAGGGCTACGACACGATCGTCGGCGAGCGCGGCATCAAGCTGTCGGGCGGCCAGCGCCAGCGAGTGTCGATCGCCCGGGCGATCCTCGCCAATCCGCGCATCCTGCTCCTCGACGAGGCCACCTCCAGCCTCGACAGCGAGAGCGAGCAGTGGATCCAGGACGGCCTGCGGCGCCTGCGCTCGGGACGGACCACGTTCGTCATCGCGCACCGCCTGTCCACCATTCGCAGCGCGGACCAGATTCTGGTGCTCGAGGCCGGTGAGATCGTCGAGCGGGGCACGCATGCGGAGCTGCTCGCGCTGGACGGGCGATACCGGCAGCTCTACGACAAGCAGTACCAGATTGAAACGGATCTGTTCATCAACCCGGGTGAGGACTTCACACCGGAGCCGGAGAAGCCGGTGCTGCCACCGCCCCGCGTGGGCACGGCGCTGTGAGACCCGCGGATGCCGGGCTTGACACGGAGCAAGACATGGCACAGCAACAGTGGTACATGGCGATCGGCGGCCACCAGGTCGGGCCGGTCTCCCAGGACGAGGTGCTGGCGAACCTGGGGAACGGGACGGTCGACGGCAAGACGCTGGTGTTCACGGCGGGGATGAGGAACTGGACGCCGCTCGGGGACGTGCCGCAGCTCGCTGCCTTCCTCGGCGGCAACGGCCACGCGGCTCCCGCGGGCGCGCCGCCACCCATCGTCCCGGGCCGCCGCGCGCACGACATCGACTTCCGGATCCTCGGCAGCGAGATGCAGTTCGTCGAGGTGGATCTCGATCCGGGGGAGAGCGCGGTCGCCGAGGCGGGGTCGATGACGTACATGACGCCAGGAATCCAGATGGAGACCATCTTCGGCGACGGCAGCAGCCAGCGATCCGGGGGCTCGCCCTTGATATCCCGTTGTTCGCAGAGCCGAGCCCTTGGCTGGTTGTCAGTATCTGCTTGGCGCGCTCCGCGCGCCTAGGACCGCTATGCGGGGTAGCAACGAGTACAGAATTCTCGTTTGGGGCCGCATAGCGGTCCAAGGGGCCGGAAAGCAGCAGGTGGCCTGTGCCGCGCCTTATCCGGGCAAGATTCTCGCGATGGATCTCGAGCAGTTGGGCGGGCACCTCGTGTGCCAGAAGGACTCGTTCCTGTGCGCGGCGCGAGGCGTGTCGATCGGCATCGCCTTCCAGCGTCGGATTGGCGTGGGGCTGTTCGGCGGCGAGGGGCTCTTCTTCGCCACGCTTCGAGGGCCCGGGCGCGTCTGGCTCGAGTCGCTGCCGTTCAGCCGGATGGCCGACCGGATCTACAAGGCCGCGCCAGCCGCGGGCGGCCGGCGCCGCGAGCAGGGGTCCATCCTGGGCGGGCTGGGCGATCTCATGGATGGCGATTCGTAGGAGGGTGCCGTGGCGGCCGTGGAACAGAACTACGAGAATCACCGACACCGTCCGACGCTGTGGCTGGTCGGCGCCCTGGCCGCCGTGCTCGGCTTCCTGGCGATGGTGGTGTCCCTGATCCGGCAACCGGGGCTCCTCGCGACGGGCCTGCTCCTGCTGGCCTTCGCGGTCATCTGCGTCGTGCTGATGGTGCGCGGCTACGCGCTGCGACTGCAGGACCGGATCATCCGGCTCGAGATGCAGGTCCGCCTCGCCAGGCTGGGGCGCGAGACCGCGCTCGCGCGGCTGTCGATGCCGCAGATCGTCGCGCTCCGGTTCGCGTCCGACGCGGAGCTGCCGGCCCTCATCGATCGCGCGCTGGCGGAGAACCTGTCGGCCGACCAGATCAAGCGCGCCGTGACGGCCTGGCAGCCGGACGACCTGCGCACCTAGCCCTCCCGCCTACAATAAGCCGTGCGCGCCTCCTCGGTCCTGGTCACGGGCGCCAACGGCGAGATCGGCCACGGCCTCATCGCCCGGCTGGCCGCCCTCGGCCGGCCCATCGTCACCATCGACGTCGCCCCGCTCGAGCCCGATCTGGCCAGGCTGGTGCGGCGCGAGTTCACCGGATCGATTACCGACCGTGGGCTGCTCGAGCGCATCCTGGCGGAGTTCGAGATCGATCGGGTCTTCCACCTGGCCGCGCTGCTCTCGACGCGCGCCGAGTTCACGCCCATCGCGGCCCACGACGTCAACGTCGGCGGCACGCTGAACCTGCTGGAGTTCGCGCACCACGAGGGTCAGTCGCACGGCCGGCCGGTGGTGTTCCTGTATCCCTCGTCCGTTGCGGCGTACGGGCTCCCGGACCTGGACACCAAGACGCGCGCGAAGCGGGTTCGCGAGGACGAGTGGAACACGCCTATCACGATGTACGGGTGCAACAAGCTGTACTGCGAGCACCTGGGCCGCTACTACGCGCACCACTACAAGCAGCTCGCGGCGGATCCCGCGGCCCGCCGCGTCGACTTCCGCTGCGTGCGGTTCCCGGGCCTCATTTCGGCCCTGACCGTGCCGTCGGGCGGCACCTCGGACTACGCCCCCGAGATGATCCACGCCGCCGCGCGCGGAGAGCCCTATACGTGCTTCGTGAGGCCCGACACGCGCATTCCGTTCATGGCGATGCCCGATGCCATCGACGCGCTGCTGACGCTGGCGTCGGTGCCCTGCGAGCGGCTGACGAGAACCGCCTACAACCTGGCGGCCTTCAGCCCCACCGCGGCCGAAATCTGCAACGTCGTCCAGAAGGCGTTCCCCGCGGCGTCGATCAGCTGGGACGTCGACTCGAAGCGGCAGCGCATCATCGACTCGTGGCCCGCCGAGGTGGACGACAACGCGGCCCGGCGCGACTGGGGCTTCGCGCCGCGATACGATTTCGCCGGGGCGTTCGACGACTATCTGATCCCGACCATCAAGGAGCGCTATTCATGAGACGGATTCACGTGATGGCGGCGTGCCTGGCGGCGATGCTGATGTTGCCGGGATACCAGCCTGTGGGCTATATGCCACCTGAGCTGAAGGCAGCGATGATGCAGCCGGCGACGAGTGACGCGATGAATCGCGCGGCGGAGCGCTACGTGAAGCTCGTGCTGGCGCTCGGCCAGCACGATGCGGACTACGTGGATGCCTACTACGGTCCTCCCGAATGGCGCAAGGAGGCAGAGGCCGCGACGCGGCCGCTGGGCGAGATCGACAGGGATGCGGCGGCGCTCGTGACCTTGCTGTCGACGATGTCCCCACCCAGCGGTGCGGACGAGTTGCCGCGGCTGCGGCACACCTACCTGATGCGGCAGCTGGAGGCGTTTCGGGCGCGCGTGGCGATGTTGTCGGGAACGCGCCTGCGCTTCGACGAGGAGTCCAAGGCGCTGTACGACGCCGTGGCGCCCACGCACACCGCGGCGGACTTCGAGCGCGTGCTGACCGCGCTCGACGCGCGCCTGCCGGGGCCAGGCGCCCTGATCGACCGGTACGACGCGTTCAGGAACCGCTACGTCATTCCGCGCGATCGCCTGGACCCCACGTTCAAGGCCGCGATCGACGGCTGCCGCCGCCGGACGCTCCAGCACGTCGCGCTCCCGCCCGAGGAGCGCTTCACCGTCGAGTACGTCACCGGCAAGAGCTGGAGCGGCTACAACTGGTATCAGGGCGACTATCGGAGCCTGATCCAGGTGAACACGGACCTGCCGATCCACGTCGATCGCGCCGTCGACCTGGCCTGCCACGAGGGCTACCCGGGTCATCACGCCTACAATGTGCTGCTCGAACGGCATCTGGTGCGCGATCGGGGCTGGGTGGAGTTCTCGGTCTACCCGCTGTTCTCGCCGCAATCGCTCATCGCGGAAGGGACGGCGAACTTCGGTATCGAGGTGGCGTTTCCCCGCGCCGAGCGCCTGGATTTCGAGCGCCGCGTCGTCTTTCCCGCGGCGGGCCTCGACCCGGACGAGGCGGCCCGGTACTACGAGGTGCTCGATCTGGTGCAGCAGTTGTCGTACGCGGGCAACGAGGCAGCGCGGCGGTACCTGGACGGCGAGATCGACGCGCGCGGCGCGGCCGACTGGCTCGTCCAGTACGGGCTGTACTCCCGACCGCGGGCCGAACAGCGCGTGCGGTTCATCCAGCAGTACCGCAGCTACGTGATCAACTACAACCTGGGCAAGGACATGGTGGCCGCCCATGTCGAGGCGCGCGGCGGGACGCCCGACAACCCCGCCACGCGCTGGGAGGAGTTTGCACGGCTGATCTCGTCGCCGCGGCTGCCTTCAGGGCTCACGCGCCCGCCGCAGTAACGTGCTGGCCGTCGAGATCTCCCAGTACGGCGGACCGGACGTCCTCAGACCCGTCGAGCGGCCTGATCCTGTGCCCGGTCCGGGAGAACTGCTGATCACGGTCGAGGCGGCGGGCGTCAACCGTCCCGACGTCGTGCAGCGGCGCGGCGCGTATCCGCCGCCGCCCGGCGCCAGCGACATTCCCGGTCTGGAGGTCGCTGGACGTGTGGCGGCGCTCGGCGGTGCCGTCGAGGGGTGGCGCGTCGGCGATCGCGTCTGTGCGCTGGTGGCCGGTGGTGGCTATGCAACACTCTGTACCGCTCCCGTACCCCAGTGTCTGCCCATACCACCGCCGCTCGATTCGGTCGCGGCGGCGGCCATACCGGAGACCTTCTTCACGGTGTGGACCAACGTCTTCGACCGCGGGCGGCTGACGCGCGGCGAGACGGCCTTGTTTCACGGCGGCACGAGCGGGATCGGCACGACCGCCATTCAGCTGGCGGCCGCGCGCGGCGCGCGCGTGTTTGCGACGGCCGGATCCGACGCCAAGTGCCGGGCCTGCGAGGCGCTGGGCGCCGAGAAGGGCATCAACTACGGGACGCAGGACTTCGTCGCGGTCGTCAAGGAGCTCACCGGTGGCCGTGGCGTCGACCTGGTGCTCGACATCATCGGCGGCGACTACGTGGCCAGGAACCTGGCGGTGCTCGCCGTGGACGGGCGTCTGGTTCAGATCGGCCTGATGGGCGGGTCGTCCGCGCCGCTCGATCTCGGACAGGTGATGCGGCGGCGGCTGACGATCACGGGATCCACCCTGCGCCCGAGGACCGTGGAGGAGAAAGGGCGGATCGCGGCGGCGCTGCGCCGAGAGGTGTGGCCGCTGCTCGAGCAGGGCCGCGTGACGCCGATCGTCTACCGCACGTTTCCTCTCGCCGACGCGGCTGCCGCGCATCGACTGATGGAATCGAGCGAGCACATCGGGAAGATTGTGCTGGTCACCGAACGCGGCGGCTAAAGCCGCCGCTCTACAGGAGATGACTTATCCACCCGTAGAGCGCACGCTTTAGCGTGCGCGTCGGCGTGCGCGTTGGCGTGCACGGCCTATCGTTGGTCTGCGTACACGACCGTGCGCGTGCTCGTGTGGGCCCGCACGACGTCGGACGTCAACTGCTTGCTGAGGTAGACCTTCGACTCGCGGTTGTCCGCGGCGTTCACCTCGTACTTGACCACGTCGAACTCGAGCTGATCGAGGGTGCCGCGCATGTCGTAGAACTTGTTCTTCGTCTTGACGACCACCTCGTGGAAGCCGGAGGCGTGCGCCCACGCCTCGGATTCTTCCGTCAGCGCCCGGAAGTGCCCCTGTCCGCGCCAGTCGCGGCGGGTGCCGCCGATCCAGCTGTACAGGACCTTCCGCCCCGCGAACCGCACGCAGTCTTGCAGGCGCGCCACCAGGTCGCGCAGCTTGGGCTCCGCCTCGACGGCCTGCAGCTCATGGACCACCTTGAACGAGACGGGCACCACGACGCCAGGGTCGTCCGGCAGCAGCGCTTCCGCCATGAGGATCAGGAACTCCCGATCGCGAAGCCGCGCGATGATTTCGTGTGCCGTCTTCTTGCGGGGGAACTCCCCGAAGAACTCCTCGATGTACTGGATTTCGAGCGCGCCCGTATCGAGCGGATACTGCTTGATCAGGTACTCCAAACGTGGCTCCGTCTTTCAATGCTAGAGCATTTTTACAGTAGGCAGTAGGCAGTAGGCAGTAGGCAGTAGGCAGTAGGCATGGCGCGGTTGCTGCCGACTGCCTGCTGCTTACTGCCCACATCCGAGGGGCACGGGTTTTGCTCAGTTGATGCAGCGGAGAGGTCAGCCATGACGAAAGCAACCGTCGGTCTCGCGCTCGTCTCCGTGCTGGCGGCCGGCCCTGCTGTGGCGCACCATGGGGAGCGTTCCGCGCTCGGAACGGTCACGATTGCCCAGCCCGTGCTCGCCGGCGGCAAGACGCTGCAGCCGGGCACGTACGAGGTCTGGGATACGGGTGAGCACGTGAAACCGCTGCCCGGCCAGTCCGAGGACGCCCAGACGTACATCGAGTTCGTCAGCAACGGGACCGTCGTCGCGCGCGACGTCGCCGAGGTGATGCCCGCTCCGGCCCGAGCCGTCGGCACCAGCGGGGGCGCGGCCACCCGTCTTCGCCTCGAGCGGCTGAGGGGCGGCGACTTCATGCGCGTCTCGACGTACCGCGACGGCGAGCGGTACCTGATTCACCTGCCCGTGCCCGGGCAGCCGTAGGACGCGGGCGGGTCCGCTCGCGCTCCATTCGCTCGCGCCCGCGGAACCCGCCCCACGTACGTAGGCCGGGTCCCGCGGCGCGGGGATGGCAGGCGCCGTGGACGCGGCAAGGCGCCGACTCAGTTGTCGTAATACAGAGAGAACTCGTGTGGATGCGGGCGGAGCCGAATCGGATCGAGCTCCTTGGTCCGCTTCCACTCGACCCACGTCTGCACGAGATCCTCCGTGAACACGTCGCCTTTCAAGAGGAACGCGTGATCGGCGTCGAGCGCGTTGACCGCCTCCTCCAGTGAGCCAGGGGTCGTGCGGACGCCCATTTCGCGCATCTCGTGGCGCGTCATCTCGTAGATGTCGCGATCGAGCGGGTTGCCCGGGTCGATCTTGTTCTGGATGCCGTCGACCATCGCCATCAGCATCGCCGACCACGCCAGATACCCGTTGCAGCTCGGGTCGGGGCAGCGGAACTCCAGGCGCTTCGCCTTGGGGCTCTTCGAGTACATCGGAATGCGGATGGCCGCCGAGCGGTTGCGCGCGGAGAGCGCCAGGTTGACGGGCGCTTCGAAGCCGGGCACCAGGCGCCGGTAGGAGTTGGTGGTCGGCGCCGCGAACGCCAGGATGGCGGGGGCGTGCTTGAGGAGCCCCCCGGCCGCGTAGAGCCCCATCTGGCTGAGCCCCGCGTAGCCGTCGCCCGCGAACAGGGGCTTGCCGCCCTTCCACAGCGACGTGTGCGTGTGCATGCCGCTGCCATTGTCCTCGAAGATCGGCTTGGGCATGAACGTCACCGTCTTGCCGTGGCGCTTCGCGACGTTCTTGCAGATGTACTTGTACCACATGAACTGGTCGGCCATCTTGACCAGCGGCTGGAACTGCATGTCGATCTCGGCCTGGCCCGCCGTCGCCACCTCGTGGTGGTGCGCCTCTACGACGATCCCGATCCTGCGCATCTCGTAGACCATCTCCCCGCGCAGGTCGTGGAAGGTGTCGGTCGGGCTCACCGGGAAGTAGCCGCCCTTGAAGCTGGGCTTGTAGCCGAGGTTCGGCTCCTCGATGCGCGCGGTGTTCCACGCGCCTTCCACCGAATCGATCTCGTAGTAGCCCCGGTGCTGGTTCTGCTCGTAGCGCACCTCGTCGAAGATGAAGAACTCGGGCTCGGGTCCGACGTAGCAGGTGTCGGCGATGCCCGACTCCTTCAGGTACGACTCCGCCTTGCGGGCGATGTTCCGAGGATCGCGCGTGAAGTCCTGTCGGCTCACCGGATCGACCACGTTGGCGATCACGCTGATCGTCGGCCGCGCGAAGAAGGGGTCCAGCCGGGCCGTGGTGGCGTCGGGCACGGCCATCATGTCGGACTCGTGGATGCCCATCCACCCCCGAATCGACGACCCGTCGAACCCGAGACCTTCCTCGAAGGTGCCCGTGTCCAGGTGATCGATGGGGAACGAACAATGCTGCCAGCTTCCGAGCATGTCGACGAACTTCAGGTCGACCATCTCGGCCTGGTGCTTCTTGGCGTAATTGAAGAAATCGGCAGGCGTCTTGGGAAAGTCGTCGGACGTCATAGGCGGCACGCTCCTCGAATGCGAAGGATGGGACTCCAGGAGCCCGCAGTTTATCGCAATCAGATGCCGACAGGCTCGTAGGACAAATTGGGCGCCAGCCCGCGCTCCACGTCGGCGACCGCCCGCCCCGTGCGGCGTGCGTAGTCCTCCACCTGATCGTGGCCGATCCGGCCGACACTGAAGTACCGGGCGGCGGAGTGCGCGAAGTACAGGCCGCTGACCGACGCAGCCGGCATCATCGCGCAGCTCTCGGTGAGCGTGATGCCCGCGCGGCCGGCCTCGAGCAGGTCGAACAGCGTCCGTTTCTCGGTGTGGTCGGGGCAGGCGGGGTAGCCGAACGCAGGCCGGATCCCCCGATACCGCTCGGCAATCAGGGCGTCGTTCGTCAGATGTTCGCCGGCGCCGTAGCCCCAGTCGCGGCGCGCCCGCGCGTGCAGGTACTCGGCGAACGCCTCCGCCAGCCGGTCGGCCAGCGCCTTCACCATGATGGCGTGGTAGTCGTCGTGGTCGCGTTCGAAGGCGGCGGCCAGCTCGCTGACGCCGTGCCCCGCCGTCACGGCAAATGCCCCAATGAAGTCGCCCACGCCGCTCTCGCGCGGGGCGATGAAGTCGGCCAGCGACAGGTTCGGCGTGCCGTCGGGCATCTGCTCCTGCTGGCGCAGCATGGGGAACCGGAAAATTTCTGAGGCCCGGGGCCTGAGGCCCGAGGCCTGAGAGATCACGATGTCCTCACCCTCGGTATCCGCCGGCCAGAAGCCGTAGACCCCGCGCGGCGTAATCAGGCGGTCGCCGACGATGCGGTCGAGCAGCACGCGGGCGTGGCCGTACAGCTCCCGCGCCGCGGGCCCGTACTGCGGATGGTCGAGAATTGCCGGGAAGCGCCCCTTCAGCTCCCAGGCCGCGAAGAAGAACGTCCAATCGATGTACGGCACCAGCTCCTCCAACCGCACCTCGTCCAGGACCCTGGAACCCGTGAAGGACGGGCGGGCGACGACCTCGTCGTGCCACTCGAGCCGGAGCCGGTTGGCGCGCGCGGCTGGCCAGGCGAGCAGGGGGCGCCGTTTCAACGCGCTGTGCTGGAGGCGGATGCGCTCCTGCTCGGCGCGGTTGGCCGCGTCGAAGGCGGGCTTCCGCTCCGGATGCAGGAGGCTCGCCACCACGTCCACGGCCCGCGACGCGTCCAGCACGTGGACCACCGGCTGGCTGAATTCCGGTGCGATCTTGACCGCCGTGTGCTGGCGGCTCGTCGTCGCTCCTCCGATCAGCAGCGGCAGCCCGAGTCCACGGCGCTCCATCTCCCGCGCCACGAACACCATCTCGTCCAGCGACGGCGTGATGAGCCCGCTCAGGCCGACGATATCTGCGTGCTGCTCCACGGCCGTCTGGAGGATGCGATCGGCGGGCGCCATCACGCCAAGATCCACGACCTCATAGTTGTTGCAGCCCAGGACCACGCCGACGATGTTCTTGCCGATGTCGTGGACGTCGCCCTTGACGGTGGCCAGCACGATTCGTCCATGCGACTGGCCCGCGTCGCCCGAGCGGCGCTGTTCCTCCTCCATGTACGGCAGCAGGTAGGCCACGGCCTTCTTCATCGCGCGGGCGCTCTTGACGACCTGCGGCAGGAACATCTTGCCGGCCCCGAACAGGTCGCCCACGATCTTCATCCCCTTCATGAGCGGCCCTTCGATGACGTCCAGAGGGCGCGAGACCTGCTGGCGGGCCTCCTCGACGTCCTGCTCGATGAAGTCCACCACGCCGTGCACGAGCGCGTGGGCGAGCCGCTCCTCCACCGCGCCCGATCGCCAGGCCAGATCCAGCGCTTTCTTCGCGCCCGATCCCTTGACCGTGTCGGCACACTGCACGAGGCGCTCGGTGGCGTCCGGCCGCCGGTTGAAGATCACGTCCTCGACGTGCTCGAGCAGGTCTTTCGGAATGTCCTCGTAGACGGCGAGCTGGCCCGCGTTGACGATGCCCATGTCGAGGCCGGCCTTGATGGCGTGGAAGAGGAACGCCGAATGGATCGCCTCGCGCACCGCCTCGTTGCCGCGGAACGAGAAGGAGAGATTGCTGATGCCGCCGCTCACCTTCACGCCAGGGCAGGTGGCCTTGATGATCCGCGTGGCCTCGATGAAGTTGATGCCGTACTCGTTGTGCTCCTCGAGGCCCGTGGCGATGGCCAGGATGTTGGGATCGAAGATGATGTCGAGCGGGTCGAAGCCCGCCTCGTCTACGAGGAGCCGGTACGCGCGCTGGCAGATCTCGACCTTGCGCGCGACCGTGTCGGCCTGGCCCCGCTCGTCGAAGGCCATCACCACCACCGCCGCGCCGTAGCGGCGGACGAGCCTCGCCTTCTCGAGGAAGTCCCTCTCGCCCTCCTTCAGGCTGATGGAGTTGACGATCCCCTTGCCCTGGACGCATTTCAGCCCCGCCTCGAGCACCGACCACTTCGAGCTGTCGATCATGATCGGCAGCCGCGCAATCTCCGGCTCCGTGGCCACGAGGTTCAGGAAGGTCGTCATGGCCGCGTCCGAGTCGAGCATCCCCTCGTCCATGTTGACGTCGAGGATGTTGGCGCCGCCGCGCACCTGGTCGAGCGCCACCTCCGCGGCCTCGGCGAAGCGGCCGCTCGTGATGAGCCGCGCGAACCGCCGCGATCCAGTGACGTTGGTCCGCTCGCCGATCATGATGAAGTTGCTGTCGGGGCGGATGGTGAGCGTCTCGAGGCCGGCGAATTGCGTGTAACGGTCCGGGGCCTGAGCTGGGGTCTGAGGCCTGACGCCTGGGGCTTGATGCGGCCGCGGCCGCGGCGGAAGCCCGTCGATCGCGGCGGCGAGGGCGCGGATGTGCTCGGGCGTGGTGCCGCAGCAGCCGCCGAGGATGTTGACGAACCCGGACTCCGCGAAGTCACGCAGGAGCCGCGCGGTGTCGGAGGGCAGCTCGTCGTACTGGCCGAACGCGTTGGGCAGGCCCGCATTCGGGTAGCAGGTGACGTAGCACTCCGCGAGGCGGGCCAGCTCGGCCAAGTACGGGCGCATCTCGCGCGCGCCGAGCGCGCAGTTCAGGCCGACGCTGAACGGCCGCGCGTGGCGGATCGACACGTAGAACGCGTCGAGCGTCTGCCCCGAGAGGGTGCGCCCGCTGCGGTCGGTCACGGTGACCGAGATCATCAGTGGCAGCCCGACGCCGCGCTCGTCGAACGTCTCCAGCATCGCGGCGATGGCCGCCTTGGCGTTCAGCGTGTCGAAGATCGTCTCGAGCAGCAGCAGGTCGACGCCGCCGTCGATCAGGCCGCGGACCTGCTCGCGGTACGCGTCGCGCATCTGGTCGAAGGTCACCGTGCGCAGCGAGGGGTTGCCGACGTCCGGAGAGATCGACAGCGTGCGGTTCGTCGGTCCGATGGCGCCCGCCACGAAGCGCGGGCGATCTGGTGTCGACCATTCGTCGGCGGCTGCCCTGGCGAGCCGCGCCGCGGCCAGGTTCAGCTCGCAGGCGCAGGCCTGGAGGTCGTAGTCGGCCTGCGAGATGGCCGTGCTGTTGAACGTGTTGGTCTCGATGATGTCGGCGCCCGCCGCCAGGTAGGCGTGGTGAATCCCGCCGATGACGTCCGGCCGCGTGAGCACCAGTAGGTCGTTGTTGCCCTTCAGCTCGCGCGGATGCCCCGCGAACCGCCCGCCCCGGAAGTCCGCCTCGGTCAGCGGGTGCCGCTGGATCATGGTTCCCATCGCCCCGTCGAGGAGCAGGATGCGTCGAGCGAGCAGGTCGTGGAGGCGGTCGGCGGTGGTCATGGGCGATGTGCGATCAGCGATGTGCGATGTGTGATGTGCGATTCCGCGCACTCGAGTCTGGCGGCTTGGTACCCGACGCGATCAGCACGGTGAAGGGATCCCCGGTCTGGCGTGCACCAACCTGCACACGGACGTCGTGCAGCCCTGCGCCGCGCAGGAGGCGATCCAGCTCCGCGTCCGGGAAGCCGAGGCGTCGGTCGCCGAAGCGCCTGCTCACCCACTCCTGATCGTGCTCGCGCAGGTCCAGCACGAGGACGCGGCCGCCCGGACGGAGCACGCGCGCGGCCTCGGCCAGTGCCTCCTCCGGATCGGCGGCGTGGTGCAGCGCCTGCGACAGCAGGGCGACGTCCACGACCTCGTTCCGCAGCGGCAGGCGCGCGAGGTCGCCCTTCTTCCACCGCACGTTGGTCACGTGGCGTCGCGCCGCCAGCGCCCGCGCGCGCTCGAGAACGCGATCGGATCGATCGATGGCGTAGACCGTGCGCGCCCACCGCGAAGCCTCCAGCGTGAGGTAGCCTTCGCCGCAGCCGATGTCGGCGACGTCGAGCGGCGGCAGCAGATGCCCGAGCGCGCGGGCCCAGGCGGCCCAGCTCCGTCCGGGCACGAGCTGGCGGGCCGCGCCGTGGGTCTCGAAGTTCTCGCGGCGGAGCCGCAGCACCTCGTGGAGCCGCGAGTCGTCTTCGCGCACGCCCCGGTCCTCCCCCGCGTCCTCGAACTGCGCCTCGAGCAGCGGCCACAGCGGGGCCCGCCCGTTGCGGCGCACCTCGTCCCTCGACGCCGCTCGGGACGACCTTGAGCCCGTCGAAAGGTCGTCGGCCAGGCGGTAGTACACGAAGCCCGCCTCGCGCTCTTCCGTCACCAATCCGGCGTCCTTCAGCAGGCTCAGATGCCGCGACGCGCCCGACTGCGCCACGCCCAGGATGCCCGTCAGCTCGGTTACGTTGAACCGATCCTGAGCCAGGACGCGCAGGAGGCGCAGTCGGGTGCTGTCGCCGAGCAGCCGGAAGAGGGCCGAGGCGCGATTCATAGGCATCTATGAATCTACATATAGTGATGTCATCTGGTCAACTGCCGGGCACGAACGCGTCCACGAAAATGTCGCGATCCGGCGACCTGCGGCCGCCGCGATTGCACCTGGCGCGCCGATCGGCGGATAATCGCGGTCAACCCTTCGCGGCGTACAACGGAGCAGTCCTCAGGCCTCACGTCTTCGCTCACCATCACCCCAACTTCATCCGGAGACAGAAAGGACGCGTGTATTCATGGGATCTGCAGCATTGGCCGAAGCGGCCAAAAGCATTCGTGACTGGTCGATTGGCGCGAGCCGTCCCTCGGCGCCGCCCGCGAACGCCGCCGACGCGTTCGGCAGCCTCGTGTTCAGCGACAAGTTGCAGCAGGAGCGCCTGCCGAAGCCGGTGTACCGGGCGCTGCGCGCGACGATCACGCGGGGCGAGCCGCTCGAGCCGGCCCCGGCCGATGCCGTGGCCGCGGCGCTCAAGGACTGGGCCGTCGGGCACGGCGCCACCCACTTCACGCACTGGTTCCAGCCGATGACGGGCATCACCGCCGAGAAGCACGATTCGTTTCTCGTGCCGACGGCCGACGGCACGGCCCTCGCCGAGTTCCGCGGCAAGGAGCTGATCAAGGGCGAGCCCGACGCGTCGAGCTTCCCCTCCGGCGGCATGCGGTCGACGTTCGAGGCGCGCGGCTACACGGCCTGGGATCCCACGAGCCCGCCCTGGCTCCACGTCAACGGCAACAGCGCCACCCTGGTGATCCCCACGGCGTTCGTGAGCTGGACAGGCGAGGCGCTGGACAAGAAGACGCCGCTGCTGCGGTCGATGGAGGCCGTGTCGAAGCAGGCCGTGCGCGTGCTCACGCTGTTCGGCTCGACCGCCGAGCGCGTGTTCGCGACCTGCGGGCCCGAACAGGAGTATTTCCTCATCGACCGCAACTTCTACTTCGCGCGGCCGGATCTCATCAACGCCGGACGGACGCTCTTCGGCGCGAAGCCGCCGAAGGGACAGGAGATGGAGGATCAGTACTTCGGCTCCATCCCCGAGCGGGTGCTCGCCTGCATGGCGGAGGTGGAGCTCGAGCTGTTCAAGGTGGGCGTGCCCGTGAAGACCCGCCACAACGAGGTGGCGCCCAGCCAGTACGAGATCGCGCCCGTCTTCGAGAATGCCAACGTCGCCGTCGACCACCAGATGATGACGATGGAGACGCTGAAGCGGGTGGCGCCGAAGTACGGGCTGGCGTGCCTGCTCCACGAGAAGCCGTTCGCGGGCGTGAACGGATCGGGCAAGCACAACAACTGGTCGCTCTCCGACGAGTTCGGCAACAACCTGCTCGGCCCCGGCGAGACGCCGCACGACAACATGCAGTTCCTGGTCTTCTGCGCGGCCGTCATCCGCGCGGTCGACACGTGGCAGGGGCTGCTGCGCGCAGCCGTCGCGGGCGCCGGCAACGATCACCGCCTCGGGGCCAACGAGGCGCCGCCGGCGATCCTGTCGATCTTCCTGGGCGACATGCTCACCGACATCTTCGAGCAGATCGAAAAGGGATCGGCGACGTCCACCAAGCAGGGCGGCACGCTCGACGTCGGCGTGAGCGTGCTGCCGAAGCTGTCGCGCGACGCGGGCGACCGCAACCGCACCAGCCCGTTCGCCTTCACGGGCAACAAGTTCGAGTTCCGCGCCGTCTCGTCGGGCCAGAACATCTCCTTCCCGAACACGGCGCTGAATGCGGCCATGGCCCACGCGCTCGACGCCATCGCCACCGAGCTCGAGGAGGCGACGGCCGCGGGCGAGGAGCTGCACACGGCCGTCGGCGCGCTGCTGACGACGATCATCCGCAAGCACAAGCGGATCGTCTTCAACGGCAACAACTACGCGCCGCAGTGGGAGAAGGAAGCGGCCAGGCGGAAGCTGCTCAACCTGAAGAACACCGTCGATGCGCTGCCGCAGCTCGTCACCAAGGAGGTGGTGCGCCTCTTCGAGAGATACACGATCCTCAACGAGCGTGAGCTGCGCGCGCGCTACGAGGTGTTTCTCGAGCACTACAACAAGACCATCAACGTCGAGGCGAACCTGATGGTGCTCATGGCGAACCGCTACATCCTGCCCGCGGCGCTCGCCTATCAGAAGGAGATCGGGCAGAGCGTGGCCGCCGTCAGGGCGGGTGGCGGCACCACCGTGCAGGGCAAGAAGCTGCTGGCCCGGTATACGAAACTGGTGGATCAGTTCAAGGCGCAGACCGACGCGCTCGAGGCGCGCCTCGAGCACAATGGCGGGTCGCCCGAGCGGCACGCGAAGTACATGCGCGACACCATCATTCCCGCCATGAACCGGCTGCGTGAGCTGGGCGACCGGATCGAGGTGCTCTCGCCGCACGAGCTGTGGCCGCTGCCGACGTATCGGGAGATGTTGTTTATTAAGTAACGCGTCGTCCGGCCCTGACGACCGTCGTCCCCAACTGACGACCGTCGTCCCGCCCTGACGACCGTCGTCCGGACGACGCGTGCTTGTCGTCCGGACGACGCGTGTTTGTCCTCGGGACGACGGGCGCCTTTCACCCCGGACGACGTAATATCTGCCTGTGACGCGGGTTCTTGTCGCCGTCGTCTGTCTGCTGTCTCTCGCCTGCCACGATCCCGAGCGCGAGCGG
>JACQTK010000224.1 GCA_016210845.1 Acidobacteriota bacterium | reverse complement strand
CCTACGGTTTGGCGTCCCGCCAGTTCCCGGCGATGCCCACGTCGACGGTCAGCGGCACGGTGAGGGTCACGGCGTGCTCCATGCGCTCGCGCACCACGGCCGCCGCCGCCTCGGCTTCCTCGTGCGGCCCCTCGAACAGCAGCTCGTCGTGCACCGTGAGGATCATCCGCGTGCGCAGGCCCCGCGCGGGCAGCTCGCGGTGCAGGTCGATCATCGCCTTCTTGAGAATGTCCGCCGCGGTGCCCTGAATGGGCATGTTGACCGTGACGCGCTCGGCGGCCGCGCGGATCTGCCCGTTGCGGCTGTTCAGCTCGGGCACGAGCCGCCGCCGCCCGAACATCGTCTTGACGACTCCCGTCTCGCGCGCGCGCTGGAGCGTCTCCTCGATGAAGCCGCGCACCCGCGGGAAGCCCGCAAAGTAGGCGTCGATGAAGGCCTGGGCCGCCTCTTTGGTGACGCCGATGTCCTTGGCGAGGGTGAACGCGGTCTTGCCGTAGAGCAGCGCGTAGTTGATGATCTTGGCCCGTCGGCGCAGCTCGTGCGTGTCGAGGCCGCTGTTCGGGCCGAACACGCTCAGGGCGGTGCGATCGTGAATGTCCTCACCCGCCCGAAACGCCCCCGCGAGCGTCTCCTCGCCCGCCAGGTGGGCGAGGACGCGCAGCTCGATCTGCGAGTAGTCGGCCGAGATGAGCACGTGACCTGGCGCGGCCACGAAGGCGCGGCGGATCTCCCGCCCGAGCTCCGTCCGGATCGGAATGTTCTGGAGGTTCGGATCGGAGCTGCTCAGCCGGCCCGTGGCGGCCACTGCCTGATTGAAGCACGTGTGCACGCGGCCCGTCGACGGGTGCACGAGCTGCGGCAGCGCATCGATGTACGTGCTCTTGAGCTTCTGCAGCCCGCGCCACTCGAGGATCAGCCGAGGCAGCTCGTGCGTGAGGGCGAGCTCCTCGAGCACGTCGACGGCGGTCGAGGCCGACCTGGTCTTGCCCGTGCGCTTCAGCGCGGGCAGCTTCAGCTTGTCGAACAGGATCTCACCGAGCTGTCGGGGTGAGTTGACGTTGAACGGCTCGCCCGCGAGCTCGTAGATCCGCGCGGTGTATCGCGCCAGCTCCTGCTCGATGTGCTGAGACTGCGCGGCCAGCGCGGGGCCGTCGATCCGGATGCCTTCCCGCTCGATCGCAGCCAGCACGGGAATGAGCGGCATCTCGAGATCGCGAAACACGTGATCGAGCTGATCGGTCACGAGCAGCGGGGCCAGCCGGTTGGAGAGCTGGCGTGCGAGGTCCGCCCGCTCGCCGGCAAACGTGAGCGCGGCCTCCGGCGCCACATGCGCCAGCGAGAGGGCTTTCACGCCGCGACCGCACACGTCTTCTTCCGTGAGCGCCTTGTAGCCCAGGTGCTCGAGCGAAGTATCTTCCAGCGGGTGGCCGGGGCGTGTGGCGTCGAGCAGGTAGCTCGCCAGCATCGAGTCGAAGGCAAGCCCCCGCAGGACGACGCCGTGGTTCTCGAGCACGACGGTGTCGAACTTCAGGTCGTGTCCGAGCTTGCGGATGGCGCCGTCTTCGAGCAGCGGCTTGAGGCGGTCGAGCGCGGCCTGCACGTCCAGCTGCTGCGGCCCGGCGCCCGCCAGGAGGTCGCCGCCGCCGTTCGCGCCCGTATGGCCCATCGGCACGTACCGGGCCTGGCGGTCGGCGATCGAAAACGCGATGCCCACGAGGCCGGCGCGCATGGCCGAGGGCCGATCGGGCATGACCCGCAGGGCGAACTCGCCGCTCGCGCGCAGCTCGGCGACCAGCGCCTCGAGGTCGGCGGGCGTCGCCACCAGCGCATAGGCGCGCTGGACGGCTTCCGCGTCCGGCGCGTACTCGTTCTTCAGCGTGCGAAACGCCAGCCGCGAGAACAGCTCGTAGCAGCGCTCGCGTGAGGCGCCGCGATACCGCAGCGACTCCACGTCTACGTCGATCGGTACGTCGCACCGGATGGTGACCAGCTCGCGGCTGCGCAGCGCCTCGTCTCGGTGCGCGGTCAACGTCTCGCGGTATGTCCTCTGCGGGAGTGCCGCGGCCTCGGCCAGCAGCGCCTCGAGGCTCCCGTGCGCCGTGACCAGATCCACCGCGCCCTTCTTGCCGACCCCTGGCACGCCCGCCACGTTGTCGCTGGTGTCGCCGACCAGCGCGAGCACGTCGGCGACCTGCGACGGTCTCACGCCGAACCTCTCGAGCACGCCCCGCTCGTCGTACCAGGCACCGTCCTCGCGCGGGTCGTAGACGCGGATCGCGCCCCGCCCGGTGTCGTCGTGGACGAGCTGGAAGAAGTCCTTGTCGATCGAGACAATGGCCACGTCGAACCCCGCCTCGCTCGCGCGCGTCGCCATCGTCCCAATCACGTCGTCGGCCTCGTAGCCAGCCGCGGTGACGATCGGCACGCCGAGCGCCTCGCAGGCCTCGTGCACCCAGGTGATCTGCTCGGCCAGGTCGTCGGGCATCGCGGCCCGCGTGGCCTTGTAGTCGGCGGCGATGCGATCGCGGAAGGTCGGGCCGGCCAGGTCGAACGACGCCGCGATGTAGGCCGGGCGATGATCCTGAATGAGCTTCCGCAGCATCGTGACGAAGACGTACACCGCATGCGTGGTGCGTCCTTCCTGATCCGACAAGCCCCTCCCCCTGAACGCGTGATACGCGCGGTACATCTGGGAGCTGCCGTCGATGAGGAAGAGCGCGGGGCGGGACATTGGGGGCCTTATGTCTACGATATCATTGGGGTTCATGCCAACTCGGAACGCGGAGCTCGGAACTCGACACTCCGGACCCTCGTTCTGCGCTTCACGGCCGTTGCACGTTCCACGTTCCGCGTGCCCCGTGGGCCTGGCCCTCCTCCTGCTTTTCGTCTCTACGAGCTCGATCGCGTGCGGCTCCCGGATCTTCCCGCCCGAGTACGAGTACGAAGAGGAGATCTACCTCTCGCTCGACGGCTCGGCCACGGTGAACGTCAACGCGTCGGTGGCCGCGCTGGTGGCGCTGCGGGGCGCCGATCTCGACGTCGATCCGCGGGCGCGCCTCGACCGCACCCGCGTGCGCGAGTTCTTCGCCGCGCGCGGCGCGAACGTCGCGCTCAGCTTCTCGCGCCGCGATGGCCGGCGGTTCGTCCACGCCCGCATCGGGCTCGACGACGTGCGGCAGGCGTCGCGGCTGGCGCCGTTTGCGTGGTCGACGTACCGCTTCGAGCGTCGCGACGACCTCTACGAGTTCAGGCAGACCGTGGGTGGGCCGGCCGGCCGGCCGGTGCGCGACGTTGGATGGACCGGAGAGGAGCTGGTGTCCTTCAAGATGCACCTGCCGAGCGAGATCGTCTTCCACAACGCGACGTCCGGACGGGTGGAGCGCGGCAATATCCTCGAATGGGAGCAGCCGCTCTCCGCACGGCTCGAGGGCGCGCCCCTCGAACTGGAAGTGCATCTGGAGACGGAGTCGATCCTGACCACCACGCTGCTGCTGTTCGGCTCGACCATCGTGGCCGCGGCGGTCGCCTTTGCGCTGGTGGTGTGGTGGATCCGGCGCAGCGGGGCGCGTCAGGAGACCGTCGAGGGGGCGCGCCCGTGAGCACCCCGCCCTTCGGCGCTGGCCCGCCCGTGCTGCGCTGCGGCCGCTGCGGCAGGTTCGTCGACTGGGCGGATTCGCGGCTGCAGCTGGTGTGCGGGTGCCGCCCGCACCTCGAACTGCCGCCCGTACTCGTGCGCGACGCCACGCCGGCCGAGCGCGCGCACGCGCTCGATCGCTTTGCGCGCGACTTCGGCGCGCATCGGCTCGTCGCGTACGGCCAGGTGGTGCCGCTGGACGACGTGCCCGTGCTGGTGGCCGAGATCGAGCGGGAGATCGCGGGGGCGCTGGCGTGGCGGCCCTTCGACGGCGCGTTTCACATCCTGGCGCTCGCCACCGATCCCATGTGGCAGCGCGCCGGTGTGGGCGGCCACCTAGTGGCGGAGGCCGAACTGCTCGCACGGCGGCAGGGCCACCCGCGCATCATCGCGACGATCGGCAACGACAACATCCCTGCTCTGTACTTTTACCAGCGTCGAGGGTATCGCGTGTCGGCTATCCTGCGCGACGCGGTGGCGGCGCACGCGCGCGGTCAGCATGCCGTCGGGTTTGCAGGCATCCCCCTCCTCGACGAAATTCAGCTCGCGAAGGACCTTCCTTAGGGCACGGCGGCGCCGTGCCCCTACAGCCGCTCCAGCTCGCCGCGTGCCTCTTCGTTCGTCCTGAGGTTGTTCGTCACCGAGAACGCGTTGAACGACCCGGCGATCGAGTGGGCCAGCATGCGGTCGACCTCGCTGTTGACGACGCCCTCGAGCGTGACACGCCCGCGCTCCACGATGATGTGAATCGGCGGATTCACCATGGCCGCGTAGGTCCAGAAGTTCGAGTTCCCGTAGATGGCCCGTGCGATCCGGAAGCGCAGCTCATCGTCGAACTGCGAGACGGGGAGCACGTCGATGCGATTGCGCACTTCCCGGACGCCGTTGACCTCGGCGACGCGGCCGGCGATCTCGTCGCGCTTGTACGGCATCGTGACCTTGCCCGTGAGCGTCACGACGCCGTTGTCGATCTGCGCGTGCACGCTGTCGAAGATCGTGAAGTGCGGATACTCCAGAACCTCCTCCTGCACCTCCCGGAAGATCTGCAGCTTCGTCTGGCCCGCCGCCCAGGCCGGCATGCTCACGGCGACGATGGCAATGGCCGCGGCAGCAACCCTGGCAAACATATTGCGCCTCCTTGCAGAGGCCCTCGGGCCTCCAATTCAGATCGGGCAAGGATGTTGCCAGCTCGGCCTGCCTCGAAACGGGCGCTTTCGGCCAAAACCCGAGAACGGCCGGGAAGGCTGTCCTAGATGGCGAGCACCGTGAGGACGCCTGCGCCGATGAGCAGAATCTGACGCAGGGACCCAGCATCGGTGCGGCCGCGGTGCAACCCGGGAATGAGGTCGGCCATGGCGACGTACAGGAAGCTGGCGGCAGCCATGGCCAGGAAGAACGGCAGCAGGCGCGGAATCAGGTCGAGCGCGACGAACGCCCCGATGGCGCCGAGGGCGCTCGCCGTGGCGGACAGCACGTTGAGCATCAGCGCGCGGCCCCGCGAGTAGCCCGCGTGCAGCAGGATCGCGAAGTCGCCGAGCTCCTGGGGAATTTCGTGTGCCGCCACGGCGACGGCCGTGCTGATCCCCAGCGGCACCGAGGTGATCACCGCGGCGGCGATGACCGCGCCGTCCACGAAGTTGTGAAAGGCGTCGCCGATGACCACCGGGAACACGGTGCTCTCGTGCACCTCGCAGTCGTGGATGTGACAGTGCCGCCACAGCACGAGCTTCTCCAGCACGAAGAAGAGCAGGATGCCCCCGAGCAGCGTGGCGAAGACGCGCTCGTGCTGTTGGGGCGACTGCTCGAGCGCCGATGGCAGCAGCGCCAGCATCGAGATGCCCAACAGCGCCCCCACGGCGTAGCTGACGAGCCACGGCACCAGCTTCGTGCGAACGGACTCTCGAACGAGGAGAATGCCGGATGCCACCAGCAGCCCGCCGAGACCGCCGAGCAGGCTCAGCCCCAGCGCGATGAAGAACGTCGTCACCCGTAGGGATGATAGAACAAGTCACAAGGCTGCCTTGTGTGTTCTTACGACGCGACGTATCCTCGCCTGGCGCGGACGGCCAGCCGGCGGTCTCTGACATCCACCCTGATGGCGTGCCAGCGGCCATCCTTCTTTCCGGGGCTGGCGTAGCCCAGGTAGTACTGGCGGCTCAACTCGTCGGCAATGCGGGCCGTGGCGCCGTCGAGGTCGCCGAAGCCGCGGATGATCTCGGTGCGCCCGCCCGTGTCGTCGGTGATCTGACGCAGCGCATCGGCATTCACCCGGTCGGCGCTCGTTCGCGCGCGGGTGCCGCCGCCGACGATCGGCGGAAGGGGACGCTGCGGGCCGCCACGGCCGGGGATTGGAAACGGCAGCGGAATCGGCAGCTGAATCGTGGGTCCGCTCCGTTGCACAGGCGCTGTGCCGTCCACGCCGAGCGCGTAGACGAGCACCTCGCTCTCACGAATGAGCTGCCGCAGCTCGGGGATCGAGATCGTGCTGCTCGTGTCGTTGCCATCCGAGATGACGAGCAGCGCTTTCTTCGTGTGCCGCCCGGCCTGGGCGGACGGCAGGGCGTCGGCGATGGCGTCGTACAAGGCGGTGCCGCCCGTGGGCGATACGCGGGCCACCGCGCGGCTGATGGCGCGCCGATCGTCGGTCCAGTCCTGCATGAGCCGCGGCCGATTGGCGAACTCGAGGAAGAACAGCTCGTCGTCTGGGCCGAGCAGGTCGTAGATGAACCGATCGATCGCCGACCGCGCGGCCGACATCTTGTCCGGCGTCATGCTGCCGCTGGCGTCGAGCGCCATCCCGAGGCTCACGGGCACCCGCTCGTTGCTGAAGTGCGTGATCTCCTGGCGCTCGCCGTCCTCGTAGATGGTGAAGTCCTCGCGCCGGAGCCCCGAGACGAACCGGCCCTCCCCGTCGGTCACGGTGGCGGTGACGTTGATCAGCTCGACGCCGCTTCGGAAGGTGAACCCTTCCTGGCTCTGCCCCGCGATCGACGCGGACGCGGCAGCAGCGAGCAGGAGAGCCAGCGAGCGGGGGAGCGGCGGCATGTCTCAGCTCCGAGCCGACTGGGCCGATCGGCGATCGACGTGCCGTATGACGCCCGACTCCGTGCGGAAACTGACGCGATACCGGCCGACGTCTCCGACGTTGGGGAGACTGACCACGAAGGGCGACTCGTCGCCGGGCGCCAGCGTCGTGAAGTCGAGCGGCGCCTTCGCGCTCATCACGAAGGTGCCGTCGCGATCGAACGCAAAGACGACGGCGGCAATGCCGCTGACGGTCGGGCCTGCGCGGGGATTGCGGACGAGGCCCGTGACGGTGAGCGAGCTGCCGTCGCGCGTGTGGTGCATCGACATGAGCTCGAGGGGCGACGTCTCCTGCACGGCCGCTGTCTGCGCTCCGGGCGTGCGGCCCGCCATCGCCACGACCACGATCAGCGCCACGGCCAGTGCGGCCACTACCGTGGCTGTGATCAACGGCCGCCCGCGGACCGCCGCACCCGGTGTGGTGCCGAACAGCGAGGAGACGGCCACCGGGGTCGAGTGCTCCTCACCGTCGATGGCCGCGGCCAGCGCGGCCACGCGTGCCGCGGAACGGCGCCGCTGCTGGTCCAGGGAGCGCCACGCCGCCGCGCCAAATCCCGCGGCAGCCGTCAGCGAGACAATCGTCACGGTCATCAGAAACCAGTCCATGCTTCGACTCCAAGGAGCAGTCGCGTCATCGCAGGGTGAAATCCACGGCAACCTCGACGACCACGTCGACGGGGACGCCCCGTCGGCGCGCCGGGTCGAACCGCCATTGCCGGACGGCGTCGATCGCCCGTTGATCCAGTCCGGAGCCGATGCCTCGAACCAGCGTTACCTGTCCCACGGTTCCGTCGCGGCGGACCACGATCTCCAGCAGCACTTCGCCGGTCAGGCCGCGCCGCCGCGCTTCGTCGGTGTACTCGGCCTTGATCTCGCGAACAAGTCGCGGCGGCTCGATGCCGCTGCCAGGACGGTATGGCCCGCCTCCGGTGCCTCCACCGCTCCCGTCGCCGATGCCTGCCCCGACCCCGTCACCGCTGCCGATGCCTTGTCCGTTCCCAGCCCCACCACCGCCGCCGGACCCCTGACTCATGGCAGCGAGCGGTCCTTCGTCGATGATTCCCTCGCGCTCGCGGGCATCGGCTGCGGCTGTCACGACGGGCGCC
Organism: Acidobacteriota bacterium; assembly: GCA_016210845.1. Taxonomy (GTDB): domain Bacteria; phylum Acidobacteriota; class Vicinamibacteria; order Vicinamibacterales; family UBA2999; genus JACQTK01. Next base: position 2,045 of record JACQTK010000224.1, on the reverse strand, counting down.
ACCAGCACGCGTGAGGGCAGAGGCTCTGGAGCACGTTCAACCGGCGTTGGCGCGGGCGGAGGCGTCGGCTCCTTCGGTGTTTCCGCACGGCTCGTGGTGAGCACGGGCTTCGGCCTCACATCCGGAACGGAAATCTTGGGGCGCTCCTCGCCTCGGCGCTCCAGGCGCCGCGGGGGAAGCGGGTTTCGCAGCCCGCCGCCGCCACCACCGCCGCCCGGTCCGGGGCTCATCACGAAGACCAGGCGGCTCTGTGGCCGTGGCGCGGTGTCGACCCCGGCCGTTTCAGTCGTGCCCGCGCCCAGCCACAGGATTCCAACGGCGAGCGCCGCGTGTCCGAGTGACGAGGCAAAGACCGGCCCCTTCGCCCGGCGTCGCAGCGACCGCGCGTGGTCGCCGCTTCCCTGAAACATCACCCGTGGCGCCGCCACGCGCGGCGCGGTCGACCGGAGGCTGCGCCCCACGCGCACGGCGTCGGCTGGGGCGAAGAAGTCCGTTCCAGGAATCGGCCGGAGCTCGCCCGAGACCACGAGCCTCCGCACGGCGGCCGGCTCGACGCCCGCGGCCTGCGCGACCTCTTCGGCCGTAAAAACTTCAGCGAGAAGGGGTTGGGACATCAATCCGCCGGCCCCTGACGCAAAACCCTTGCCTCATGTTGTCGGCCGATTCGGGCGCGATCTGAAGTCTGCGGTCCCGCAGGTGTGGCTGGTTCGGGACGCGCCGTGTCCGGCTCCGGGGTCAGCCCTTGAGGCCCTCAGTGAACGTGTAGCCTTCGCGCTCGGCCAGCACGCGTGCGGCCCGGAAGCCGGCCGTGGTCAGCGCGGTCGCCGCTCCGCCCCCCGCCGCGTACGCCGCCTCCGGCCGCGGCCGTCCGAGCAGGGCGCCGACGCCACCGCGCGCGCCCGCCTCGATCACCACGAGCCGTCCGCCCGTTCGCAGCACGCGGTGGCTCTCGCGAAGCAAGGCGACTCGCGCGGCCGCATCGAGCGACGCCAGCAGCCCGCCCTTGCTGTGCACGACGATGGCGTCGAACGCGTCGGCGGCAAAGGGCAGCGAATGCAGCTCGGTGACCTGCAGATCAACGAGCGCTCCCGCCTTCGCGACAGCTGCGCGCGCTTTGGCGGCAGCCTCCGCGTCGGACACGGCGATGGCCGCGTGTCCGCTCAAGCCGACCTTGGCGGCGATGGCTCCGGCGAGGGCGGGATCGTCGATGCCGATCTGCAGGGCGCGCTCGCCCATGCGCACACCGGCCATGGCGACGGGCAAGAGCTCGAGCGTCGACTTGCGCAGGAAAAACATCGATTTTCCTCATGATATAGTCGCCGATCGTGACTCCACCACTACAAATTGCCCCCGCGCGCGGCAAGCTCGGCGTGCTGCTCGTCGGCCTCGGCGCCGTCAGCACGACGACGATTGCGGGCGTCTGCGCGATCCGGCGCCGGCTGGCGCTGCCGATTGGGTCGCTCACGCAGATGGGCACCATCCGTCTGGGCAAGCGCACGGAGGGGCGCGCGCCGCGGATCAAGGACTTCGTGCCCCTGGCCGGCCTCGACGACATCGTGTTCGGAGGCTGGGACATTTTCGAGGAGGACTGCTACGCGGCCGCGCGCACGGCGGGCGTCCTCGAGCCCGCGCAGCTCGACCAGGTGCGCGACGAGCTCGAGGCCATCCGCCCGATGCCCGCCGTCTTCGATCGGCGGTACGTCAAGCGGCTCGACGGCCCCAACGTGAAAGAGGGAAAGAACAAACGCGACCTGGCCGAGCAGGTCGTCGCCGACATTCGGGCCTTCAAGCAGGCGCACGGCTGCGATCGGCTCGTGATGATCTGGTGCGGCAGCACCGAAGTGTACATGAAGGAGACCGCCGCACACGCGACCATCGCCTCCTTCGAGCGCGCGCTCGAGACGAGCGACGAAGCCATCCCGTCGAGCATGGTGTACGCCTACGCGGCGATTCGCGAAGGCATTCCGTACGCCAATGCCGCGCCAAATCTCACGGCCGACATTCCCGCGCTCGTCAATCTTGCCGCGAAGACCAAGACGCCACTT
>JACQTK010000223.1 GCA_016210845.1 Acidobacteriota bacterium | reverse complement strand
GGCCGGTTCGTGGCCGCGAGCAGGATGACGCCCTCCCTGGGGTCGAAGCCGTCCAGCTCGACCAGGAGCTGGTTCAGTGTCTGTTCGCGCTCGTCGTTCCCCCCCGAGACCGCGGCACCGCGATGGCGAGCCAGCGCGTCGATCTCGTCCATGAACATGATGCACGGTGCCTGCTTCCGGGCCTGCTCGAAGAGGTCCCGGATGCGCGAGGCTCCGACCCCCACGAACATCTCGACGAACTCCGAGCCGGACATCGAGAAGAACGGGACGTTCGCCTCGCCGGCGACTGCCCGCGCCAGCAGCGTCTTGCCCGTGCCTGGAGGCCCCACCAGCAGGACGCCTCTCGGAATGCGCCCCCCCAGCTTCTGGAACTTCTGCGGCTCGCGGAGGAATTCGATGATCTCCTTGAGCTCTTCCTTCGCCTCCTCGACGCCAGCCGCGTCCTTGAACGTGACCTTCTTCTGGGTGGGCATCAGCAGGCGCGCGCGGCTCTTCCCGAACGACATGGCCCGGTTGCCGCCACCCTGCATCTGACGCATGAAGTAGATCCAGACGCCAATCAGCAGCAGGAAGGGCACCATCCCGATCAACGCCGACACCCAGGCGCTCGGCTGTCCCGATTCCCCGCGGATGACGACGTTCTGCCTCCGGAGCGTGGTCAGGAGCTCCGGATACGCCATGGGGATGTACGTCCGGAAGCGCTCGCCGTTCACGAGACGGCCGCTGACGTACGAATCGGCGATGGTCACCTCACGAACCGCCCCCTGCTCCACTTCCTGCATGAAACGGGTGAAGTGCATCTCCGGGCCCTGGCTGACCGAGGCGCCCCGCATGATCTGAAACACCACGACCGGCGCCAGCACGAACGCGACCAGGAGCAGGATGATCTTTCGGTTCGACATGCAACACCCGATCGGTCAGGGGGCCACTGCGGAGCGCTCACGCCCGGCGAGCGGCTCGTACTCGAGCACCTCGATCAGCAGCACGCGGCGGCGATCGGTGCCCACCGTCCGCCGGTAGAGCTCGAGTCGGCCCGTTTCCGCCTCGAAGCGGGCCCTGAGGTCAACCGGGCGGTCGCTCCGTGAGGAATCCCCGTTCGTCAGGGGCACGTCCTCCCGCAGCAGATCGAACAGCCCGGACACCGAGTAGTCGTGGCGGTCCGCATCGCCGGGCGGAAGGGGCTGGCCGTCACGCGCGATCCTCGTGACCTCCCCCCCCGTCACGACCACGTCGTACACGGCCGGGTCGACGTGCGCCCATGGAGGCGAGGGGACCCGCACGCGAACCACCAAGTGGTAGGCGTCGGCGCCGTGAGCCTCCCAGCGGTCTTCAGCTGCCGCCAGCATCGCCTCGGTCAGCGGCTCCATGGGAGGAGGTCCGCACGCCGCCAGCAGCACCGGCAGCAGCACAGTGGCGGCGCCCCACGCCCCGCGCACCCAGTGGAGCGCCGCCCGCCTATGACGCTGGTGTTCGTTGACTCGTCTCCGCACGTGGCGCCTCTCCGTTTGCAAGTTGCGGTCCGCCGACGCCTAGGGGCCCTGCTCCTGGAGGTGAGCGTCGATTTCTTCGAGCACCCTGCGCAGGCGATCCAATTCGGCCTGCGAGGCCTTCGACGACTCCTGGGCCTGCCGGAGGAGGCGCTGGAGCTCCCCTGGTGCCGCGGGGCGGGCCGGCGGCGAGCCGTTCTCGCCCCGCAGCGTGCCGTGGCTGGCAGAGGCGTTCCCCTGGGCATGGACGGCTTCGGGCGGGGCGGGCCCCCGTTGCCCGGTGACCACGTCGAGCGCCCGAGAGAAGGTCTCTTCCATGGCCACGACGCTGCCGTTGGCGACGATCACACGCCGCAGTTCCGGCATCCGGCCGCCTGCCGCCTGCAGGTAGACCGGCTGCACGTAGAGGAAGGCGTCACCCACCGGGACCATCATCAGCGTGCTCCGCAGGACTTCCGATCCGGCCGTATCCCACAGCGTGAGCTGCTGCGAAATGAGGGCGTTTTGGTCGATGCGGTTGTCGACCTGTGAGGGGCCGAACACCAGCACGCCGGACGGAAAGCGATAGTTGCGCAGCGAGCCGAAGTGGGGGCCATCGGAGCGGCCCGCGAGCCAGGCGATGGTGTTTTCCCGGCCACGCGGCGTGAAGGGCACGATCAGGACGAACTCGACCCGGTCCTCGCCCGGGAGCCGCATCGTGACGTAATACGGCTCCATCGCCTGCGTGTGCGCCCGTGTGCGCTGGACCGGGAGCTGCCAGAAATCCTCACCGAGGAAGAAAATTTCCGCATCGGTGACGTGGTAGCCCTGGTAATGCTGCGCCTGGAGCCGCAGCAGGTCCTGCGGGTAGCGCACCTGCTGCCGGAGCGCATCGGGCATCGCCGTGCCGGGGGTGAACAACTCCGGGAAGATCCGGCTGAAGGTCAGCGCCACCGGATCCTCCAGATCGACCAGGTAGAAGTCCATGTCGCCGGTACCGGCATCGACGACGACCTGCACGCTGCTGCGGATGTAATTGATGCCCTCGGCGGACTGCGAGTAGGGGTACGTGCTGGCGGACGTGTAGGCCGGCAGCAGCCATTTCAGCTCGCCGTCCGCGATGACGAGGTACGGATCGGAGTCGAGCCTCAGGAACGGAGCGACGCGCTGCACGCGCTGGGCGATCTGGCGGCGCATCAGCAGCCGGGAATCGTTGTGGATCTGGCTGGAGATCAGGAGGTTGAGGTCGCCGAGCTCCCACGCCAGGAGGAGGCGGCGGACGCGCGACGAGAGCACGATGCCCCGGTCGTGTGCGTACGACGTCCGGATGTCGCGCCCCTCGACCTGCGGATCGGGATAGTCGAACTCCGATTCACGGGTGTTGACGATGACGTCGTGCCGGGTCAGCTCGCCGAAGTAGATGCGCGAGCCGTCGACGGTCAGCGCCAGCCGGTCGTACGCGGTCCGCGGCGGGATGTCGCGCAGCGCCAGCCGCGGCAGGCCTTCGTCCTCGACCTCGGTGACCGGTGTGACGATGGCGCCGAAGCCGTGGGTGAGCTGGAGATGGTCTCGCGTCCAGTTGCGATCGGCCACGCGGTCCAGGTCGAGCTCCCGGGCGCTGATGAGCACCTGCTGATCGGCCCCACCCGTCTGCGCCCGGTTCAGCGGGTAGCGTGAGATGTCGATGTCGGCGAAGCGGTACAGGGGGCGGAGCGCCTGCAGTTCGTTGAGCGTCGCGATCATGGCATCCGGATCCAGGAGGCGAATGTTCTCCAGCGTGTCCTGGTTGGCCGAGATCTCCTCCGGCGTCACCAGGGGGCGCGCCGGGTGGCCGGCCTCGACGATGCGATCGAGGCCCCAGGCGCGGCGGGTTGCATCGATGTTGCGCTGGATGTACGGCGCTTCGCGCCGCAGCTCGTTCGGATCCACCTGAAACGCCTGCACGACCGATGCGTAGAGGCCGGCGCCGACCGTGGCCGCCACCCAGACGCCAACGACCGCGAGCGGCAGGCGGACGCCGCGGGACGACAGGAACGCATTCCCCACGACCGCGAGGCCGGCCGTGGCGGCCAGCGTGGCCAGGACGTGGCGCAGGGGCAGGCGCGCGTTGATGTCCGTGTACAGGGCACCGTGGACGAGTCCCTGCGAACTCGTCACCAGTTCGAAAGCGCCGAGGTGGGTGCCCACGGCGACGATCAGCAGGAAGCCTCCCCCGAGCACCGACAGGTGCGTGCGCATCCCCGGGGTGACGCGAAGCTGGAACGTCTGAAGGGCGTACGACAGGCCGTAGACGGCTCCGGCGCCGAGCGCGCACGCCAGCACGAGCCCCGCGAGCCAGCTCTGGACGAACCGGTAGGCGGGCAGATGGAACAGGAAGAAGCCGATATCGCGTCCGAACTGGGGATCGGCCTCGCCGAACGGCACGGCCTGCAGCCACTGCAGCACCGTGCCCCAGGCGCCGGCGGCCGCCGCGCCGAAGGCGAGAGCACCCAGCAGCGCCACGCCGGCCAGCGCGAGATCGGCCATGCGCCAGATGGCGGCGGGTGGCAGTTCGGGGATGAATGACTTTTCGGAGCGGGCCGACGGCACGGACCGCCGCGCGAGCCAGATGCTGCCACCGATCGCGACTCCGGCCACGAGGTAGCCGGCCAGGAACAGCGGGACCTGGGTGTTGACCCGCCTGAAGAACACGCCGTCGAACCCAACCGACCGGAACCACAGGTAGTCGACGTAAATCGACTTCAGGATGTCGGCCGCGATGACGGCGAGCAGAACCCCGGCGCCCAGACCGAGCGCGCGCCCGGCGTGCCCGACGGCCTTCCACGGAGTCGGCGCGCCACCGGCGCCCGCGCCGCCGCGGAACGCCTGAGGGGGCCTCGCATCCCCACGGTCATCGACGCTCACCGCCGATCCTTTCTCACGCGGGCACCGGCGGG
>JACQTK010000242.1 GCA_016210845.1 Acidobacteriota bacterium | reverse complement strand
GCCCGGCGGAATCCGCCGCACCGCATTCAGCACGCGCTGGCGAAAACTGGTCACTTCAAGTAGGCAGTAGGCAGTAGGCAGTAGGCAGTAGGCAGTAGGCAGTAGGCAGTAGGCAGTAGGCAGTCGGCAGTCGGCAGTCGGCAGTCGGCAGTCTGGCGTTGCTGCTTACTGCCTACCGCCTACTTCAGCGACTCATCGTCCGACGACGATCTTCACGCGAACCGTCACGCCCCCGAGATTGTCCTCGCCGAACTCCTTCGACACGCTGTTCGGATCCTGACCGAGGGCATCGGGCACCGTGGCCCACTGCACTTCGGCTCCCGTTCCGACCCAGCGGGCAATCCGAAACTCTGCGCCGCCGAGGATGTGGTATCCGGTGAACCGTTCGTCGACATTTTCAGCGGCCTCGGCGAAATCCGAGATCTCGCGGTATCGGTGCCAGCCCACGCCCACGCCGACGTATGGGACGAGGCGCCATCCGTAATCCACGCGGTACCCGCCGGTCAGCTGGACGGGCGTCACGGTCACGGTGGTCGGGATGCCCAGCGCGAACCGCTGGCCGTTGAAGACGAAGAGCCGCTCGCCCGTGTCGCGAAAGCGCGAGCCGCGAAGGCTGGCGAACACCCGCCACGGGAAAACGGCCTCGACGCCGCCGCCGAACACGAGGCCTCGATCGCTGCCGAGCACGGCGTCGAAGCTCTGCGAGGCGGCGAAGGTCGTCGAGCCGACGTCCGCGAACCCGCGCAGCATGAACTCGGTTTGCGCCCGGGCCTCGGGCGGGGCTACGAGCCAAGACGCCAAAACACACACGCCGATCACCGACACCTTGCCAGACCTCAGCGTCATCGTGCGAGCCCCAGCCCGCGCAGCGACGCCCGGGGATTGATCAGGCCGTGGCCGTACTCGTCGTCTCGACCTGCCGGTCCGAGGTCCGTGGCGTACCGCTTCATCACCGCCTCGATGGCAGCGGGGCTCGTAATCCCCTGCTGAATGAGCAGCGCGGCAAAGCCGGACACGTGCGGCGCGGCCATCGACGTGCCCTGGAAGAACTCGAAGGCGAACGAGTCGAACCGCGGCGGCCCGAACTGCGCGGGTCCCCGGAGATACGTTTCCACCAGGTCGAAGTCGAACGTCTGTTGGAGGATTCCTCCCTCCGTCCCGCCCTGACTCATGTTGCCGCCCGGGGCCGCCAGCTCCACGTACGGGCCCGTGGTCGAGTAGAAGGCACGCAGGCGGTCGCGTCCGATGGAGGCCACCGATACCATCCCGTCGATCTGCGGGGCGAATTCCGCCAGCCGCTCCACGGGATTGCCGTTGAGGAAGCTGTTGCCCGCCGCCGCGACGACGAACGCCCCCCGCGAGACCGCGTAGGCCACGGCCTCCTGGATCGCGGGCGCCGCAGGGCCGGTCCGGCCGATGCTCAGGTTCAGGACCTTCGCGCCGGTGTCGGCCGCGTACCGGATGCCGCGCGCCACCACGTCGTCGGTGCCGCGGAAGGGGCTGTTGAAGATGAAGTCCCAGTCGCCCGCGATCACCTTGACGGGCATGATGCGGACGTTGAACGCCATGCCCGCCCCGCCCTGGCCGTTGTTCGTGAGCTGTCCGATGGTGCCTGCGACGTGCGTGCCGTGTCCGTCGAGATCGAGCGGGTTGGTGTCATCCCAGATGAAGTCGCGGGGCGCAACGAAGCGATCGGCGCCGCCCAGCTCGGGCGCGGCCGCAAACGGGACGTCCACGCTGCCGAGCGACGGAAAGGTCGGCCCGTTGACGATGCGGAACGCGCGCGCGTTGAAGCGGAAGAGACCCGACCTGAACGCGACCCCGCTGTCGATCACGGCCACCGTGATGGCCGAGGTCGCGCCAGGATTGATGTCCCACGCCCGCTCCATGTCGAGCGCGGGAAAGTTCCACTGCCGCGAGTACAGCGGATCGTTGGGCACGAACTGCGGATAGACGCGGTACCGGGCCTGTGCGTAGACGACGTCCGGCTGCGCCTCGAGCTGTCGCGCGACGGCCTCCGGATCGGCCGTCGCGTCGATGGTGACGATGTCGAAGTCCGCGTAGGGCAGAGGTCCCGAGGCGGTGCCATCCACCTGCTCGAGCATGATGCGGCGGGCGTCGGGCGGCATGCCCGGCCGGAACTTGACGATCAGGCTGCCCCGCAGGAACGGCTCCGTATCGAGGACGATCCGGTCGTCCTCCTCGGTGCGGGGATCGCGTGGCGGATCGTTGGCTCGCAGGCCGCGATCGATCGGCGAGGCTGTCAGCTCCGACACCAGGGCCCGCAACGAGGGCGCGTCCTGCGCGGCCACGCTCGCGACGGCCAGGACAAGCCCCCAGACCGCCGCTCGGATGATGGGTACGGAGGGCGCGGCGTTACGCCGCGTCCCTCGGCAAGCTCGGGGCGCCCTGAGCTTGTCGAAGGGCGCCAGGCGCGCCGTCAGAATCCGCCCCACGGTGGCCCGGTGAGCATTCATCGAGGTGTCGCGTCCGAGTGTACCTCAGAGATGCGCGAGCGGGTCGATGCCGTAGAGGGCCGGATCGAGAGGCGCCTGGACCGATCGCGGCTCGCCTTCCTGCGCCTCCCACAGGTTGATGTCGAAGGGCCGCTCGAGCCTGACGCCATCGCGCCCGACGAGCACCCGCACCCGCGGTCGATACGGATCGGGCGCGTACGTCTTCAGCACGACGGCGATCTCGCCGGAATCGAGCTTCACGAGATTGCCCGCGGGGTAGATGCCCACGAGCTGCGCGAACCGCCGCACGAGGTGCTGGTCGAACTGCGATCCGTCGTTGCGCTGCAAAACCGCCAGAATCCGGTCGGTCGGAAATGCGTCCTGATACACGCGCTGCGACCGCATCGCGTCGTAGACGTCGGCAATGCCGCACAGCATCGTGCCGAGGTTCAGCGACGGCCGCGCCACTCCGGCCGGGTAGCCCGAGCCGTCGATGCGCAGGTGATGCTCGAAGGCCACGACGGGGGCGAGCCCTGGCATCTCGGGCGTCTCGCGCAGGATCTCCGCGCCGTCGACCGTGTGCCGTTTGAGGATCTCGAACTCACGATCGGTGAGCTTCTCGGGCTTGTTCAGGATCTCGGGCGGCGTCTTCACCTTGCCGATGTCGTGCATCAGCGCCGAGAGCCCGAGCTCGCGCAGGAGCGACCCGTCGATGCCGAGGCCCCGCGCCTGCCCCATGGTCAGGATCGACACGTTCACCATGTGCGTGAACGTGTAGTTGTCGTACTTCTTCAGCGCCGTGAGCGCGATCAGCGCCGTACGGTTCTGCGCCACCGCCTGCGCGAGCGAGTCCACCATGCCGCGGCCGGCGTCGGCGTCGGGCTTTCCCTCGACCTTGGCGCTGTCCCACATCGTTTCCGCCACTGAGACGGCATCGTCGTACAGACGGCGGAAGGTCGCCACGTCGCCCACGGCGGCGTCCACGCGCTGTTCCACCTGGAGACGCCCGACCCGGATGTGGGCGAGGCGCCCCAGCGCGATCGAAGGATCCTTCCCAGGCTCGGTGCGCGCGACGGCCAGGACGAGCTGCGACAGCTCCTCCGTCTGCACGCCGCGATCGATGACCACGCGCTCGATCCCTGCCTGCTGGAGCCGCCGCATCAGCTCGCCCATGTTCTCGGCCGCGCGCGGGATGGGAATGTCGCCGACGACCAGCTCGTCGCCGACGATGCCGATGGCGACCGAGGGAGCCGAGGCGTGGACGAGCGTGAGCGTGTCGGCAAGCGCGGTGACGTTGCGGGTGACGATCGGGTGCCCAGCCGCATAGAGCTGCGCCCCGCGCACGGCTGCCGCGACGCGCCGCACGAGCTCGTCGGCCAGACGGGCGCGCCGGGAGGCGCTCACGTGGCGTCCCTCTCGCCCCTCGACGTGGCTCGGGGCGACCCTGAGCCTGTCGCCTCTCGACCCTGCTCGAGGCGACCCTGAGGCTCTCGAAGGGTCGAAGGGTCGCGGCGGGGGCGGCTTCCCGCTTTCGCCGGAAGGCCCGCGTGCGGCCTGGCGGCGTTCCGGACACCGCGGCTCCCCGAGCTCGCGGCCTCGTTCAGCACCGCCAGCGTGTCGGCCGTTCCGATGCGACGGAGCGCGGCGGCCGCCGCCTGCCGGAGGGCCGCAGTACGAAACGGCGCCCACCAGTCGCCGCGGTAGAGGACCGTGCGCAGCGTGCGCGTCGATTCGGGGTGCATGCTGAGACCGCTCAGCGCCTCGATGATCTGCACGTGCACGGCGACCAGGCGCCCGCGCGGCGCGGAATGGTTCAGCACGTAGCAGAGTAGAGGCACGGCCTTGTCGTCACGCAGGCCGATCAGCTGCTGGAGGATGGTCTCGCGCGACGCGCTGCCCGCCACCAGCGCGCGCTCCAGCACGGCGTACGCCTCCTCGGTGCCGATTTGCACGATCGCGCGGATCGCCTCCCGCTGCACCTGCGGGTCCGCATCGTCGAGCATGGAGGCCAGCTCGGGGAGCGCCTCGCGGCCGCCGAAGACGCGCAGCAGGTCGATAGCGGTCCGGCGTACGGCCGGATTGGGGGAGTTCTTGAGCTGCTCGACCGAATGGCGACCCGCGGCGCCGAAGTCGAGCAGCAGCTCGCGCAGGCGGCGGATCGCCCGGTTGTTCTCCTCGGCTGCGAGCGCCTCGGCCAGCGGCCGGATCACGCGCGGGCCGATCGTGTGACACACGCGGCTGAAGCGCTCGACCTCGCGGTCGTCGACCTTGCGCAGGTGCAGCACGACGTGGCGCACGAGCGGCCCGCCGGCCAGCGCGTCGATGGCCGACTCCGCCTGGGCGCGGAGCGCGTCGCGGCCCTCCTCCCCCAGCTCGCGCCCGATGGCCTCGACGAGCCGCTGGGCATCGTCCACCTCGCCCAGCAGCGTGCGCCGCTCGATCTCCGAGACGACCACTTTGGCGATGGGACGCCACCGCTCGGGGTCGGCCTCGAGGCGGACGAGATCCAGCAACAGGGTCAGGTCGAGCTGGCGCACGGCGGCGTCGTCCACGGTGGAAAGCCAGCCCTGCACGCGTTCGGGTGGATCGTCCGACACCCGCTCGACGTCGAGCGCCTGGGTGCGCGCGCCCGACAGCTCGCGCGCGTACTCGTCGGAGACGTACGTCTTGTCGGTGTACGACGTGAGCATCTGGGCCGCCGTCTGCCAGAGGGTCTCGAAACCCGCCTCCTGCCCCAACGGGCTCTGCTGCGCCTCGTCTTTCGCGAGCGACAGCAGACGCTGCTTCCGATCCAGCTCCGGGACCAGGGCCTCGAACGCCTGGGCGAGCCGTTCCGTCGCGCCGCGCTCGGCCACCACGGCTCCCGCTACGAACGACGCGATCGTGCCCTCGCTCATGCGCTCGACGACGGCGGCGGCCACCGGAGCATCCTCGGCGCTGGCGGATCGCGCCTCGCCGAGCAGGGCGAGGAGCATGTCCGGCGTCAGGCGGGACGCGGCGTTGGCAGCGGTCTGAAGCACGATCTCGCCGCCCTCGGCGCCGCTGCGTTCCGACGAGGCCTCCATCAGCCGACGGATGAGCTGGAGGAGGGCGGCGGCACGCGCGCCCATCGAGGCGCCCCCGGCGGACGTGGCCTGCACGCGGTCGAGCAGCTCGCCGAACTTCGACGCGTCGCCGAGCGTGTCCAGGAGCACGGCCAGCGCCCGCTCGTCGAGCGACGCCGACTCTCCCTGGAGGCAGTAGGCGATGATGCGGTCCCATTCGGCGCCCTCGCCGCCCGCGCGCTCACGGAGCACCTCGGCGTAATCGATCTCGCGGATCTCGAAGTGCTCGCGCCCCGAGGCGGCCCATGCCTTGGCGACGCCTCCATCGGCGATGACGTCTTCGGGCGTGCGCGCGAGCAGCAGCAGAAGAGCGTGCCAGTCCTGGGTGTCGGCCGCGCGTTCCATGCGCAGCGCGCCCACCAGCCGCTCGTGCAGGAGGTCTGCGACCTCGCCGATGGCGGCGTCCGGGCGCACGGGTGCCCGGCCGTCGACGACCAGCGCGCCCGGATGCACGGTGAGGGTGACGTCGCCCGCGGCGCTCAGCCGCGCCGCGGCCGCCGACACCCGCGCGAGCGACGTCTGGATGGCGGGGTGCGTGGCCGGATAGAGCGACACGGCGCGCGCGGCCGCCTTGCACGTGCGCGCGAACTCGGCGAGCGTCGCGCTCTGCTCGGCGGACATCGGCTCGGTCGTGGGCGCGGGAGGCATACCTGTCAGAGAGCCGTGAGCGGATCGAGCTCCATCGAGTCGGGGTCGACCGACTCCACCACCGCGCGCTGGAACTCGCCTCGCCAGTCGCGCTCCCAGGTGTTGGCCAGGATCGGCGACTCGAGCGGCTGGCCGCGCTCGTCGTACAGCACCTTGACCTGCGGCCGGAAGGGATCCTCAGGATGCTCGGCGGTCACGACCCCCACTTCCTCGCTGTTCAACCGGACGATCGTGCCCACGGGAAACAGGCCCATGAGATTGACGAAGCGCCGCAGCAGCACCGGATTGAAGGCGGGGCTGTCCTTCTCGTGCATGATCGTCTTGATGCGCACGGTCGCCAGCCCCTCGCGGTACGGCCGGTTGCTGCGCAGCGCGTCGAACACGTCGGCGATGCTCACGATCATCGTGCAGAGATTCAGCTTCCGGTGGCCGATGTTCTCGGGGTACCCGCTGAGGTCCTGCTTGAGGTGGTGCTCGAAGGCGACAATCGGCGCCAGCGCGGGCATCTCGGGCGTGCGCCGCAGGATGTGCGCGCCGTCGATGACGTGCTGCTTCATGATCCTGAATTCCTCTTCGTTCAGCTTGCCCGGCTTGTTCAACACCTCCTTCGGCGTGTTGACCTTGCCGATGTCGTGCATCAGCGCCGCGAAGCCGAACTCGCGCAGCAGGGGGCCCTCGAGGTTCAAGCCGCGCGCCTGGGCCATGGAGAGCGCCGCCACGTTCACCATGTGCGTGAACGTGTAATTGTCGTACTTCTTGAGCGCCGTGAGCGCCATCAGCGACGTGCGGTCCTGCGTCACGATGTTCGCCAGGCTGTCGATGATGCGGCGCGCCGTGTTCGGGTCGGGCTTGTCGCCCGCCTTCGCCTGCTCCCAGAGCGATTCCGCGGACTGGACCGCCGTGTTGTAGACGCGCTTGGCTGCCTCGATGCCGACCTGATCCTGCTCGACCTCCTCGATCGACAGCTTGCCGATGACGATGCGCCGCACGTCCCTGGCGGCGAGCCGCTCGGCCAGGGGCGTCCGGGCGCGCTTCGCGGCCAGCTCCGCCAGGAAGGCCTGGATCTCCGCGGCGGTGACGCCGCGATGGACCGTGATCTTCTCGATCTCGCGGTCGCGCAGGCCGCGCACCAGGCCGGTCAGGGAGGCGGACCCCTTCCCGAGCCGCGTGTCGTTGACCACCACGTCGTCGCCGATGAAGCCGACGACGACCGCCGGGGCGTCGGCGAGGAAGGCCGTGCAGGCGCCCGCCAGCGCCTGCACGGAGCGCTGCACGAGCTGGTGCTGCGGGGCGTAGAGCTCCGCCGCGCGAAGGCCCGCGGCGAGGCGGCGGACGAGCTCGTCAGGGGGGTGGGACATCTGGATCCAATTCCTGTCAGTGCTTGGTGCCTGGTGCCTGGTTGTGGTTGGAGCTCGGTGCGTGGCGGTGCCTGGTGCGTGGCAGCGCCCACTGCACCATCCAGGGACCACGCACCAACGACACCCAGGCACGAAGCACCAGGCACGGAGCACTGCCGCTAACTCCTCATGTCTCGAATGATCCTCTTGAGCAGCCCGTCGCCAGCGCGCGCGGCGTCGTCGAGGGCGGCCTGGGCCTTGGGGGTGCCGATCGCGGCCAGCGCACGCACCGACGCCGTCTTGAACGCGCGCGCCTTCTTCCGCGCGAAGAGCTTCTTCTTCCTCATCACCGCGGCCACCGGCGGTACGGCCTGCTCATGGCCCAGCTGCCGCACGGCGTCGAGCGCGTCGAGCACCGTGTCGTGATCGTCGCCGAACGGGTCGCTCTCGGTGAGGATGCGCGCCAGCATCGGCACCACGCGCGGGTCCCGCTCTGCGACGAGCGCCTCCACCACGGCGGACCGGTTGGCGCCCGAGGCCGCCACCAGTGCGGTCTTCACCGCGCGCGCGGCGGCGGGATCGTCGATCCCGGCCAGCGCGGCCACGGCCGCACGCAGGACGCGCGGGTCGCTGCGGCGCAGCAGCGACTGGAGCGGGGGCACCGCCTCGGCGCTGCGCGTGGCGCCGAGCAGGACGGCCGCGGTCTGCTGGACGAACCACCGCGTGTCGTCGGCGAGCGGCGCCAGGTGGCCGACGGCCGCCGCGCCGACGCGCTTGACCAGATCGCAGGCCCGTACGTAGGCGGCCGTGTCCGTCTCGCTCTGCAGCACGGACAGCAGCGCCCGCACGGCCGTGGGTCCGATCAGGTCGCAACACTCGGTGACGCGCGCGAGCGCGTCGGCATCGAGATCGCCGAGCAGCGTCGCCGCATCCCGCAGCCCGGCGGACTCGCCCGCCGCCGCCAGCGCGGCGCGCGCCGCCGCGGGGGCCACCTTCTGCCCCGAGGCGGCCTTCAGCTCGCGCAGCACGAGCACGGCGTTGGCAAAATCGCCCGCGAGGAAGAGGTCCTCGAGCAGCGCGTCCGTGTCGCGCATGATGTCGGCGGCCCGCTCCGGGTTCTCCTCGATGCGGAGCAGATCGGCGATGAGCATCACGGAGAGCGACCGGACGCTGTCCTGGCCGAGCGACTCCACCCACTCGGGCAGCTCGGGCGGCAGGTCGCGGCTGGCCAGCATCTCGCCGCGTCCGGCGGCGCCCTCGAGCGCCGCCTGGTACGACGCGGAGACGTACGGCGTTTCGTCGTAGCTGAGCAGCAGCTCTTCCATGGTGGCCCAGACCGCGCGGAACTGCCCCGTCTTGCCGAAGTCCTGTTCGCTGAGCATCGAGCGCGTCATCGTCAGCACGCGCTGCTTGCGCTCGTCGTCGGGTGCAATGGTGTCGAAGACCTGCGCCAGGCGCGCGCTGGCGCGGCCGTCGCGGGCGAGGGCCGTGGCCAGCAGCTCGGCGACCTTGCCATCGTCGAACGACGCGGCAATCGCGTTGACGATCGGCGTCTCCTGCAAGCCCTCGTCGGTCTGCATCATCTGCAGCACGACGTTCGGATCGAGGGCGGAGGTGGCCGCGGCGACGTTCCGCATCACCTCGGGCAGCCGCTCGGGTTCCATGACCGTGACGATGCCCGCCAGGTGGCGGAAGACCGCGAGCACCGTGGCCGCCTGCGTGGTGATGAGGGGCGAGCCGTCGGCGTTGCACTTCGGCGCGGCCGCGGCGGATGCCAGCTCGCCGATTTCGAAGACGCTGCGCGAGATCTCCAGCAGCCGCTTCTGCTGCTGCTCGTCGAAGGTGTGCCGCCCTTCGAGGATGGTGTTCACCAGCGATCGCCAGATGTCGTCGTGGCGATCCTCGAGGGGCTTCTCGACGTCGCGGTCCTCGAGGATCTTCTCGTAGTCGATCTGCTCGAGGGCGATGGCCGAGACGCCAGCCGCCTCCCACGCCCGCGCTGGACCGCCGCTTCGTCTGAGGTCGTCGGCAGGCGTGGTGAGGAGCTTCAGCAGAGCCTGCAGGGCCGGGGCCGGCACGTCGCCGAGGAACGTGATCTGGAGCAGGTCGCGGTCGTGCAGCAGCCGCGCCGCCTCGGTGACGGGCCGGTCTTCCGGCAGCGGCAGGCCGGCCACGAGCAGCGTCTGCGGGGTGACGCCGAAGGTGAACGCCGCCCCCATCGTGCTCTGGCGCACGGCGTCGGCGAAGCGCCGCACGGCGGCGTCGACCGCGGGATGTTCCGGGGGATACAGGCTCCAGTTGCGCGCGGCGGCCGCCAGGGCGCGCGCGAGCGCAATCGACTGTCGTGTGAGCTCCGGCGACAGCGCCCCTCGACGCGGCTCGGGGCGCCCTGAGCGATCGTCGAAGGGCGCAGGGGCGGTGCTCATCGGCCGTGCGTGCACGCGTGAAACATGTCAGAGTCTGTCAACTCTTGACCAAGGATCGGTGGCCAGGCGTGCAAGCCCGGCCTAGGCGGCCGCCCGTCGGGCGGCCGCCTAGTAACGAAGCGAAGCTTCGTTACTGATTATCCTTAGCGCTGCCACATGAGCTTTGTCGACGTGATCGCCCGAAAGCGCGTCGGCCACAGCCTGTCGCGCGAGGAGATCGATCTGTTCGTCGACGGCGTCACCACGGCCCGCATTCCGGATTACCAGGCGTCGGCGCTCCTCATGGCGATCGTGCTCCGGGGCATGACCGACGAGGAGGCGCGGTGGCTGACCGATGCGATGGTCCGGTCGGGCACCCGCGTCGCGATCGGCGGGCCATCGGTCGGCAAGCACAGCACCGGCGGCGTCGGCGACAAGGTGTCGATCATGCTCGCGCCGATCGTCGCCGCGTGCGGGGTGGTGCTGCCCAAGATGTCGGGCCGCGGCCTCGGCCACACGGGCGGGACGCTCGACAAGATCGAGTCGATTCCGGGCTTTCGCGTGAACCTGTCGCTCGAGGAGTTCACGCGGATGCTGGGCGAGGTCGGAACGAGCATCATCGGGCAGACTGCGTCGCTGGCGCCTGCCGACAAGAAGCTGTACGCGCTGCGCGACGTGACGGCCACCGTGCCGAGCATTCCGCTGATTGCGGCCTCGGTGATGTGCAAGAAGCTGGCGGAAGGCGCGGGAGCGCTCGTGCTCGACGTCAAGTGCGGCCACGGCGCGTTCATGAAGGCCGAGCCCGAGGCGCGCGAGCTGGCCCGGCTGCTGGTGGCGATTGGATCGCACTCGGGCGTCCGCACCGAGGCGCTCATCACCAGCATGGACGCCCCGCTCGGCCGCGCCGTCGGCAACGCGGTCGAGGTCGTCGAATGCATCGAGGGGCTGAAGGGGCGGGGGCCGGACGATCTGACCGCGCTCGTCGTGGCGCTCGCGTCCCGGATCCTGATCCTCTCGGAGCGGTTCGACCCGGGTGGCGCCGACGACGCCGTGCGCCGCGCCGTCGCGTCGGGCGCGGCGCTCGACAGATTGCGAGCGGTGATCGCGTGGCAGGGCGGCGACCCGGGCGTGATCGACGACTACGGCCGTCTGCCCGGCGCCACGCGACGACAGGCAATCGCCGCCGAGCGCGACGGGTACGTCGCCGACCTGCGGGCCGATCTGATCGGGCGCGCCTCGATGGCGCTCGGCGCGGGGCGCCAGCGTGTGGAGGACGAGATCGATCGCGGCGCGGGCGTCGTGATCGCGAAGAAGCCCGGAGAGCAGGTGCGCACGGGAGAGACGATCCTCGAGCTGCTGTACAACGATGACCGCGGGCTGGGGGAGGCGTCGGCGCTGGCGCGCGACGCGCTGCGCCTGTCGGACGAGCCGCCCGCGGTGGCGCCGTTGATTCTTGGAACCGTTGAACCATCGTAGGGCGGGCCTTCACGGCGCCACCTGGCGCGGCCGTCACGCCGCGCCCTACGTGACCGGAGGATCATGGACACGTCCACGGAAGCCACGCCCGCTGGAGAGTCCGGCCGCCAGCTGCGGCTCGTGGCGATCGGGCTCGTGATCCTGCTCGGGTTCGCCTCGTGGGTGCTGGGCGGCGTGGCCGGCCCCCGCGCCCAGGCGGCCGCGGGCGCCCTCTGCTTCATCTCGATCGTCGCGGCCTGCTCGCCGGACCTCCGGCGGGTCAACTGGCGGACCGTGGCGTGGGGGGGGGGCCTGCAGCTCGCGCTCGCCACCCTGATTCTGAAGGTCGAGGTGGCCGGCCGCCGTCCGGGGTACGAGTTCTTCAGCGCCGTCGGCGCGGGGGTGAGCCGTTTCCTGCAGTTCACGGATGCAGGGTCGCGCTTCGTCTTCGGGGCGCTGGCCAACCCGGAGCAGCTGGGGCAGGCGCTGGGGCCGGCCAACGGCCTGGTGTTCGCGTTCGTGGCGCTGCCCACCATCATCTTCGTGTCGTCGTTCTTCACGGTCCTCTATTACTTCGGCGTGCTGCAGTTCATCGTCCGGCTCATGGCGCGCGCCATGATGTTCCTCATGCGGACCAGCGGCGCCGAGACGCTGTCGGCCGCCGCCAACGTGTTCATGGGCCAGACCGAGGCGCCGATCATCGTCAAGCCGTTCGTGCCGCGGATGACGCAGTCGGAGCTGCTGGCGATGATGGTGGGGGGCATGGCCACCATCTCCGGCGGCGTCATGGCGGTCTACATCGCCCTGGGCGCCGATCCGGTGGCCATCCTCACCACGAGCGTGATGGCGGCTCCGTGCGGACTGTATCTCTCGAAGCTGCTGCTGCCGGAGATGGAGCAGCCGGAGACGACGGGCACGGCGCCGGTGCACGTGGAGAAGCTGCACGTCAATGCGGTCGATGCGGCGGCCAGCGGCGCATCGGACGGGCTGCGGCTGGCGCTCAACGTGGCCGCCATGCTGATCGCGTTCCTGGCCTTCATCGCGCTCTTCGACTTCCTGCTGGGCATGATCCGCCCGGGCCTGACGCTCTCGGGGGTATTCGCCGTGATCTTCGCGCCGCTGGCGTTCCTGCTGGGCGTGCCCGCGGCCGACATCGGGCCGATGGCAGACCTGCTCGGCACCAAGCTCGTGGCCAACGAGTTCGTGGCCTTCGTCAAGCTCACCGGCGAGTACAAAGGGGTGATCAGCGACCGGTCGTTCGTCCTGGCGACGTTCGCGCTGACCGGCTTCGCCAACGTCGCGTCGGTCGGGATCCAGCTCGGCGGGATCGGCGGCATGGCGCCGAACCGGCGCGGCGACCTCGCGCGGCTGGGCGGCCGCGCGCTGCTCGCCGGGTTCATCGCCACCCTCGTCAACGCGTGCGTGGCGTCGATGCTCATCTGATGCTGGTCGGTGCGACCTCACTTACGCTCGTCGGTGCAATGGGTCTGACGTGGGTCGGTGCGACGGGCTGGCCGCGGCGGCTGAAGCCGCCGCTCTACAGGTGACGTGATCCCTGTTGCCGGTAGAGCGCAGGCTTCAGCCTGCGCGATCGGGCCTGATCAGGAAGGGCATCCCGCGGTGGGAGAGACGGTACAAGACATGTTCGAGCGGGTTGAGGCAGCGGCGGCAGCGGTGCGTACGCGCTGCGGCCCGATGCCCCGGATGGCGATCGTGCTGGGGTCTGGACTCGGGGACTTCGCCGAGACGCTGGCGGACGCGGTGGCCGTGCCGTACGGCGATCTGCCGCACTGGCCCACGGCGCGCGTCGTGGGCCATCCCAGCCGCCTGGTGATCGGCAGCCTCGAGGGCAAGCGCGTGGCGGCCCTGGCAGGGCGCCATCACTTCTACGAGGGGCTGGACGTCGGCACCGTGGTGTTTGCGACGCGCGTGATGGGCAGGCTCGGCGTCACGCAGCTGATCCTCACGAACGCGGCGGGCGGCATCAACCTGGGCTTTCAGCGCGGCGCGTTGATGGTCATCGACGATCACATCAACCTGATGGGCGCCAACCCGCTCGCCGGCGACAACGACGAGCGGTTCGGCCCGCGATTTCCCGACATGTCCGAGGTGTATTCGCGCCGGCTTCGGGGCATGGCCGATGCCGCGTCGAGTGCCACCGGCGTCGCGGTGACGCACGGCACTTACGCGGCGGTGCACGGACCGAGCTACGAGACGCCCGCCGAGATCCGGTACCTGCGCGCGATCGGCGCGGATGCCGTCGGCATGTCCACGGTGCCGGAGGCGATCGCCGCGCGGCACATGGGCCTCGAGGTGCTGGGCATCTCGTGCATCAGCAACATGGCGGCGGGCGTGCTGCCCGAGCCGATCAGCCATGACGAGGTGATGGAGACGACGCGGCGCGTGCGGGGGGCGTTCATCGCGCTGCTGGGAGGGATCATTGCGCGACTCTGAGCTCATCGCGGCCGCGCGCAGGGCCAGGCGGCGCGCGCGCGCCGACTTCTCGACGTTCAAGATCGGCGCCGCGCTCGAGACGGCGGAGGGCGCCATCGTCACCGGCTGCAACATCGAGAACGCCACCTACGGCCTGACGG
>JACQTK010000241.1 GCA_016210845.1 Acidobacteriota bacterium | reverse complement strand
CCCAGGAACAGCAGCACGCCGTCCGGGCGGTCGAAGCCGTCCTTGAGCGGCCCTTTGTTCAGGACGAGCCGCTGCGCCACCGCGGTCACCGCGTTGCGCTGGCCGACGATGCGGAGCTGCAGGCGCTGCTCGATGTCCTTGAAGCGGCGCGTCACGTCGCGCACGACCATGTCGGGGGGGATCTGGGCCGCGTCGGAGATGACCGAGGTCACGTCCTCGCGCGTGACGTGCCAGCGGCGGCTCATCTCGGCGCGCACGGCGGCGGTGTCGAGCCAGCCGATGACCTTGTCCGGCAAGTGCTGGTGGCGCATGTACCGCGGCGCCATCTCGAGCGCTGTCTCGATGGCCTCGTCCTGGATGCGCACGGTGTAGTTCCGCTCGAGCCGGGGGCGGAGCTTGTGCAGGATGCGCCGGGTCTCCTCGATCGACGGCTCGGCCACCTGGATGCACCGGAAGCGGCGGGCCAGCGCCTCGTCTTCCCGGATGTGCTCCTTGTATTCGCCGAAGGTCGTGGCGGCAATCAGCCGGATCTCGCCCCGGGCCAGCACCGACTTCAGGATGTTGGCGGCGTCGGCCGGCGCCCCGAGCGCCGATCCGGCGCCGATGAGCGTGTGCGCCTCGTCCACGAACAGGATCAGGTTCGGCCGCTCCTTCAGCTCGTGAATCACGTGCTGCAGGCGCTCCTCGAACATGCCGCGGAGCATCGTGCCCGCGACCAGCGCGTTCATCGGCAGGCTGACGATCTGGCAGTCGCGCAGCCGCAGGGGGACGTCCTCGGGCTGCAGCTCGAGCCGCCGCGCGAGCTCTTCGACGATGGCGGTCTTCCCCACTCCGGCCTCGCCCAGGAGCATCACCGAGCTGGCGCGCTCGCGGTGGGAGAGAATCTCGAGCATCTGCTGGATCTCGCGCTCGCGGCCGAACACCGGGGGGAGCCGGTCCTGCCGCGCCAGCAGGTTGAGGCTGGTGGCGAACTGCTTCAGCGCGGCCGGCAGCTCGAGCCGTTTGGTCAGCTGTTCGTCGCGCGCCGCCTGCTCGGAGGTCGTGGTCATCACGCGCGTCAGGAGCGTCGAGGGCTCGACGCCAAACCCCCGCAGGACCGACGCCGCCATCCCGTGCGTCTCCTCCAGCAGCGCCACCACGAGATCGGCGGTCTCGATGATGCCGCGGCCGGCTCGCGTGGCCCGATGAAGCGCCAGCTTCGCCACCAGGCGCGTCGCCTGTGGCACTCGCAGCACCCCGTCCTCGCCCGACGGCAGCGCGTTCAGCTGCTCCTCGATGGCCAGGACGATCTCGTTGGGATTGACGTCGAGGTCCCGCAGCAGCCCGGCGAACGTGGTCCACTCGACCTGGACGAACCCGAAGAACAGGTGCCCGGTCGTCAGCTCGCCGTGCGCCCGCCGATGCGCCACCGATGCCGCCACGTCGACGATGCGCTGGACCGCGTCGCTCAGCTTTCCCAGAGGAACGTCGAGATCGTCTACCCGCACGGCCTGTCTCCTCGTTGAGCCCTGACTCGCGCCCGTGGGCGCGTGATTGACGTCGCCGATCGCACCGGCGTGAATGCAGAAACCTCCAGGCAATGGCCGTACCGAGCGAAAGTTCGGTCAAGGCGCGCGCATGCGGTCGATTTCCCGCCTGGTGCGCCGCTCGAGGGTCCCTGGTCTTGCGAAGAATCACCCGCGCTGTGGAGGATTTCCCACAAGGGGCGGCGAACGCGTCGTCTACTTCGACAGCGCGTCCGGGCTGGGCAGGCAGGCCATGATCTCGAGCCGCATCGGGTCGTCGGCGTAGGGTGGGAACATCGATTCACCTGCGTCGCTCAATACCGTGTACCGCGAGGTGACCACGAGCGGCTCACCGTTGCCCCTGAACACGACGACCGTGACGCAGTACCGCCCCGCGCGCAGGCCCGGCCACATCACGGTGTGCCGCTTCGGTGCCGACACGCCATCGAGCTGCATGTCGCTGCTCCGATACCAATCGTCGGAATCGATGGCGACGCGCAGGAAGCGATTCGCCGCATCGGGCTGCACATGGATCGTGGCCGCGAAGGTCGCCGGCTCGATGCCCGCCAGCGACCGAAGCGACAGGGTGAGTGGCTTCTGGGGCGAGCTGGCGTCCGCAGGCCCGGCGGCGAACACGGCAGGGCCGATCAGCAGACACGCACAGAACACCACCAGCGGCGTCAGTGCTTGGTGCCTGATGCCTGGACCGCTATGCGGGGTAGCAACGAGTACAGAATTCTCGTTTGGATTCACCTTCTCTGCTCTATGCGGCCAGCGGCTGCGGGTGTGGACGCTGTGGACTCCCGACGGGCGCTCGATCGACGAGCGTCCAGCCGACCTCGCGCAACGCATGCGCGATCTCGGCGTGGCGCTCCAGCGCGGAGATCGGGGTCTTGAAGCGCTCGATGACCGTTGCCGCGACGTCCCAGTGAGGAACGACGCACACCTCCCAGCGGGATCCGGTGGCGTCCACCTCACAGGTCAGCGTCTCGGCGCCGCGGCGGAAGACCCAGCGCAGCGTCGGAGCGGCATGACGGCGGGCTGGATGATGGCGGGTTGCGGTGTGGGTCCCCATGCCGCCCTCGTCTCGCAACAGCGATGCCATCGATGCGGCGGCCTCGATTCTTGGTGTGTCTGACCGTTCACGAACCGGCGCAAGAGCGCCGGCCCGTGAATTTTTCGCTGTCCCGGGGAAGTCCTACGCGGCTTTCGAGGTCTTCCCGACCGCGGGGGCGGCACCCTCGATGGCGATCGTGTGCCCCTTGACCCCGGCGCGCGCCACGAGTGGAACGGTGATCTCGAGCACGCCGTTCTCGAAAATCGCCTTCACCTCGTCTTCCTTTGCGCCCTCGGGGAGCGGAATCGCCCGATAGAAGCTGCCGTACTCGCGCTCGCACCGGTAGAAGTTCTCCTTCTTCTCCTCGGTTTCGACCCTGCGCTCGCCGGAGATGGTGAGCCGGCCGTCGGCCACCTCCACCTTCACATCGTCCCTCTTCATCCCGGGCAGATCGACTCTGGCGATCAGCCGGTTACCCTTCTCGAAGACGTCGAGACTGGGCGACCAGGCAGCCGTCCGGCTGCGCGTCCGGAAGGCGGGCCAGCCCGACTCCTCGAACATGCGATCGAACTCCTCCGTCATCCGGCCCAGCCAGGTGAACGGATCCACGAATACCCCGCCGGGCACCAGCGCGGTTGATTTCCTGTTGAACATGATGCCCTCCCTTCGACTCGGATCAGGTCTTGAGCGTTTCGAGGCGAACGCCGCGATCCCTCAGCTCCTGCCGCGCGCGTACGGCCGCGCGCTCGAGCATCCGGCCGCTCGCGTGCGTCATGGACCGCCATTGCTCTTCCGCGCGCCATGCCAGGCGGCGCCGGATCTCCCGGCCCGACGCCGGAGCGAACAGAAGACCGAGCACGTACCCCGCAGTGCCCGCGACGATGGCCACGCCTCCGGCAGTCAAAGCCAGCCTCATACGTGACATGACAACCTCCTCTCTCGAAGACGATGCGCAAGGCTGATACCAACGGCAAGGCTCCACGCTCTGTGCGCGAGCGGGCCTTTTCGACCGTTCGCCGCATGGCGCAGGCCAACCCACGCGAGAAAAGCCCGCGCGAGGTGAGGGAATTCAGGCGGCACACGCGTCGGGCAGCGCATCGATCAGGATCTCCGCATGCGCGTCCCAGAGAACGAGCGCCCCACCAACGATCCGGTACTCGATCGCGTCGGGCAGCGGCGGCAGGCGATCGCGCAGCGCTCCGGGCACGGCGGTCATCGCCCAGGCCGGCAGAGGCTCGTTGACCGTGAGGTCGACGAGGTCGTCGTCCCCGACGAGACTGCCTTCGACGAGCCCTTCGATGTCGATTTCACCAAACGCGCGCGCGACGAGCGCCCGGAACATCGAGGCGACCTCCGGCGTGAAGATGTCGCCCTGACGCGCGCGTGGCCGTGCCGCCCTGAGGGCGGAGGCCAGATAGCGCCTCGTGAGCATGAGCGACCAGGGATCCCGACGGGCGTTGAAGGAGGGCAGCGGCTCCTCGAGTCGCGCGCGCAGCACCACGTACTCGTCGATCCGCTGGTTGAAGGTCCGGACCGCGGCGGCGTACTCGAAAGGGTCCGGTGTCTGCACGTGCGCCGCTGCACCGAGCCATCCCGCGAGGAGCCAGACACACGCGAGCGATCCGAGGATGCCGCGTCGGAAGCTGCGTGGGCTCATGATGCCCCTCGACGCACGATGCAGCGGCGTCAGCAGGACTGCGTGCATCATCCATGCCGCACATGCCGGACGCGCACGCTAACCGGACGCGCACGCTGTCTAAAGCGTGCGCTCTACAGATGAAGGATTACTGCCACCAGTAGAGCGGCGGCTTCAGCCGCCGCGAGCCGACGCCGCGAACTAATCCCGGTTGCTCCTGAAAGTTTTCACGGGCGTCGGATATCACTCGCCGCCCTGGAACGCGAACAGCTTTCCGCCACCGGTCGTGCACTGAGAAATCGGAAATGTTCTCCCGTGGAGCGGACCTTGTCAGGTCCGCGCGGGCGAGCCTGAAGGCTCGCCCCACGGTCCCCCGGTGTGATGCGTTACAAGCGCCGACAGTTCCGCGCGAGCCGGCCGATGCCGAAGCCGACGCATGCGCCAACAAGGGCTCCGGCCGCCATGGCGAGGCCTACGGCACGCAGGGGGTGGCTCCGCACTCTGACGACGGTCTCGGCCGCCAGGCTCTCCGTCGCATGACGCGCGGCGGCCACCGCACGAGGGGCGCCGTGCGGGCGGCCCTCCTCGAACGTGGGCCACGCGCCGGGCTCAGCGGGACTCTCGGTGATGGCGCCAGACCGAATCGCGGTTGCCATGAGACCCCTCCGTAATCGTCCATCCAGCCAAGGGGCTCCACCCCTTGATATCCCCCGCCTCCGCCGAAGGCTTCGGCGAGGCTCGCCGAAGCACGCGTCGCGTGCGTAGGCGGCCGCGGAGCCCCTTGGCTGGTTGCCAGTATCTCTTGCCGCGCTCCGCGCGGCTAGGACCGCTATGCGGAGGGTACAACGGGAACAAGATCCGCGTTCCGGGCCGCATAGCGGTCCAATGGAGGGAGCAACCGTCGTGCCGCCCGGCCGTTTTGGCGCGCGCCATGCACCGCGCGCGACATGCTGACCAACACCTCGTATCTCGGGTTCCGGCTTCCTCATCCCTTCATCGCCGGTGCGGGGCCGTTCGGCTACCACCTCGATACGGTCAAACGGCTCGAAGACGCCGGCTGCGCGGCGGTGGTGCTCCATTCGCTCTTCGAGGAGCAGATCACGCTCGCGCACCAGGGGCGGATCCGCCACATGGACGCCTTCGAGCGCGAGTTCGCGGCGGCGTTGGCAGCGTTTCCCCGGGCGGCCGACTACCCGCTGGCGCCCGACGAGTACGCGGAGCACCTGCGGCGCGTCAAGGAGGCGGTGGCGATCCCCGTCATCGGCTCGCTCAACGGCGCCTCGGCCGAATCCTGGCTGGCGTTCGCCC
Organism: Acidobacteriota bacterium; assembly: GCA_016210845.1. Classification (GTDB taxonomy): domain Bacteria; phylum Acidobacteriota; class Vicinamibacteria; order Vicinamibacterales; family UBA2999; genus JACQTK01. The sequence continues at coordinate 2,792 of JACQTK010000241.1, read as the reverse complement.
GCACGATCGAGCAGGCGGGCGCCGACGCCCTCGAGTTGAACCTGTACGAGGTCATCACGGACCTGCACGTGCCCGGCGTCGCCGTGGAGACCCAGTTCGTGCACCTCGTGAAGGAGCTGAAGCGGACCCTCTCGATCCCGATCGCCGTGAAGCTGACGCCGTTCTTCACCGCCTTCGGCCACACGGCCCGGCAACTCGATGCCGCGGGGGCGGATGGCCTGGTCTTGTTCAATCGCTTCTACCAGCCGGACATCGACATCAAGACGATGGAGGTGGCGCTCGACCTGGAGCTGTCGACGAGCGCCGAGCTGCTGCTCCGCCTGCGCTGGCTGGCGATCCTGTACGGCCGCGTCCGGCCGTCGCTGGCCGTCACGGGCGGCGTGGCGACGCCCGACGACGGCATCAAGGCCATCCTGGCGGGCGCCGATGCCGTGCAGATCGTATCGGCGCTGCTCCGTCACGGACCGAGGCACGTGCAGACGATGCGCCTCGGCCTCGAGCGCTGGATGGAATGGCACAAGCTGGAGCGTCTGGACGAAGTGCGCGGCCGCGCGAGCCTCGCGCGCGCGCCCGACCCGGCCGCCTTCGAGCGCGCCAGCTACATCCGCTTACTCCAGAGCTGGGGACGGTAGGTTACAGGGATTTGGCGAAGTAGTCGATGACGGCGGCGGCCGTCTTCGGCCCCACCACCGCGTCGAGCTCCTCCCGCGTGGCGCGGCGGACACCGGCCACGCTGCCGAACGCCGTCAGCAGCGCACGGCGGCGCCGCGGCCCGATTCCGGGCACGGCGTCGAGCTCGGACCGCAGATCGCGCATGGTTCGCGCCTTGCGGTGGAAGGTCACGGCGAACCGATGCGCCTCGTCGCGAATCCGCTGGACGAGCAGGAGCGCAGGATCGTGATCGGCGAAGACGATCGGCTCCGGAGAATCGCGCGTGACGAGCAGCTCCTCCTTCTTGGCAATGCCCGCCGCCACCAGAGTGCCCAGGCCGATCCGCTCCAGCGCGTCGTAGGCGGCGGAGAGCTGCCCTTTGCCGCCGTCGATCAGGATCAGATCGGGAAATGGTCCGCCCTCCGCCATGACCTTCTGGTAGCGCCGTCGAACCACCTCGCGCATGGCCGAGAAGTCATCGGGGAGCGGCGATCCCCGGACGCGGTACTTCCGGTATTCGCCTTTCTTCATGCGGCCGTCCTCGCACACGACCATCGAGGCCACGGTCTCGCTCCCCTGAATCGTCGAGATATCGAAGCACTCGATGCGCCGCGGGAGGGCCGCCAGCCCGAGGACGCCGCGCAGCGTCTCGAGGGCGTCGAAGTGTGCCGCGGTCGCCTCGTTGAACCGCGTGCGGTACGAGAGCTCCGCGTTGCGCGTGGCCAGCTCCACCAGCGCCCGCTTGTCGCCCCGCTGCGGCACCACAATCCTGACGCGGCGGCCGGCGCGGGACGAGAGCCACGTCTCGATGGCCTCCGCCTCCTCGATCCCGAGGGGCAGGTGGATCTCGGCCGGCGGCACGCGCAGCTCGTAGAACTGTTGCAGCGCCGCCTGGAGCACGTCGGCATCCGGCGCCGCTCCCGGCCTGCCGTGCGCGTCGTCGCAGGGCCTGCCCTGCGTGTCGTCGAAGGGAGCCTCGTCGAAGGGCCTGCCCTGCGCGGAGTCGAAGGGCCTGCCCTGCGCGGAGTCGAAGGGCTCGGTCGCCAGCTCCACGCGCTCGACCACGCGGCCGCCGCGCATGGCGAAGACCTGGATGGCGCCGCCGCTCGGGCCGACCTTGAGGCCGATCACGTCGCGGTCGCCGAGCTGCGCCGTGGCGACCTTCTGCTGGCGGTCGCGCAGGATCTGCACCGTGCGGAGCGCGTCGCGCAGCTGCGCGGCCTCCTCGAACCGCTCGGCGCCGGCGGCCGCCGCCATCCGATCGCGCAGCGTCGCGATCAGCTCGTCGTTGCGCCCTTCGAGCAGCAGCCGCGTGTTGGCCACCGCCGCGCCGTACTGTTCGGGCGTGCAGATCTCACGCACGCACGGCGCGATGCAGCGCTTGATGTCGTATTCGAGGCAGGGCCGCCCGCGCCCGCCCGTGATGACCTCGTTGCACGACCGGATGCCGAACAGCCTGTGCGCCAGCGCCATCGACCGCCGGGCCAGCTTGGCCGGCAGGAAGGGTCCGGCGAAGAAGTCGCCGCCCTTCTCCACGCGCCGCGCCACCTGCAGCCGCGGAAACGCCTCGCTCGTCGTGAGCTGCAGGTACGGGTAGCTCTTGTCGTCGCGCAGCAGGATGTTGTACTTCGGCCTCCGCTGCTTGATCAGGTTGTTCTCGAGCGCGAGCGCCTCCATCACCGAGTCGGTGACGATCACCTCGACGGCGGCGATTTCCTGGAGGAGCGCGTCGTGACGGGGGCTGAGGCCCGCGGCCGCCAGGTAGCTGCGCACACGATCCCTCAGCGCGCGCGCCTTGCCGACGTAGATCGTCTCGCCGGCGGCGTTGCGCCACAGGTACACGCCAGGCTGCTCGGGCAGCCGCGCGATCTGCTCCTTGAGGTCTTCGATGGGCATGGGCTACTATGGCAAATTCATTCCCGACGATAACCCTTCATTATAGTCAGCCACGGGCTCGGCCCTTGATATCATGCGTAGCCCGTGGCTGGCTGGCAGTATCTGCTTGGCGCGCTCCGCGCGCCTGGGACCGCTCTGCGGACCGGCAACGAGGCCGAGGCTCTCGTTGGGGCCGCATAGCGGTCCAACACGATGACGTTCACCGGGCTCGTTGGCACCGTGTGCATGTTCCCGCTGCGCGCGAT
>JACQTK010000222.1 GCA_016210845.1 Acidobacteriota bacterium | reverse complement strand
CCCGCCGGTGCCCGCGTGAGAAAGGATCGGCGGTGAGCGTCGATGACCGTGGGGATGCGAGGCCCCCTCAGGCGTTCCGCGGCGGCGCGGGCGCCGGTGGCGCGCCGACTCCGTGGAAGGCCGTCGGGCACGCCGGGCGCGTGCTCGGTCCCCCAGCCGCCTAGTTCAGTTGCAGCATGACCCACATATGGCGACCCCATGACGCGTCGGCAGGAGAGCCTGTCCGATTCCGAGTGTGCAGGCATGGCGCTCAGGTGGATCATCGTGCAGCACGTACCCTGGGAAGGCCCGGGGCTCATTGCCGCAGCGGCCCTGGCGCGGGGACTGCCGGCGGACGTGCGCCGGATGGATCTTGGCGAGGCCGTCCCGCACGTGGACGAGATGGCCGGCCTCGTGGTCATGGGTGGTCCGATGAGTGTTCACGATACCGCGTCATATCCGTCGCTGGCCGCCGAGCAGCAGCTTCTCCTTGACGCCGTGGCGCGGGATCTGCCCGTGCTCGGCGTCTGCCTCGGGGCGCAGCTTCTCGCGGCGGCTCTTGGTGCGCGCGTGTACAAGGGACCTTCCGCTGAGATCGGGTTTGGCGAGGTGAGCCTGACGGGCGAAGGGTGCAGCGACGCCGTCCTCGGTGGGGCCGGCGGGACGCTGCCCGTCTTTCATTGGCACGAGGACACGTTCGAGGTGCCTCCCGGCGCCGCGCGTCTTGCCGGGAGTCCGCTGTACGCGAACCAGGCCTTTCGCGCCGGAAGGCGCGCCTATGCTTTCCAGTTCCACGTGGAGGTCGATCGGGATCTCGCCTCCGAGTGGGCAACGCGCCTGCCGCGGGGCGTCGACGTCGACGAGGGTCGGCGCGGGGAGGTGGAGCGAACCGGACGCCGGATACTCGGCCGGTTCTTCGACCTCGCCTGCGCGGAATCCTGACCCATCGGCACTGTCGATGCTCCCCCGAATGGCAACCCTGAGACTGAGTCGAAGCCGCGAACGGACGGACAGTGGCCGGACGATCATCGACCACGAGCGCTGCACGCGGCTGGTGGTCATCCTGATCCGTCCGTCCAAGTACGACGACGAAGGCTACGTCATCCGCCACTTCCGCGGCACGCTGCCGAGCAACACGTTGAGCTGCCTGAACAGCCTGACGGAGGACGCGGTTCGCCAGGGGGCGCTCCGCGATCTCGAGGTGCGCGTGCACGTGATCGACGAGATCGTGTCGCGCGTGGACCCGCGCAGGCTCGGCCGCACGTACCGCCGAGGCGACACGAAGGTCGTCGTCGGCCTGGTGGGCGTGCAGACGAACCAGTTTCCCCGCGCACAGGACCTCGCACGCCAGTTCAAGGCCGAGGGGTTCGACGTGATGATCGGCGGCTTTCACGTCAGCGGCTCCGTGGCCATGTCCCCGGACGTGCCGCCCGAGTGCCAGGCCATGCTGAACGAGGGCGTGACCCTCGTGCTGGGCGAGGTCGAGGATCGCTGGGCGGGCCTGCTGCGGGACGCCGCCGCCGGTCGCCTGCAGCCGCTCTACAACTTCCTCGACAGTCCCCCGAGGCTGGACGACAAGCCGCTCCCGCGCGCCTCGGCCGCGACGCAGCGGAAGTTCGCGGTCACCCGGAGCGGGACGATCGACGCGGGGCGCGGATGTCCGTTCAACTGTTCGTTCTGCACGATCATCAACGTCCAGGGCCGCAGGATGCGGGCGCGGAGTCCCGAGCGCATCCTCGCGCAGATCCGCGAGAACTTCCGGCTCGAGGGCCGGGAGGGCGTCAGCCACTACTTCTTCACGGACGACAACTTCACGCGCAACCAGCACTGGGAAGCGATCTTCGACGGCCTCATCCAGATGCGCGAGGCCGAAGGGATCGAGATCGACTTCATGATGCAGGTCGACACCCAGGCCCCGAAGATACCCAACTTCATCGAGAAGGCCGCGCGCGCCGGATGCATGCAGGTCTTCATCGGCATGGAGACGATCCGCGACGACAATCTGAAGGCCGGCGGGAAGCCGCAGAACAAGTCGGCCGAGTACCGCGAGATGATCGCCCGCTGGCACGCGGTGGGTGTCGTCTGCCACGTCGGCTACATCATCGGGTTCCCGCACGACACGTACGAGCGGGTCATGGAGGACGTGCGGACCCTCCGGGAGACGCTGCTCGTCGACCAGGCGTCGTTCTTCATGCTGACGCCGATCCCGGGCTCGCGCGACCATCGGGTGGCAGTACGCGCGGGAGTGCCGCTGGACCCCGACTACAACAACTTCGATTCCTTCCATGCGACGATGCCGCACGCGAAGATGAGCGCTGACGAATGGCGCCGTGCGTTCCGCGATGCCTGGCGGGAGTTCTATTCCTTCGAGCAGATGCGGCGGTCGCTCCTCCGTCAGAACCCGCACACCTACTGGGCGGTGCTGAAGAACATGATCTGGTATCGCGCCGGAATGGCCGAAGGCGCGCACCCGATGATCACCGGGTTCTTCCGCCTCAAGGACCGCCTCTCGCGGCGGCCGGGGTTTCCCATCGAGAGTCGATGGACGTTCTTCAAGCGACGCCTGCGGGAGACCACCCGCCTGCTGCGCGAGTACCTGAAGATCGCCCTGGAGATGCAGGAGCTGTGGCTGATGACGCGCATCCGCCGCGAGGACTACGCCTTCCTCGGCGACCTGCGCAAGCTGGCCCTGGAGTCGATGCAGGAGGCCAAGATCAACTGGGGCCGTGTGCACACGGCGATGGACGAGCGGGTGAGCGCGTTGTCCGGGTCCGTGGGCGCGCAGGCCCACCTGGTAGGCACCACCATGGCCGAGCGGCTCGAGGCCGTCCGCGAGGCGCTGGGCAGCCGTGCGACGGCGCTCGGCAGCGAGGTCGGTCATCGCGCCGGCGTGGTGCGGGCGTCACTCGAGCTGCCGCTCGGCCAGATCCGCGGGAACCTGCACGCGCGGAGGCGGATCCTGCAGGCCGCTCTCGGCGACCTGCGGATGAAGTACCTGCCGCACCTGCCGGCTGCGAAGCGTCGGAGTGGGTTCCGGCGCGCCGCCGCCGGGCTCACCGTCTTCTCGCACGGGCGGCCGTACGCGCGCCGGGACCACGTGAAGGAGTACTGGCAGCGGACCTGGCACACGGTACGGCGCGTCGAGCTCTGGCGTCTGAACCCCTTCGCCCTGTCCTGGCGACTGGTCCGGGACTGCTGCGACGCCGCACGGTTCTTCGTCGCGATGCACTTCGAGCGGTACTAAGCCGTTCACCCGCCTGGCGCCCCCGCATTCGCGCATTTGCCTCAGGCAATTGAGATGATTGGCGGATTTACCCTCCGCACCGGCCCGCGTACGCTGGGACACCTTCTAGAGCGACGGGGGAGGGGTTCATCCGACATGCCGGCCACGGGAGCTTCAGCAATAGTGCAGTTGCCTCACGCAAATGAGGCGACAGGCCGATTTACAGGCTCGCCGAGCCGCCGTACGGTTCAGGGTCAAGCGGGATGCGGAAGGAGGGTTGTCGTATGCAGAACAACGTGAACCGGGGCAAGAACGGCAACGGTTCGAAGGCCAAGCCCAATTTCGGAAAGTGGCTGCTGGCCAAGGGGAATTGGTGGGTGCAGTTCACGGTCGTGGCAGGCATCAGCCTCACGGGGCTGCTCGCGCTCGGCGTCTGGACGTACTCAGGCGCGCCACCGGTAACCAGTTTTGTCTCCGCGAGCACGGGCGACACGGTGGTTCCCCTGGACCGGATTCAGCGCGGAAGGGAAATGTTCCACCTGAGAGGGCTGATGGCCTGGGGCTCGTTCTGGGGCGATGGAGCGGAACGCGGGCCGGATTTCACGGCCGACGCGCTGCACCGCACCGTGGTCTCGATGCAGTCCTTCTACGAGCAGGCGCTCGAGAAGGAACGCCCCGTCACACAAGCCGACCGGGATGGGATCTCGGTGAGGGTCCGGCGGGAGATCAAGGAGAACGGGTACGACGAAGCCGCGAACGTCATCCGGATCAATGACGCCCAGATCTACGCGCTCCGGCAGCTGGAGACGCATTACACCCGGATGTTCACCGACCCGTCCTACGCCGAAGCCTTCACGCTGGATGGCTACATCACGGACGGCGACGACCTCCGGGCCCTCGCAGCGTTCTTCTACTGGGGCGGCTGGGTGGCCGGAGCGGCTCGACCGGGTGAAACCTACAGTTATACGCACAACTGGCCGTACGATCCCGACGCCGGCAACAACCCCACGATGCCGACGGTGCTCTGGAGCTTCCTGTCGATCCTGGCGCTGTTCGCGGGCGCCATGCTGGTCCTGTACGTCTACGGCCAGATGAAGGATCTGCCCGGCGACCCGTTCAACGGGGCCAACGGCGGCACGCTCACCACGATCGAGCTGGAAAAGGGCTACGACTTCGTTCGGCCGACACAGAGGGCGACCTACAAGTTCTTCGCCTTCGCGGTCATCCTCTTCGTGGTGCAGGTGCTGGCAGGCATCATCAGCGCGGAGGACTTCGTCCAGGGCGGACCGGGCCAGGCGATCATCAGCCTCTTCGGCCTCTCCATCCCGTTCACCGTCGCCCGGTCCTGGCACGCGATCCTCCAGATCTACTGGTTCTTCATGTGCTGGGT
>JACQTK010000221.1 GCA_016210845.1 Acidobacteriota bacterium | reverse complement strand
CTACTGCTCAGAATGGGATATCGTCGTCCGTGATCGGCTCCATCGGCGGCTCGTCCGCGCCGCTGGCAGCCGCCGGATGCGGCGCGCCGCGATCCATCCCGCCTCCGCGCCCGCCGCCGCCCAGCAGCGTGATCCGATCCGCCTTGATCTCGGTCGTGTAGCGCTTGTTGCCGTCCTTGTCGTCCCATTGACGCGTCTGCAGCCGTCCCTCGACGTAGATCTGCTTGCCCTTGGTCAGGTACTCCTGCAGGCTTTCGGCCTGCTTGCCCCAGAGCTCAATCCGGTGCCACTCGGTCTTTTCCTGTTTCTGGCCCTGCTTGTCGTTCCACACCTCGGTGGTGGCCAGGTTCAGCGTGGCCACGGCGGCGCCTCCGGGCGTATAACGCAGCTCCGCATCGCGCCCCAGGTTGCCGACCAGAATGACCTTGTTCACACTTCCCATACGTGTCCTTTCACGCTCACGCCCGTGGCTCGCCCGCGGACCTGACAAGGTCCGCCACAGCTGTCCCCCACTCTACCGCGGCGCGATGACAGGGGAGGTCACAGCGCGGCCCGATCGCTACGGCTGCTGCGCCCGAGCGAGGCGATCCAGGCTCTGCTTCGCCAGTCCGGCGGCGGCGCTGTCCGGAAAGCTCGTGGTCACCGCTTCGTACGACGCTCGCGCCGCGTCGGCCTGTCCAAGCCGTTCCTCCGCGAGCCCCCGTTTGTAGTACGCGTCGGGCACCGAGTTGGTCCCTGGATAGGTCTGGATGACCTGATTGTACGCGGCAATCGCGTCGGCGAACTGGTTCAGGAGTGAGTGGCTCTCGCCGATGTAGAAGTAGGCGTCGTCGGCCTGCTCGAAGCGGGGAAACGCCCGGAGATACGCCTCGAATCCGAGGATGGCGCTCTGGTATCGCCCGGCGAAGTAGTCCGCGCGCGCGGTCTCGAACAGCTTCTCGGGCGAGAGCCCCGCGGTGGACGGCAGGGGGGCGGGCGGCGGCCCCTGGGGTACGGGGAGCGGCGTGACCGGCGCGGGCGCATTCGGGTCGGCCGGTGCGGGCGCGGGCGGCGCCAGGGCGATCTGCTGCAGCGCCTGGACGGTCGACCGCAGCGCCTCGAGCTCCTGGCGCAGCGACGTGATGCGGACGTTGGTGTCGTCGCTCCGCTCGCGAATCACGCGCACGTCGTTGGCCAGGTTGTCCACCTGCAGCTTCTGATCGGCGAAGCTCTTGCGCGCCGCTTCGTTGGTGGCGTCGAGGCGGGCGTTGAGGCCCTCGAGCGCCCGCGTCAGCGTCTGGCTCAGCGCGGCAATGGTCAGCGCGAGCTGCTGCGCCTGCTCCTGCAGCATGCGCACGTCGGCCGTCATCTGCTGGTGCTCGCGGTTCTGCGCGCCGGCGGCAGCCGGCCACAGCAGGCCCGCCAGCACCGCGACCAGCGCAAAAGACATCGGCTTCCTCATAGCGTCTCTATCCACTTCTCTGAGGCGAGCCTGGCCAGGCTCGCCCCGCGGACCTGACAAGGTCCGCGCCACGGAACTCACACTATTTTGCCGTAATGACGAAATGCGCGCGGCGGTTCTTCGCCCAGGCGGCTTCGTCATGCCCTGGATCGAAGGGGAACTCCTGGCCGTAGCTGATCGTGCGCAGTCGATCGGGGGCAATCCCGAGCGAGACGAGGTAGGTCTTCACCGCCACCGCGCGGCGCTCGCCGAGCGCCAGGTTGTACTCGGCCGTGCCGCGCTCGTCGCAGTGCCCCTCGATGGTCACGACCCATGTCGGATAGCGCCTCAGCAGCTCCGCGTTCGCCACCACGACCGCCCGTGCCGCCTCGTCGCGGTCCGCGCTGTCGAGCGCGAAGAAGGCCGGCGTGAACGGCGAGTCGCGGTTCAGCTCGTCGAGCGAGCGGCTGGCCAGCCCGTCCTCGGCCAGCGGCTCGGGGGGCACGGGCAGCGCCTCCTCCACGCGCTGCGGCGGCGGGGGCGGCGCCGCCGTCACGGCCGGTGGGCCGGCTGTGGGCGGCGGGGTCGGCACCGTCACCGGCGGCGCCTGCCGCCGGCCGCAGGCCGCCCCTGCCACGCTCGACACCATCAGGAGCACTACCGCAGCAGCCTTCATATCACGCATCGCCGAACCCCGAACATCGAACGCCCACCACCGCGATCGCGCACGCTGAAGCGTGCGCTCTACGGGCGAATAGGCTCTCCCCCAGTAGAGCGGCGGCTTCAGCCGCCGCGATCCTCAATTCGACCACGCGGGCGTGAAGTTCCCGCCCTCGCGCGTCACCTGACGCACGCCGCGCCCGTCGCGGCCGATCGTGAACACCTGATACCGCCCCGCCCGCGTCGACATGAACGCCAGGTGCTTCCCGTTGGGCGCGTAGGCGGGGCTCTCGTTGCTCCCCTCCCCAAACGTGATCCGGCGCGTCATGCCGGTCGCGAGGTCGTAGACCTTGATGTCGTACCCCGGTCCGGTGCGCGCTGTGAACGCGATCTCGTTGAAGGGCGCCGGCGACCACGTCGGACGATCCGCGTGCGACTCGGAGGTCAGCCGCCGGAGGTTCAGGCCGTCCGCGCCGACAATGTAGATCTGCGGCGCGCCGGCGCGGTCGGAGACAAAGGCGATCTGCGTGCCCGTCGGCGACCAGGTCGGCGTCGTGTCGCCCGCCGGATGATTCGTGATGCGCCGCAGATTCGAGCCGTCGACGTTCACCACGTAGATCTCCGGATTGCCGTCTCGGCCGGACATGAAGGCGATCCGCGTGCCGTCCGGCGAGAATACCGGGAGGTAATTCGTGCCTCGGCCTCTCGTCGGGTTCTCGCGCACCCCGCGGTACAGATACGAGATGAAGATGTCGGGAATCGGCCCGAACGTCGTGTACGCCAGCGCCCGCGCGTCAGGCGACCAGGACGGGTTGATGTTGAGCTGCCGGCTGGTGGTGATGCGGCGCTGGTTCGCCCCGTCGTAGTCCGAGATGTAGATCTCCTTCACCTCGCGGTTGTCGATCGGCCCGGCCACGCGCTCGCGATTGCGGTCGGAGGAGAACGTGAGCTTGGTCCGGGCCACGCCCCGCAGGTTGCGCTGCTGCAGATGAATCTCGTCGGAGGCCGTGTGCGCGTAGAGGCGCGGGTTCGCCGCCGTGCCGGTGTATTCCTTGCCGAACACCTGCTGGCGCGTCCGCACGGCGAAGAGGCGGACCTCCACGCGCACCTCGTCGCCGGTCCGCCGCACGGTGCCGAACACCACGGCGTCGGCGCCGAGCTCGCGCCAGCGGTCGAAGGGAATCTGGGCCGCGGACTGTGCAGCTGGCACGGTGGCATACGTGTCGCGCGGAATCATGTAGAAGTCGCGTTCGAACGCCAGGTCGTCCCAGAGGACCTGGGCGATGGTCCGGGCCATCTCGGCGGCATCGGGGGAGAGCGCCACGAAGTCGGGCACCGCGTACCGCGGCGGCGTGCCCGGGTCGCCGCTGATCACCAGCGACACCTCGGGCGGCTGCTGCGGCGCCTGCGAGGCTGGCGGTGGCGCGGGCGCCTGCCCGGTGGCCTGCCCTTCGACTTCGCTCAGGGCACCCCGAGCGATAGTCGAGGGGGGAAGGCCTCCGGCGACGACAGCCGCCGCGAGGGCTGCCGCAATTGCCGCCACGAGGCAGCCGGACACCTTCAGGTTTCCGGTCCAGATATCGTTCATGTTCCTCATCGCTGGTACACAAACTCGATGTTGACGGTCAGCGTCGGGTGGGGGAACTGCGGCGGCAGGTCGGGCAGGCGCGTGCGCAGCAAGGCCTGCTCGGCGGCGAGGTCGAGCGCGAGGAACCCGCTCGATCGCTCCGTCATCACACCCTGGATCAGGCCCGACCGTAGGATCGTGAACCGCATGTGGGTGGAACCGGCGATGCCCTGGTTCGACTGCCAGTTCTGCTGGATGAGGGCCACCATCTGCTGCAGGTACTCGGGACAGCAGAAATCGGTGACGTCGAGCTGCACACCGCTGCCGCCGGCCCCGCCCGTCGAGAGGCCGAATCCCTGACCGCGCGCGCCTGTCTCCGTACGGGTGACGCCAGGCTGCGGCTCGGCCTCGGGCGTCGGGGCCGGCCGGGGCGGCGGCGGACGGCGTGTCGGCCCCGGTTCTGGCACGCTTTCGGGCGGCGTGGGCGGCGGCGGAGCCACGGCTCTCGGCCGCTCCGGCGGCGTCGGGACGGCACGGCCGCCCATCGGCGTCATGCCGCCCGCGCGCGGACCGGGGGCCCCGGCCAGGCTGACCATCATCACCGTGCGCGGCGGCTCGTCGGCGGCGAGGCGCCAGTCGATCGGGCCGAAGAGGACGAACCCGATGACGAACGCGTGCGCCGCCATCGACCAGACGACCATCGCGCTGAAGCGCTCCGGCCGCGCGCGGCGCGCGATGATGACGTCGGTGACCTCGGTCATTGCTCCCCCGGGGCCGCCGAGATGATGCCAACGTTCACGACGCCCGCCTCCCGCAGCCGATCGAACACCTCGTAGAGCTCCTGGAGGTTGACCTGGGCGTCGCCGCGCAGGTACACGATCTTCGTCGTGCGGGTCAGCATGATCTGCCGCACGCGCTCGGGCAGCACGTCGATGCGGATGGGCTCCTTGTCGATGAAGACCCGCCGATTCTGGCGATACGAGATCGGCAGATCGACGAACACCTGCTCGGTGGAAATCTCCTGCGAGCGCGTCGCCACGGGCAGGTTTACCTCCACGCCGCGCTGCAGCATGGGCGCCGCGACCATGAAGATCACCAGCAGCACGAGCATCACGTCCACCATCGGGACGACGTTGATCTCCGAGAGCGTGGGCGAGACGCGCCGCCCCCGCTGGTGGCGGCCGCCGGCGTTCGGCGCGGAGGCGAGGACCTTCGGCATGCGCTAGGTGAAGTTGCGCTCGGCGATATTGAGGAACTCGAGCGCGAAGTCGTCCATGACTGCCGACAATTCCTTCACCCGGTGCGTGAAGTGGTTGTAGAACACCAGGGCTGGAATGGCCGCGAACAGCCCGGCCGCGGTGGCGACGAGCGCCTCGCTGATGCCCGGCGCCACCACCGACAGGTTCGTCGATCCCGTGGCCCCGATCCGGTTGAACGCGATCATGATGCCAATCACCGTGCCGAAGAGGCCGATGAACGGCGTGACGCTGGCGGTCGTGGCGAGAAACGTCAGCCGCCGCTCGAGCTTGTTGACCTCATTGGTCGCCGCGCGGATGAGCGCCCGATCCACGCCGTCGAGGCTCTTGAGGATAGGACGCCCGGCCGCTCCCCCTGGATTGGACGGCCCGGCCGGGCTCGAGCCCGGTCCCGACGCGCGGAACTGCGCGTTCATCTCCGCGTAGCCCGCCTGGAACACGCCAACCAGCGGTGTGGCGGGCAGCGACGGACACACGGCCTGCACTTCCGAGAACTTGCTGCTGCGCCGGAAGATGTCGAGGAATCGATCCGTCTGCCGCTCCGTGGTGCGGAACGACCAGTACTTCTGCAGGATGATGGCCCACGACGCAACCGAGAACACAACCAGGATGGCCAGGACGGCCTGGTTGAGGGGTGTGGTCTCCGCGATCAGCCTGAGGAGATCGCCGCCCCCAGCCAGAGGAGTGCCCGCGTCCTGCACCTGCAGGGCGAGGACGAGGGAGCCACGCGTGTGCAACGAAGCCTCCG
>JACQTK010000228.1 GCA_016210845.1 Acidobacteriota bacterium | reverse complement strand
GTTACTAGCTGTTGCGCGGCTTCATCGGCGGCCGCGCCTAAGCCGGCTTGCGTGCAAGACGGCTAATGATGAGCGTGGATGGCCATGCCGATGAACACGGCCGTCAACAGGGTGAAGACGTACGCCTGAACGAGAATGACGATGATCTCGAGCGCGGAGATGGCGACGGCCAGCGGCACCGAGAACGCCACGCCGACGCCCATGCCGACCATCTGCCCCGCCATATCCGTGAAGATGAACACGAACGACAGGATGGCGAGGATGGCGATGTGCCCGCCCGTCATGTTGGCCGCAAGGCGCATCGTCAGCGCGAAGGGGCGCACCAGCATCCCGAGGATCTCGATGGGAATGAGCGCAATCGCCAGAAACGGCGACACGCCGTGCGGCACCAGGTTCTTCCAGTGCTGCAGGAACCCGTGAGCCCGCGAGCCCGCGACGATGATCGCGAGGAACGTGACGACGGCGAGGCCGGCCGTGACGTTGTAGTTGGAGGTCGCCGTGGCGCCGCCGTGGAGCAGGCGGCCGAAGAACGACTCGTCGGGCGCGTGGAGCACCCAGTGGTTGACGACTTCCAGCGTCTCGAAGATGGGGATGAGCCCGATGGCGTTGGCCGCGAGGATGAAGAAGAAGAACGTGAGGATGAGCGGCGCCCAGGCGTGCACCCACTTCGGTCCGACGTTGGGCTCCACGACGGAATCGCGCAGGAACTCGACCAGCACCTCGAGCACGCCCATGAAGCCGGACGGCACGAGGCGCTCCTGGCGCAGGTACCGCCGGACGGTCAGCGTGATCCCCAGGAACACGAGGGCGGCGACCAGCCACAGCATGAAGACGTGCTTGGTCACCGACAGATCGACGCCGAACACGGTGGGCAGGTGGATGAGCGGGTGATCGATCGGGCTGTTCGCCACGTGCTCGATGATCACCTCGCCCGCGTTGAAGCCTTCGGCGGCGGCTTCGGCCGCCTGCTCCTGCACCCGCGCTTCGATCTGCACGACTCTGCTAACGCTCCGTCCCACTGAAGCCGGACGCGAACAGACGCTGCAGGCACAGCGCCTCGATCGCGTACAGCGAGATGAAGTACACCGTGAAGCTCGTCACGAAGGGGGCCGGATCGAGCGACAGCACGGCGAGCATCACGGTGACGTACACGCCGAAGAACACCATCTTCGCCACCAGGCCCGCGATCATCAGCGAGGTCAGCCGCTCCGGGTGGACCCTGTGCGTCCTCACCACCAGCACCCACGTGCCAAGCGCCACCGCCAGCGGGCCCGCCATGCCGAGCAGCACCTCGACGTCGCCCTCGGTTCCCGGCAGCGCCGTGAAGGCCAGGCTCGAGACGAGCGCCGCTCCGAGCATCCACCACGCGGGTCGCATCACCGCCACAGCGCCTTGGCCAGCTCGTAGAATCCGACAACCAGCCCCAGCACCAGCCCCGCGAACAGGAACCAGGGCGAGGTCTCCAGCCACTGGTCCAGCCCGTAGCCGATGCCACCGAGCAGAAGGATGGCGCCGATCAGCGTATAGCTGACCATGGCCGCCGGTCCGGACCTGCTGATGGTCGTCTGCAGAGCTTTCAGAGAGCGGGCTGAGAACAGGCCGCGGGGATCGCCTGCACGCTGCTGCTTGCTGGACCCAAACAAACACTCCATCGTAGCAGACGCCCATCGGAGGTCGCAATCCGCGAGGCGCGGGCGCACGCGACAAGTCCCATCGTTTCAATCGGTTTCAGTCAGCGCATTGGCTTGACCCCCGCAACGGGCGACACCTATACTGAACCAGCCAAGGGCTGTTGCTCGACATCCGCGGCAGCACCCTTGGCTGGTTGGCCAGTATCTGCTTGGCGCGCTCCGCGCGCAGGACCGCTATGCGGCTGACACCACGGCCGCAACAGGTCCAAGAGTTTCGGTAAGGAGCCGCATAGCGGTCCGATGCGTCACGTTCCCTCGCCATCGATCGTGCTCGCGCTCGCACTTGCCGCGGCCTTTGCCCTCGGGGCGCCCGCATCGATCCACGGGCAGGCGGGCGCCCGCGAGCGTACGCTCTTCGTCAGCGCGGTGGACGCACAGGGCGCGCCCGTCGAGGACCTCGGGATCGGCGACTTCATCGTCACCGAGGACGGGCGGCGGCGCGAGGTGCTGCGGGTCTCGCGCGCGGTGGAGCCGATCGACATCGCGCTGCTCGTGGACAACAGCGCCGCCTCCGAGCGCGCCATCGTGCCGCTGCGCGAAGGCCTCGCCGACTTCGTGGCCGCGATGGCCGGCGAGCACCAGATCGCGCTCATCGCGCTGGCGGCCCGCCCCACGATCTTCGTCGACTACACCTCGGATCCCAGGCGGCTCGCCGACGGCATCGGCCGCATCTTCGCCGAGCGCTCCAGCGGCATGACGCTGCTCGACGCGATCGTCGAGGCCTCGGCGGGACTGGCCAGGCGTGAGAGCACGCGGGCGGTGATCGTGCCCGTGGTGACCGACGGCGTCGAGTTCACCAACCGCTACTCCCGCGACGTGATCGAGGCGATGACGCGGGCGAGCGTCGGCCTGCACGCCATCACCGTCGGCATCTTCCCCGTGACCAACGACGTGGAGCGCGAGCGCGCCCTGGTGCTCGAGCTGGGGACACGGGCCACCGGCGGCCAGCGGATGTCGCTGCTGGCCGACACGGGCATCGGTCCGGCGCTGCGGAAGCTGGCCCGGGAGCTGTCCTCGCAGTACAAGGTCGTATACGGACGACCGGAATCGTTCCTCCCGCCGGAACGCACCGAGATCAGCACGGGGCGCCCAGGCGTAACGGTCCGCGGCACACCCGCCCGCGGTCAGACTGGAGCCTGACGTGACTCGCGTGGGTGTGACACGCTTCGTCCTCCTCGCCGGCGGCCTGGCCGTGGCGCTCACCGCCGCGACATGGGCGCAAACGCCGGTGGCCGGCCAGCGCTCGGGCCCGTTTCGCGCCGGTATCGACGTCGTCTCGCTCAGCGTCACGGTGATGGACGGCATGAACCGGTATGTCATCGATCTCGACGGCGACGACTTCTCCGTGTTCGAGGACGGCGTCAAGCAGGACCTCACGTTCTTCAACCGGCGCCAGCAGCCGATCGCGCTGTCGCTGCTGCTCGACAGCAGCGCCAGCATGGAGGACAAGATCGGCACGCTGCAGGTGGCTGCCACGAACTTCGTGCGCCGCCTCAAGGAGAACGACATCGCGCAGATCATCGACTTCGACAGCCGCGTCCTCATCCGGCAGCCCTTTACGGCGAACCACGAGGAGCTGATCGCGTCGATCCACGAGCTGACGTCCGGAGGGTCGACCTCGCTGCACAATGCGATCTACATCGCGCTGCGGGAGCTGGCGAAGGTCCGCGCGGTCACCGAGGAAGACGTCCGCCGCCAGGCGCTCATCGTCTTCTCCGACGGCGAGGACACGTCGAGCCTCGTGTCGTTCGAGGAGGTGCTCGACCTGGCCAAGCGATCCGAGACGGCCATCTACACCATCGCCCTGCGCGGGACCGACACCTCGTCGCGCGGCTTCCGCGAGGCCGAGTTCATCATGCGCCAGCTCGCGCAGGAGACCGGCGGACGGTCGTTCTTTCCGGCCAAGATCGAGGATCTGAACGGCGTCTACGCGCAAATCGCCGACGAGCTGGCCAGCCAGTACACGCTCGGGTACGTCTCGAAGAACACGCGCCGCGACGGCACCTTTCGGCGGATCGTCGTGCAGGTGAGCCGCCCCAACGTGACGCCGCGGACCAAGAAGGGCTACTACGCCCCATCACGTTGAACGTTCTACCCCTGGTCCTGTACGCCGTCGCCGGCGTGGCCTACGCGTTCCATTTCGCGGGGCGCCAGCCGCAGGCCGGCCGCACGGCCACGACGCTCCTGCTGTTCGCGGCCTTCGCCCACACCTTCGTCATCGGCATGCAGACGATGGAGGCGGGGCACGTGCCGTTCGCGAACCCGTCGCGCGCAATCTCCACGTTCGTCTGGCTGCTCACGCTCTCGTACCTCTACCTCGAGCTGACCACCGATGAACGGGCGATGGGCGTCTTCATCCTGCCCATCGTCATCGGCCTGCAGACGATCCCGGTCATCTACCCCGGACTAGAGGCCCGCGACGAGGTGCTCGACAGCCCCTGGTTCTGGGTGCACGTGTCGTCGCTGCTGTTCGCGTACGCGAGCTTCGCGCTGGCCAGCGTGCTCGGGCTCACGTACATGCTGCAATTCAAGGAGATCAAGAAGAAGCACCTCGGGTACCTCTACACGCGGCTGCCGTCGCTGCAGACCCTCGACGTCATGAACTCGCGCGCGGTGGCGGTGGGCTGGCTGTTCCTGACGCTCGGCGTGATCGTCGGGGTGATCTGGACCGCGCAGGCGCGCGTGGCGGCGCCCGACGACCCGAACCTCCAGGCCATGGTGCTGAACGACCCCAAGGTCTTCGGCGCCGTGCTGACGTGGGGCGTGTATTCGTTCGCGATGTTCGCGCGGCGTACCTTGGGCTGGAGCGGCCGCCGCGCGGCTTGGCTCTCCGCCATCGGCTTCGCGATCGTGCTGCTCAACTTCGTGCCGATCAACTACTTCGTCACGACGAGTCACACGTTCAACTAGCGTGCACCTCTTCCTGCTCGGCGTGAGCCACCGGACGGCGCCCCTCGACCTGCGGGAGCGCCTCGACTTCTCGAGCCGCGACCTCGGCGCGGCGGTCGAGGCGCTGGCCACGCGGCCGTCCACGGCCGAGTCCGTGGTGCTCTCCACGTGCAATCGCTCCGAGCTCTACGTGGCCAGCGGCGAGCCGGCGCGCGCGCGCGAGGAACTGGTGGCCTTCCTCAGCGACTACCACAAGCTGCCGCGCGAGGCCTTCCTGCCCCACCTGTTCGTGTTCGACGATGCCGGGGCGGCACGGCACCTGTTTCGGGTAGCGGCGGGACTCGACTCGCTCGTCGTGGGCGAACCGCAGATTCTGGGCCAGGTGAAGGACGCCTTTCAGACCGCAGCCGAGCGCCACTGCACGGGGCCGATGCTGACCAGGGTGTTTCACTGGGCGTTCGGCGTCGGCAAGCGCGTGCGCACGGAGACCGCGCTCGGCGAAGGCGCCGTCTCGGTCAGCTTCGCCGCCGTGGCCCTCGCACGGAAGATCTTCGGACGCCTGGACGGACGCCGCGTGCTCGTGGTGGGGGCGGGCGAGATCAGCGCGCTCACGGCGCAGCACCTGCGCAGCCAGGGCGTGGCCGAGATCGTCATCACCAGCCGGACGCACGCGCACGCGGAGGCGCTCGCGGCACAGGTCGGCGGCCGGGCCGTCCCCTGGGACGAGCTGCGGCGCACCCTGGGCCGCGCGGACATCGTCGTCACCGCCACCGGATCGCAGCGCCCGATCGTCACGCGGCACGACGTCGAGGCTGTGACGCGCCGCCGCACCGATCCGCTGTTCATCATCGACATCGCGGTGCCGCGTGACGTCGACCCGGAGGTGGGCGAGATCGAGCAGGCGTTCCTCTACAACATCGACGACCTCCAGGGCATCGTGCAGGAGAACCTCTCGCGCCGCGGCGCCGAGATCGCACGGGCCGAGGCGATCGTCGACGAGGAGCTGGCGCGGTTCACGGCCTGGCAGCGGTCGCGGGGCGCCATTCCCACCGTGGTGTCGCTGCGGCAGCGGTTCGACGCCATCCGCCGCGCCGAGCTGGAGCGGCTCGACACGAAGCTCTCGGGGCTGCCGCCCGACGCGCGCGCCCGTGTCGACGAGGTGACCCGCCTGATCGTCGAGAAACTGCTGCTCGAGCCGACCGAGCAGCTGAAGGCGCTGCCGGACGAAGAGACGCAGGTGGCCTACACCGAGGCGGTCAACCGCCTGTTCCGGCTGCGCGAGGAGGAGGGACGCCAGGCGGCCCCCGAGCAGGCGGAGAAGGCGCCCGCGGATCGCCACCGTGATTGACGCCATTCACGCTTCCACGGGCCACAGAGGCACAGAGACACAGAGCCAGTTCAAGGTATAGATCCTCTGTGCCTCTGTGGCTCTGTGGCTTGTCGGGGCGAGCGGACTAGCGAATGGACACCCTCACCCTCGGAACTCGTGGCAGTCAGCTCGCCCTGTTCCAGGCCCACGCCGTGGCCCAGCTCCTGCGCGCGCGGGCCGGCGTCGCGTGCGACGTTGCGGTCATCAAGACCTCGGGCGACCGGCTGGCCGAGGCCCCGCTCGCGCAGATTGGCGGCAAGCGCCTCTTCGTCAAGGAAATCGAGGACGCGCTGCTGGCGGGCCGCGTGAGCCTCGCCGTGCACAGCAGCAAGGACATGCCCGCGGGGCTCCCCCCGGGACTCACCGTCGGCGCCGTGCTCCCGCGCGAGGACGCGCGCGACGCCGTGATCCTGCCGCAGGCCAACGAGTCCCTGTCGCTGGACGCCATCGTCGGACAGCTCGGGCGTGCCCCGAGAATCGGGACGAGCAGCGTGCGCCGCACCGCCCAGCTCACGCGGCTGTTTCCGGCTGCGCGCTTCCTCCCGATCCGGGGCAACCTCGATACGCGGCTCCGCAAGCTGGATACGGGTGAGTTCGACGCACTCGTGCTCGCGGCCGCGGGATTGAGGCGCCTGGGACATGCGGCGCGCATCTCGGCCGCCCTGGCGCCGGAGGTCTGCGTACCGGCTCCGGGCCAGGGCATCATTGCCGTGGAGATCCGAAGCGGCGACTCGCAGGTGCGGGACCTCGTGGCGGCCATAGACGATCCTCCCGCGGCGGCCGCGCTGGCGGCCGAGCGGGCGGTCGTCGTCCGCCTGGGCGGCGGATGCCAGATGCCGATCGGCGCCCACGCCACCGTGCTGGGCGACACGCTGACGCTCACGGCGATCGTCGTCTCGTTGGACGGGGCTCGCGCCGCGCGGGCCGAGGCCCAGGGGCCGCCGGCCGAGGCCGAGCGGATTGGCGAGGCGGCCGCCGAACGCCTCTTGTCGGCGGGGGCGGGCGACATTCTGGCGGACGTCGAGCGGGCGCGCGCCGCAGTGGAAGGGCTGCAGCCATGAAGCGTCCTGCCGTCTACGTGATCGGCGCGGGTCCTGGCGATCCCCGCTTGATCACGGTGTTCGGCCTCGAGTGCCTCCGCGCCGCGGACGTGGTCGTCTACGACCACCTGGTGCCGCCGCGGCTGCTGAAGCACGCGAGGCCCGAGGCGGAGCTGATCGACGTCGGCACGGCGGCGCCGCAGGAAATGGCGCAGGAGGCCATCAGCTACCTGCTGGCGGAGAAGGCGCGGGAGGGCAAGCTCGTGGCGCGGCTGAAATGGGGCGATCCGTTCGTCTTCGACCGCGGCGGCGAGGAAGCGCTGTTTCTCCACGAGCAGGCCGTGCCGTTCGAGATCGTGCCTGGCATTCCGGCCGGCATTGCCGTGCCCGCGTACGCGGGGGTGCCCGTCACGTATCCGGGCGGCGGCGACACGATCACGCTGGTCCGCGGCTACGAGGACGCGAGCCGCACGCCGCCGAACGTGCACTGGGCCAGCCTCGCACGGCTGGAGGGCACGGTGGTGTGCTATGCGGGCGCGCAGCAGCTCCCTCGCGTGCTCGACGCGCTCGTGGCCAACGGCTGGCCGGCCGACGGCCAGGCGGTGATCGTGTACGACGGCACGCTGCCGAGCCAGGACACGGTATCGGGCACGCTCTCCGAGCTGATCGACGCCGTGCGCCAGCATCCGCGCCGTGCGCCTGCCATTCTGGTGGTCGGGCGGGTGGCGGGCTTCCGGGAGCACCTGCGCTGGTTCGACACGCGGCCGCTCTTCGGCAAACGCGTGCTGGTGACACGACCGCGCGACCAGGCGGCCGAGCTCGTCGATCGACTGAGCGCGCTCGGGGCCGACGCGGTGGAAGCACCCATGATCCGCATCGCGCCGCCGGACGATCCAGGGCCGCTGCAGGAGGCCGCGGCGGACCCTGGCGCGTTCGACTGGATCGTCTTCACCAGCGCCAATGCGGTTTCGTCGTTCATGGACGCGCTGCTCGACGGCGAGCGCGACCTTCGCGCGCTCAAGGGTCCGCGCCTCTGCACGGTGGGGCCGGCCACGGCCGAGAAGCTCAGGGCATACGGGATCAAGGTGGACCTGGTGCCGGAGGAATTTCGGGCGGAGGCCGTCGTCTCGGCTCTCGCCGCGCGCGGGCGGCTCGCGGGCGCGCGCGTGCTGCTGCCGCGCGCCGACATCGGGCGTGACGTGATCGCGGACGAGCTCCGCCAGGCGGGCGCGACGGTGACCGACGTGGTGGCGTACCGGACGGTGCTGGAGGACACGCAGCGCGAGGACGAGCCTGATGTCTACGGCCAGCTCCTCGAAGGCCGCATCGACGTCGTCACGTTCACCAGCGCCTCAGCCGTGCGCAATCTCGCGAAGATCTACGGCGCCGAGCAGGCCGCGGACCTGCTGCGCAAGACCGTGGTTGCCGTCATCGGGCCTGTGACGGCCGACGCCGCCCGTCAGCTCGGGATCCCGGTGACCATCCAGCCCGCGTCGTACACGGTGCCTGCGCTGGTGGACGCGATCGCGGCGTATTATCAGGCGGCGTCCACCACCAATCGCCAATAGCGCGCAGGCTTTGGCCTGCGCGATGACCGGCCACGCGGGGGCTGACCACCTCCGCCAAGGCTACCGTGGTCCGCCGCTGCTTCATGCGAAGGCGGAAGCCCCCGCGCTGCAACTGTTTGAAGATCTGGCAAGATCATGTCCATGGCTGTGAAGACTGCGACCCGCCTCACCCTCGCCCGCCGGCCGCGCAGGCTGCGCCGCACCGAAGCGATCCGCGGCCTCGTGCGCGAGACGCGCCTGACGCCCGACTGCTTCGTGTATCCGCTGTTCGTCTGCGAGGGACACGGCGTGCGACGCGAAGTGGGCTCCATGCCTGGCGTGTATCAGCTGTCCGTCGACGAGGCGGTGAAGGAGGCCGCGGCGGCGAAGGCCGAGGGCATTCCAGCCGTGATCCTGTTCGGGCTGCCGGCCAGCAAGGATGCGAACGGCACGCTGGCAGCGGATCCAGAGGCTCCCGTACAGGCGGCCGTGCGGGCGCTCAAGCGCGAGGTGCCCGACCTGGTGGTGATGACCGACGTCTGCCTGTGTGAGTACACGTCCCACGGCCACTGCGGCATCCTCGACGGCGAGGAGATCGTCAACGACGTCACCGTGGCCCACCTCGTGCAGGCGGCGCTGTCGCACGCGGTGGCGGGCGCGGACTTCGTGGCCCCCTCGGACATGATGGATGGACGCGTGGGAGCCATCCGGCAGGCGCTCGACGAACGCGGCTTCGAGCGCGTCGGCATCCTGTCGTACGCCGCCAAGTACTGCTCGGCCTTCTACGGCCCGTTCCGCGAGGCGGCCGATTCGGCCCCGCAGTTCGGCGACCGCCGCAGCCACCAGATGGATCCCGCCAACGTGGAGGAGGCGCTCCGCGAGGTCGAGATCGACATCGCCGAGGGCGCCGACATCGTGATGGTCAAGCCCGCGCTGCCGTACCTCGACGTCATCGCCAAGGTGAAGGCGCGCTTCGGCCAGCCGACGGCGGCCTACCATGTGAGCGGCGAGTACGCGATGCTGAAGGCGGCCGAGGCCAACGGCTGGATCGACGGCCCGCGCGCCATGCTGGAGTCGCTCACCGCCATCCGCCGCGCGGGCGCCGACATCATCGTCACCTACTTCGCGAGAGACGCGGCGCGGCTCCTATAGTAGGCAGTAGGCAGTAGGCAGTAGGCAGTTCACAGCGACGTCTGCCTGCTGCCGCGTCCCGCTGCCTACTGCCTACTGCCCACTGCCTACTGCCTACTGCCTACTGCCTACTGACATGAAGAAGCCGATCACCAGCCAGAAGCTCTTCGCCCGCGCGGTGCAGGCGCTGCCCGGCGGCGTCGACAGCCCCGTGCGCGCGTTTCAGGCCGTGGGCGGCTCGCCGCTCTTCATCCGCCGCGCCTCGGGCGCCACGATCGAGGACGTCGACGGCAACCGGTTCACGGACTACGTGATGTCGTGGGGCCCGCTGATCCACGGGCACGCGCCCCGCGGTCTCGTGCGGGCGGTGGCTGCGGCCGCACGACGCGGCACGAGCTTCGGCGCCCCGAGCCCGCTCGAGGTCGAGCTGGCCGAGCGCGTCCGCGCGCTCGTCCCGTCGATGGCGCGCGTCCGGTTCGTCAGCTCCGGCACCGAGGCCACGATGAGCGCGATCCGCGTGGCGCGCGCGTTCACCGGCCGCGACAAGATCGTGAAGTTCGAAGGGTGCTACCACGGCCACGCCGACGCGTTCCTGGCCAAGGCGGGCTCGGGCGCGACAACGCTGGGCGTGCCGACGAGCCCGGGGGTGGCAGGCGCGGTGGCCGCGGACACGCTGCTGGCCCGCTACAACGACCTCGCCTCGGTCGAGGCGCTGTGCGACGCACAGGCCGCCTCCGTCGCCGCGATCATCGTGGAGCCGATCGCGGGCAACATGGGCGTGGTGGCGCCTGCGGAAGGCTTCCTGCACGGCCTCCGCGCGCTCGCGTCACGCGACGGCATCGTCCTGATCTTCGACGAGGTCATCTCGGGCTTCCGCGCCTCGGCCGGCGGCGCGCAGGCGGTCTTCGGCATTGCCGCCGATCTCACCTGCCTGGGCAAGATCATCGGCGGCGGACTGCCGGTTGGTGCCTATGGGGGGCGCGCCGACATCATGGACATGGTGGCGCCGTCCGGCCCGGTGTATCAGGCGGGCACGCTGTCGGGAAATCCGGTGGCCATGACCGCGGGGCTCTGGGCGCTGAAGCGGCTCACGCCCGCGCTCTACAAGGATCTGGCGCGGCGTGGATCGACGCTGGCGGCCGGCCTGGCCCAGGCGGCGCGCGAGGCGCGCGTGCCCCTGCAGGTCAACGCGTTCGGGTCGCTCCTCACGCCGTTCTTCACGTCGTCTCCGGTGCGCGACTACGATTCGGCGCTCACGGCGAACACGAGGGCCTACGCGGCGTTCTTCAGCGGGATGCTCGCGCGCGGCATCTATCCGCCGCCCTCACAGTTCGAGGCGTGGTTTCTCTCCGCGGCCCACAGCGATCGCGACGTGAAGAAGACCGTGGAAGCCTCGCGCGGCGCGATGCGCGACGTGGCGCGCCAGATGTGAATTCAGTCAAGGGCACAAAGACGATCAGCCACAAAGGCCACAAAGATCTCAAAGGTGAGAGCACGAAGAATCACAAAGAAATCCGTCTTTGTGACACTAACGCGCCAGATTTTGTTTTTTCGCACAACTTCGGGCGCGTTAGTGTCACTAGCAGATACAGGTTCTTGATCCCAGCGCGGCGTTTGGTTGCGGCTTCGCCGCGCTGGGTTCTTGACATCCACCTCTCGATCAGCGAGCGATCTGCACCGGCGCGTCGATCCGGATGCGCAGCACCGACCCCTGGGGCAGCTCGACCTCGTTGCCCTCGGTGGCCGCGAGCGTGCCGCCCGCGCCGATCAGGATGCCTGCCAGCGCGCCCTTGAAGCCGCCGAGAATCCCGCCGATGATCGCGCCGACACCCGCACCAGTACCGATGCGGCCTGTCTCGCCGCGGATGCCCTCGCCCTGGATCGCCTGCGTCACGGTGGCGCGCAGCGGAGAGGCGCGGCCGTTCACGGTGATCTGATCGAAGCTCACCGTCATGCGCGCCGTCCGGTTCGTGCGCGTCGCGGGATCCACCGACGTCACCACACCGCGCACGACCGACCCCGCAGGCACGGCCGTGCGGCCGTCGATGCTCAGGTCGACGAGCGTGGTCGCCTCGAAGCGATCCTCCACCTGGGCGGTGCCCGAGTTGAGCGTGTTGGAGAGCCGCACGTCGATCTCGGTCCCGACCGGAATCTCGAGAGTCGCGCGCGATTCGGCCGTCCCGCGCGTCGCGGGCGCAGGGGTCACCGGAGGCCGCGGCGCGGGCGCGGCCGCTGCGACGGCGTCGCCTCGCGCGCGCGTGCGGAGATCCTCGATGCGGTCGCGGACGTCCGCGTACTCGGCGCGTGCGAGCGATCGCTCCTTGCGCAGCTTGACCTTGAGATAGATCACTTCCTCGCGCAGCTCGTCGAGCTCCGTCTGGAGCCGATCGGCGCGGGCGGCGTCGCGGCTGCGGAGCTGCGTGACGTCCGCGCCCGCCTGGAACACATTGTCCTGGAGCCGCTGGATGTCGGCTTGCGTCACCGTCGGCGCTTGGGCCGCGGCCGGCGAGGCGAGCACGGCGGCCAGCAGCGCCGCCAGCACGCACCGAAAGAGAACACTGGAAGGCATCGCGATCCTCCGTTCTGGGTCTAAAGACCCGCCTCTAATTCCGCCACGGCATGAGCCGCTCGATCCAGCTGATGCGCGTCAGGTCGTTGTAGATGACCGTCACCATCAGCATCATCAGGAGGACGAAGCCGGCCAGCAGCATCTTCTCCTTGACGGCCATGCTGAAATCGCGCCGCGCGATGCCCTCGAGCGCCATGATGAGGATGTGCCCGCCGTCGAGCACGGGAATCGGCAGCAGGTTCAACAGGCCGAGGTTCAGGCTGATCGACGCCATCAGCGTGAACAGCGCCATCCAGCCCGCCGCGGCCGACTCGCCCGAGAGCTGCGCAATCGCCACCGGTCCCATGAGCTGCCGCGGCGACGTCTCGCCGACGAACAGGCCGCCCAGCGTGCGAAAGATCAAGCCGCTGAACTCGATGTTGCGCTGGATGCTGAGCTGCACGGCCTCGAGCGGGCCTGGCGTGAACGACTCGGTCGGCTCGGTCAGCTCGACGCCGATCATCGCGCGGTCGCCGCGCTGCTCGGGCGTGACGGGCAGCCGGATCTCCTGGCCGTCACGCCGCAACGTGAGCGCGATCTCGCGCCCGCCGTTTCTCGAGATCGCCTCGATCAACTGCGCCCGTGTCACCACGCGCTCGCCGTTCACCGCCAGAAATACGTCGCCCGCGCGCACACCGGCCTTCTCCGCGAGGTCCCCGGGAATCACGCGAGCCGCGATGGGATTGCTGTCCGGCAGGACGCCGATGTTCCCCACCTCGAACCGCGTTTCCGGCACCGGCCGCACCATCACGGTCAGTGTCTGACCCGCGCGCTGCAGCGTCACGGGCACGTCGCGGTCCGGACGCGTCCCCACGGCAATGAACAGGTCCTCCCACGTCTCGACCTCGTCTCGTCCCACCGTGAGGATCAGGTCGCCGCGCTGGATGCCGGCCTGTTCAGCCGGCGACCCAGGCATGACGGCTCCCACGACCGGCGGATCGTTCTGATACGCGGGCACCTCGGCCCCCTGGGCCAGGACGAGCGCCATGACGACCACCGCAAGCAGTACGTTCATCGCGGGGCCCGCAATCAGGATCTGAAACCGCTCCCACTTGCTTTTCGAGAGGAACTCGTCCGGGCTGCCGCTGCGGGCGTCGTCCGGGTTCTCACCGGCCATCTTCACGTAGCCGCCGAGCGGGATGGCGCT
>JACQTK010000220.1 GCA_016210845.1 Acidobacteriota bacterium | reverse complement strand
TCATGGACCCGCACTACTTCGCCGAGCCGATGATCAAGACGAGCGGTTTCCGGCTGCTGCCCAACGACAACCTGAACCCGTACCCGTGCCAGAGCGTCGAGGAGGTGGACCGGCCACGCGAGGCGGTGCCGCACTACCTGCCGGGACGGAACCCGTTCCTGCGCGAGCACGCCGCGAAGTACCACCTGCCGCTCGAGGCGACGCTCGGCGGTCCGGAGACCGCGCTGCCCGAGTTCATCAAGCGGTTCGACACGTCCGAAACGATGCGGCCGCCGCGGACCGGCCAGGAGCTGGCCACGTTCATCGGCACCGGGAACTAGGACCGGTCGGGCGCCTGCAGGCAAACCCAATGGCCTGGAGACGCCTCCGCGTGGGCCTCACAGCCTTCTTGGAGCAACGATGAGAACAGGAACCTTGGCGGGCTCGCCCGCGACGCGCCGCCTGCTGGCGCTGGCGGCGGTCGTCGCGCTCGGCGCGGCGGGCGTGATGGCCCAGCAGAACCGCGACGCCGTCGTGGTGCAGTCGCTGCACGTGCAGGGCAACATCTGGATGCTCGTGGGGGCGGGCGGCAACGTCACCCTCAGCGTGGGCAAGGACGGCGTCCTGGTGGTCGACACGCAGTTCGCGGACATGTCGGACCGGATCATCGCGGAGATTCGCAAGATTGCCGGCGATCGGCCGATCCGCTACATCGTCAACACGCACGCCCACGGCGACCACGTCGGCGGCAACCAGGCCATCGCGGCGGCGGGCGCCCAGATCGTCGCGGGCAACTTCGCCGGGCAGATCAACTTCCGCACCGGCGGCGGCAACCCGGCGTTCATCGTCGCGCACGAGAACACGCTCCGGCACTTCGAGCAGCCGCTCCAGGGCGAGTCGCCGGCCTTCGAGGCGTGGCCGACCGACGTGTTCTTCGGCCGGCAGAAGGACTTCTACTTCAACGGCGAACCGGTGGTCCTGCTCCATCAGCCGAACGCGCACACCGACGGCGACCTCTTCGTGCACTTCCGCGGGTCGGACGTGGTGGCCACCGGCGACGCGTACGTGAACAGCAGCTTCCCGAACCTCGACGTGGCGCGGGGCGGGAGCATCCAGGGCTATCTGGCCGCCCTCAACAACCTCCTCGACCTCATGGTGCCTCTCGACAAGCAGGAAGCCGGCACCTACGCCATTCCTGGGCACGGACGCCTGGCCGACGAGGCCGACGTGCTCGAGTTCCGCGACATGGTGACAATCGTGCGCGACCGCGTGCAGGCGCTGATCGACCAGGGGATGACCGAGGATCAGGTGGTGGCGGCGCGCCCGGCGCGCGACTACGAGGGCCCCTACGGCAACCCGGAGAACTTCATCCGGCGTACCTACGCCGGCCTGAAGGGGAGCTAAGGCCCAAGGCCCAAGGCTCAAGGCTCAACGAGTATCGGTTGCGACGGATGGAGAGAAGACACATGACTGGCAGTGCGGTTCGGCTGGTGGCCGCGTCGGCGCTCGGCCTGGCGTTGGCCCTGGCGGCGGGTGCACTCGTGGCGGCCCAGGGCCGCGGCGGGCCGCCGCCCTTCGACTTCGCTCAGGGCGCCCCGACCCTTCGACTGGCTCAGGGTCGCCCCGAGCAAGGTCGAGGGGCGAGCGGCAGTCGAGGGGCGCCCGCGCCGCGTGCGCTGGAGCCCGAGAATCTCGATCTGGCGGGCTACTGGGTGGCGATCGTCAACGAGGACTGGCGGTGGCGGATGGTCACGCCGCCGCCCGGTGACTTCGCCAGCCTGCCGCTCACCGACGAGGGCCAGCGGGTGGGCAAGCAGTGGTCCCCCGCCCGGGACGGCTCGTGCATGGCGTACGGGATGGGCGGGCTGATGCGCATGCCCACGCGCCTGCACATCACCTGGGTCGAGGACGACGTGCTGCAGATCGAGACCGACGCGGGCATGCAGACGCGGCGGCTCTACTTCGACGCGGCCGAGGCGCCGGCGAGGCCCTCGCGGCAGGGCCGTTCGGTTGCCGCGTGGGAGGCCACCGGCGGGGGC
>JACQTK010000219.1 GCA_016210845.1 Acidobacteriota bacterium | reverse complement strand
TACTGCCTACTTGCGTGTCTCTCCAGTGGTGCGGCATCGATTACGGCGAGACGATCATGAACCCGCTCACGCTCCACCAGAGCGCGGTGATTCCGGAGGTCTACCGCGAGCTGGGGAGGCCTGAAGAAGCCGAGGAGCGGGTTCGACGCTGGTACCGCGTCCGCAGCACGATGGGGCCGCCGTCCACGGCCCCGCATCTGCTGGTCCGCGACCTGAAGCAGTACGCCCGCGGGCGGATCAATGCCGAGGTCTTCGACGACGAGCCGGAGGCGATCGAGCGCTTCGAAGCAAAAGAGGTGATGGGCTTCGCGATCCCCGACGGCGTGGGCGCGGCGCTGGCGCTGCTCCAGCGCAAGTCCGTGACCGCGGCCATCGTCAGCGAGTCGGCCAGCGTCACCGGGGTGCAGGTCATCGCCAGGTTCCTCCGCCTGCGAGGATTGAGGCAGTACTTTCAGGAGATCATCACGCCTGCGGGCCGGTTCGACGTCGAGGGGCGGCTGCTCGATTCGACATTCGAGGGCGCCACGAAGAAGGCAGGGACGATCTACGGCAAGATCCGTGAGTATCTGGCCTCCCACCAGATTGCCGCCTCCGCCGCGGCGATCATCGGCGACGACCCGGTGCTCGACGTCGCGCGCGCCCGCGCGCACGGCTTCGTCACGGTCCAGTACGTGGGCGTCATCGACCGGGGCGGGAGCGAGAAGGCCGACTACACGATGCGGGAGTGGGCCGAGCTGGCGCGGATCCTGTGACCCGCCGCGCACGCGGGTGCCACACGCGATCGCGCACGCTGAAGCGTGCGCTCTACAGGTGCAGGATTTACCCCTGGATCAACCCACCACCTGTAGAGCGGCGGCTTCAGCCGCCGCGATCGGGCGGCTTCAGCCGCCGCGATCGGACGGCTTCAGCCGCCACGATCCGGTGATCCGCCGCGATCAGAATTCCCACCGCACGCCGAGCTGCGCGAGCCGCGGGCCGAGCGTCTGGTTGTTCACGCGGAAGTTCGGCCGCCCGAGGATCGCCTGCGTCCGCGGGTCGGCGTACGTATTGGCCGCATCCAGCAGGTTGAACACCTCCAGCATCACCTGCGCGCGGCCGCCCCGCGCGAGGCCGACGCCCTTGGCGACCCGAAGATCCCACGTGACGTACGCCGGCTGGTGATAGGGGAACCGCGGCAGGAGCCGCCCGTCCACGGCCGGCCGGTCCGGATGCAGGCCGTTGTTGGTCACGCCGTCGCCGTTCACGTCCACGGGACTGTAGACGGGGAACGCGAGGCCGGACCCCGCGGACCAGGTGGCGGCCAGGCTGACGTCGTGCGGCAGCATGACGGCGAGATAGGCCTTGAGCTGGTGGCGCTCGTCGAGCTCGTTGATGCCGTAGTCGGCGTCCAGGTTGAACGGATCGGACGGGCCGAGCAGAGCCTCGGTATCGCGTTCCGTGGAGCCGTTGCCCTCGCTCTTCGCCAGGGTGTAGCTGGCGTAGAACTGCCACGCGGTCCGCGGCGGCGTGCGCAGCGTGACCAGCAGCGCCTGATAGCGGCCCCGGCCGAAGCTCGCGAGCGCGTTGGCCTGGGTGATCGTTCTGTCCGGGCGGCCTGCGGCGAGGACGTTGACGCCTCGGCCGAACGCGTCGAACTGCGCGGGCGGCGCCAGGTTGCGATCCCAGAGCGTGGACCTGAACCCGCCGATACGCAGACGTCGCGAATCGGTGAACAGATACCCCGCCTCCACCGACGAGCCGCCGACGAGCGGTCTGGTGATCGACGCGCTCACCTGGAAGGCCCGGGGGTTGCGGAACCCGGGGTCGACGTACTGTATGGCGGGCGGGCCGATGAGGGCCGCCAGCGGCGAGCCAGCCTCGATCGCCGACGGCAGGACGTTCGGGAACGTCACGCCGAACCGCGAGGGTGGCGCGAACAGCGTCGTGTTGCTGGTGCCACTGCCCCGAAGCGGAAAGTAGATCATCGGCGTGCGTCCGTAGTACACCCCCGCTGAGCCTCTCAGCAGCGTCGACCCCTCGCCCGTCAGGTCGTACGCGATGGCGCCGCGCGGCCCCCACTGGTTCGTGGCGTGTGGAATCCCCTGCGGCACGGGCGCGTAGGTGAGCCGCACCTCACGGTTTGCCACGACCGGAGGGCCGACGGGCACGCGCACGCCCGCGATACCGGCCTGCGGCTGCGGGTTGACCTGCGCGTCATAGCGGAGCCCCAGGTCGATCGTGAGCCGCGGGGTCGGCCTGAACTGATCCTGCACGTACGCCGCGGCTTCGTGCTGCCAGAAGCTCTCGAGCAGCGCGGCCTCGGCCGCCGTCCGGCCGCCGAGGCCGAAGTTCTGCGAGTAGAGCGACGGCTGCCGCCGCAGGAACGCCTCGAGGGTGGGGAACGTGTAGACCCCGTTCAGATTCAGGGCGAAGGCGTTGTTCCGCATGTTGAAGCCGTTGTAGTCCGCACCCGCCTTGAGGCTGTGCTTCCCGCGCACGTACCCGATCGTCTCCGATGCCTGGTAGCGGTACATGTCCTGCGTGGCGGGGAGCGACGAGGCGCCGCCGAGGGTGCCCGTGTCGGAGATCTGCACCTGCGGCCCAGGGCCCTGCGGCTGCCGCGGCCTCGTCTCGCCGGAGACCAGCACCTTGCTCTCGGCGAAGGCGCGCGGTCCGAGCGAGCTGCTCAGGCTCGCCGCCGCCGAGACGCCCTGGTTGTGGAACGACTCCAGGTTCGACACGGCCCGGCTCAGGATGAGCGACCCGCCCGCGACGTTGCTGCCCTGGTTGCGTGTGAAGTTGACCCGTACGCTGAGCCGCTGGTCCGTCGTGAGGAGGTGATCGACCTTGGCGAGCGCCGTCGTCACGCGCTCGCGGCGCGGAAACTGACCCTGCACCGCGGCGAGATCCGCGATGCCGAGCTCGGGCACGGCGACGCCCGACACGTCGCGCGCGAACCGCACCGTCAGCGGCGTCGTCTGCCGCTGCACGTCGGCGGCCACGAAGTAGAACGTGCGATTGGCCGCGAGCGGGCCCCCAAGGCTTCCGCCCCCCGCGTGGCGCACCAGCCCCGTGGGCGGATTGCCGAACGCATCGTCTGCGGCGAGCGCGTGATGGCGGAGGACATAGGCCGCCGATCCGCGCGTCACGTTGGTGCCCGATTTCGTGACCACGTTCACCAGGCCGCCGGTCGATCGCCCCGACTGCGGCCCGAGACCGCCCGCGCTCACGTGGAACTCCTGGACCGCCTCGAGCGGAATGGTCGGGTTCCTCGTCTCGAGCGACCCGAAGAACTCGCCGAAGAAGCTGTTGGTGAAATCCGCCCCGTCGACGTTCAGCGCCAGATAGTCGCCAGGCTGGCCGGCCACGCGGAACGTGCCGCGCGTTCCGATGATCGATCGGGCGGTCGGCGACAGCAGCGCGAAGTCGCGATAGTCGCGCCCCGTGATCGGCAGGCTGGCGATGGCCGTTTCGCCGATGGAGGTGCCGAGGGCGGGGGACGTGTTCGCAGGCTCCGCGGTCACCGTCACAGCCGCCGTGACAGGCGCCACCTTCATCGTCAGGTTGACGATGAGCGCATGGCCGACGGGCAGCGGGACGGGATCGCTCTGCGCGTCGGCGAAGCCCGAGAGCCGCGCCCGCACGACGTACACGCCGACCGGCAGGAACAGTCCCGAGTAGTGGCCGTCGGCCGAGGACACGGTGGTGCGCTCGAAGCCGGTGCGCGTGTCGCGCAGCGTGACGGTGGCGCCAGGCAGCACGCCGCCCGTCTCGTCGCGAATCGTGCCGCCAATCTCGCCGCGGTCGAGCGTCTGCGCGGCGGCGGCGGCGGCCAGGGTCAGCGCCAGAGAGATGGTGAACCAGCCAAGGGCTCGCCCTTGATATCCCGATGACCGTGGAACCTCGCCCTTGGCTAGGACCGCTATGCGGACCAACAACGGGAAGAGAATTCGCGTTTGGGGCCGCATAGCGGTCCAAGAAGGCTTGCGTTGCATCGCCGAGTACAATATATTGCTTACACACCATCGCGTCAACATGCAGTATATTGCTTATCCCCCCGAGGCCTCCCTGTTGCGGGAGATCGGCACCCGGATCCGGACGCGGCGTGCGGCCATGGGCTGGACGCTCCGCGAGATCGCGGATCGGTCTGGCGTCTCGGTCCGGTTTCTCACCGATCTCGAGGCGGGCAAGGGCAACATCTCGGTGGCGCGGCTGGCCACCGTGGCCCGCGCGCTCGACGTGCCGCTGGTGTCGCTGTTTCCCTCGGAGGATCGCAAGGGGGCGATCGTGGCGCTGGTGGGGCTGCGCGGCGCGGGCAAGTCGACCGTGGGCCGCGCGCTGAGCCGCGCGCTGAAAGTGCGGTTCGTCGAGCTGGACGCGCTGGTCGAGAAGCAGGCCGATCTCTCGCTCGCCGAGCTCTTCTCGCTGCACGGCGAGGCGTACTACAAGCGGCTCGCCTATGGCGCGCTGCTCAAGGTGCTGGCCCGCGACGAGCCGATCGTCCTGGCGACGGGCGGATCGGTGGTCACGGACCCCGAGAGCTGGCACCTGCTCAAGCGCCGCACGCACACCGTGTGGCTCAAGGCGTCGCCGGAGGACTTGTGGAAGCGCGTCCTCAAGCAGGGCGAGACGCGGCCGATGTCGAACCGGACGTCCGCGATGGCGGAGCTGCGATCCATGATCTCGCAGCGCATGCCCCTCTACTCGGAGGCGGCCCAGACGATCGATACCAGCGCGGTCCGCGTGACGGAGGCGGTCGAGCTGGTTGCCGCGGCGCTGCAGCAGGGGCCGTCCCGCGCGCGCGGGCGCGGTGTCGCGGACCGGGACGCACGGCCCGCGCGCGCCCGCGGCGCCGCGGCGCGGAAGGCGCCGCGCCTCGTCGGGCGCTCGGCGTAGGATCGCGCCGAAGGAGAGGGTGGTGAGAGTCCCGCACGCACTGGCGCCGCACGGCCTCGTGACCCGCCGCGTCCTGCCGCTGCTGCTCACGGCGGGCTTCTTCTACGTCGTGTTCCGGCGCATTCCGTACGAGCGGCTGCTGGCGGCGCTCGGCGAGGCGGACTACGCGCGCTTTCTCGTCTTCATGATTCCGAACACCGTCGTCTACGTCGCCTGGGACACGCTCGTCCTGGCCGTGGCCGTCCGCTGGTTTCATGGGCCGGTGCGGTACCGCGACCTGCTGCCCGTGCGCGCAGCCTCGTACATCGTGAGCGTGCTGAACACCAACGCGGGGCGCGGCGCCCTGGCCGTCTTCGTGGGGCGGCTGCTCGGGCGGCCGTTTCTGCAGATCGGCAGCACGGTCATCTTCCTGCTCCTCACGGAGTACACGCACCTGGTGGCGTGGGCGACGCTCGGCATCGTGGCGTTCGGGTCGGAGCTGACGCAGCCGCTCCTCTGGGTGCCTCCCGCGGTGGCGGGGTTCTGGCTGCTGTTCTTCGCGTACGCGCGCGCGGGCCGCGCCTACGCCCCCGAGACGCCGGGCGGCGAGACGGCCGCCGCCAGCCGCCTCGGCCGATGGCTGACGGCCCCCTGGCGCGGCGCGCTGCTGCGGACGTTCCGCCTGGCGCCGCCGCGCCGGTACGTCGGGATCGCGCTCCTGCGCGCGCCCATGTTCTTCGTCTCGCTGTGCCTCCATTACCTTGCCGCTCCTGCATTCGGCATCGCGATCCCGTTCGGCCACATGCTGACCTTCCTGCCGGTGGTCTTCATGGTGGCGGCGCTGCCGGTCACGGTCGCGCGGGTCGGCACCACACAGGCGGCATGGCTCGTACTCTTCGGCGGCATCGTGCCGCCGGATCGGCTGCTCGCGTTCAGCCTGGCAACGGGGCTGACCTTCGCGCTCACGCGCGCCCTGGTCGGCGTGTTCCTGCTGCCGTTTGCATATCGCGATTTGATGGAGCCGCCGCAGATCGCGGAACCGGAGCAGCACAGGGCGGTGGTTGCAAGATGACGTTGGCCTTGTCGATCGCGATCGACAGTTAGCAAAGGAGAGAGTTCCACATGAAGTTTGGAGTGTTTCTTCCCGTTTCGGGAAAGGTCGTCGCCGGCGGCGGCGACGTGCTGGCCGAAGCCGGTCAGCAGGCTGAGAATCTCGGCTTCGACTCTGTGTGGGCTGCCGAGCGCATCGTCCAGCCCTGGCAGATGACCACGCAGTATCCGTACAAGGCCGACTCGCAGTGGACCAAGTTCGTCCCGCCCGACACGCCGTTCCTCGAACCACTGACTGCGTTGACCTATCTGTCAGCGGTCACGAAGAAGGTGGAGCTCGGCGTCAGCGTCGCGGTGCTGCCGTACCGCCAGCCGCTGCACTTCGCCCGCATCTTCACGTCGATCGACAACCTGTCGAAGGGGCGATTCATCCTCGGCGCGGGCGTCGGCTGGATGGTCGAGGAGTTCAAGGCGCTCGGCGTGGATTTCCACAAGCGCGGCGCGATGGGCAACGAATTCCTCGACATCCTCAACAAGCTGTGGGTCGCGGAGCGGCCGGAGTACCACGGCAAGCACTACGACTTCGATCCGGTCAGCGTCAGCCCGCCGCCCGTGCGGAAGCCGCGCTTCCCCGTCTGGACCGGCGGTGAGAGCCCGGCCGCGCAGAAGCGCGCCGCGAAGTACGCCGATGCGTGGTTCTCGTACTTCGTGAAGATCACCGCGGAGGAGCTGGGCAACAAGTTCAAGGAGGTGCAGCAGATCTCGAAGGACGTGGGCCGCGACCCGTCGCTCGGTCCCGTGAAGCTCGCCTGCTGCCGCCCGATCGACCTCCTGGACACACCGGTCGAGCAGAAGGCCGAGGATCTCGAGGGGACGCCGGACCAGCTCATCGCCGCACTGAAGAAGTTCAAGGACATCGGCGTCGAGCACATGGCACTGCAGTTCATCGTCGGCAAGTACCCGGAGCGCAAGAAGAAGATCGAACGGTTCGCCAAGGAGGTCATGCCGGCTCTCAAGTAGGGGCAGGCCTTGTGCCTGCCCAGGGTGGCCAGTGGTAGGGGCAGGCCTTGTGCCTGCCCAGGAGATGGGCAACCGCAAGGGTTGCTGCCCCTACCCGTCACCCTGGGCATGTCCCGCGTCATGAGTTCCGAGCTGCGCATCATCGGACTGAAATGCCCGCGGGACATTGCCCCGGGGGCCGACCTCGCCCAGATCATCGTCGAGGCGGCCCGGGCTCAGGGCGTGGGCCTGACTGGCGGCGACATCCTCGTCGTCACCCAGAAGATCGTCTCCAAGTCGGAGGGCCGTCTGGTGGATCTGAGCACCGTCGCGCCGTCCGCCTTTGCCGCGCAGGCGGCCAGCCTGCTGGGGCGTGATCCGCGCGTCGTCGAGGTCGTGCTGCGGGAAACCAGGCGCGTGGTCAGGATGGACCATCGCGCCATCATCACCGAGACGCGCCATGGGCTCGTGTGCGCCAACGCGGGTGTCGACGAGTCCAACGTGGCGGGCGACGACACCGTGGCCCTCCTGCCGTCCGACGCCGACGCCTCGGCCGCGCGGCTGCGTCGAGGCCTGGGCGAGCTGGCGGGCGTGGAGCCTGCCGTGATCATCTCGGATACGTTCGGCCGGCCGTGGCGCGAGGGGTTCGTCAACGTGGCCATCGGCGTTGCGGGCATGGAGCCGCTGAAGGACTATCGCGGCCAGCCGGACGCCGAGGGGCACGTCCTGCGCGCGACCATCCTGGCCGTGGCGGATGAATTGGCGTCGGCGGCAGAGTTGGTCATGGGGAAGGTCGACGAGGTGCCCGTGGCGGTTGTCCGCGGCTACGCGTACACGCCTGGTGAGGGAACCGCCTCGCAGATGGTGCGCCCGCGCGAGCGAGACATGTTTCGGTAGGAGCCCGTTGGAGAATACCGAACGGGCTCCTACTAGTAGGCGCGTGCCTCTGTGTTCGAGGGCACGCTCCTACAAGGAGTCGTTGTGAAGATTGCAATCCTGGGTGGTACGGGCGACCAGGGTCCGGGGCTGGCGCTCCGCTGGGCCATGGCCGGAGAAGAGGTGATCATCGGGTCGCGCAGCAACGAGCGAGCCGAGAAGGTCGCCGCGGAGCTGAATGCCGAGCTGGCGCAGGACGGCGCGAAGACACGCATCCGCGGCACGGACAACGTGACGGCCGCGGGCGAGGCGGAAACCGTGGTGCTCACGGTGCCATATTCGGCGCACGTCAGTACGCTCGAGAGCGTCAAGGAGCAGCTCCGCGGCAAGGTGCTGGTGGACGTCTCGGTGCCGCTCGACCCCGAGCATCCACGGCGGATGAAGATGCCCGCCGCCGGATCGGCCACCGAGGAGGCGCAGGCGGTCCTGGGTCCGGACACCAAGGTCGTGGCGGCGTTCCAGAACGTGGCGGCGCACCTGCTGCGCGACCCGCATCACCCGATCGACTGCGACGTGCTCGTCTGCGGCGACGATGCCGAGGCGAAGAAGACGGTGATGGGCCTGGTGGCCAAGATGGGCATGCAGGCCTACGACGTGGGGCCGGCCGAGAGCGCACGCGTGGTCGAAGGGTTGACGTCGATCCTGATCCGCCTCAACATCCGCCACAAGGTGAAGGGAGGCGGGATTCGGCTGGCAGGGCTGCCGCGGTAAGCTGATACGTAGCGATCCATGAAGGAGCTGAAACCCCGCTTCGAGACGCTCTCCGGCATCGAGCTGAAGCGCAGCTACGGCCCCGACGCGGTGCGGCCCGAGGGCATCGGGCTCCCCGGTGAGTTTCCCTACACGCGCGGCATCCAGCCAACGATGTTCCGCGGGAAGCTCTGTACCATGCGCCAGTACGCGGGCTTCGGCTCGGCGGCCGAGACGAACCAGCGCTTCACGTACCTGCTGGCCCACGGCCAGACCGGCCTGTCGGTCGCCTTCGACCTGCCCACCCAGATCGGGATGGACTCGGATCATCCGCTCGCGGCGGGCGAGGCGGGCAAGGTCGGTGTGGCGATCGACTCGCTCCACGACATGGAGGCGCTGCTGAACGGCATTCCGCTCGACCGCGTGTCCACGTCGATGACGATCAATGCGACAGCGGCGATTCTGCTGGCCATGTACATCGCCGTGGCGAAGAAGCAGGGCGTGGCGCCGAAGCAGATCAGCGGCACCATTCAGAACGACATCCTGAAGGAATACATCGCGCGCGGGACGTACATCTACCCGCCCGCCTTCTCGCTGCGGCTCATCACCGACGTCTTTGCCTACTGCCAGCGGGAGGTGCCGAACTGGAACACGATCTCGATCAGCGGGTATCACATCCGCGAGGCGGGCTCCACGGCGGTCCAGGAGCTGGCGTTCACCTTCGGCAACGCCATCACGTACGTGCAGGCGGCCATCGACCGGGGGCTCGACATCGACGACTTCGCGCCGCGCCTGTCGTTCTTCTTCAACGCGCACAACGACTTCCTGGAAGAGATTGCCAAGTTCCGCGCGGCGCGGCGGATGTGGGCGCGCATCGCCAGGGACCGGTTCGGCGCGAAGAACCCGCGATCGCAGATGCTCCGCTTCCACGCCCAGACGGCCGGCTCGTCGCTCACCGCGCAGCAGCCCGACAACAACGTGGTGCGCGTGACGATCCAGGGGCTGGCCGCGATTCTGGGGGGCGCGCAGTCGCTGCACACGAACTCGAAAGACGAGGCGCTGGGACTTCCTACGGCCGACGCGGCCCGGCTGGCCCTGCGGACGCAGCAGATCATCGCCTTCGAGTCGGGCGTGGCCAACACCGTCGATCCAGTCGGCGGCTCGTACGCCATCGAGGCGCTGACCGACGCGCTCGAGCAGGAGGCCACGGCCTACCTGGACAAGATCGACGCCATGGGCGGCATGCTCGCGGCCATCGAGAGCGGGTGGGTGCAGAAGCAGATCCAGGACGCGGCCTACACCTATCAGCGCGCGATCGAGACGAAGGCACGCGTTCTCGTCGGCGTGAACGAGTTCCAGACGGAAGAGGAGAGCGAGATCCCGATCCATACGCTCGATCCCGCGTTCGAGGCGGCCCAGGTGACGGCGCTGGCGCGGGCGCGGAGCGGGAGGGATGCGCGGGCGGTGTCCTCGGCGCTCGAGCGGCTGGCGCAGGCGGCGCGCGGCTCGGACAATCTGATGCCCTACATCCTCGAGGCCGTCGAGGCCTACGCCACGATCGGCGAGGTGTCCGACGGGTTCCGCAAGGTCCACGGCGAGTACCGCGAGGCCCTGACGGTGTGAGAACAGTTGACAGTTGACAGTTGACAGTTGACAGTGGGGAGCTCGCCTCACGCGTTCTGTCGGCTGTCAACTGACAACCGTCAACTGACAACCGTCAACTGCCAACTGCCAACTGCCTATGCCCGAAGTCAGAGTCCAAACCTACTGGTCCGACTGCGACCCCGCGGGCATCGTGTACTTCGGGAATTTCTTCCACCTGTTCGAGCAGGCTGAGGAGCAGCTCTACATCCTGGCCGCCACCACCCGCCAGGCCCTGCTCGAGACGCACAGCGTCTGGATGCCGCGCGTGGAGGTGCACGTGACGTTCGTCGCGCCCATTCGCGTGGGACGCGCGATCCGCATCCGCATCGATCCGCACTTCAAGGGCGAGAAGACCGTGCGCTTCGAGTGCGAGGTGATCGACGACGAGACGGGCGCGCGCCTGGCGGGCGGGTACATGACCGCCGTGTGCGTCGATCGGGCGACGTTCAAGGCGCGCCCGATCCCCGACGACATCCGCAGGGTGCTGGCCGGGCGTTCGGACTGATCTCCCCAGTGGCGTCCTTCACCGTGGCTGAAACGGCGTTTCTGGCCCGCATGCGGGTGGCGAGGCTGGCCACGGCCGACGCCACGGGCCAGCCGCACGTCGT
Organism: Acidobacteriota bacterium; assembly: GCA_016210845.1. GTDB lineage: Bacteria > Acidobacteriota > Vicinamibacteria > Vicinamibacterales > UBA2999 > JACQTK01. The sequence goes on along the minus strand of JACQTK010000219.1, from coordinate 1,327 downwards.
CCCCGTCGTTTTCGCCGCCGACGTCCAGCGGCTCTACACGCCGATCGACGCGAAGCCGAAGCGTGTGGACCCTCGTCAGCTGCGGCGCGTGCGGAATCTGCTCGCCAACCCGCAGGTCGCCGTCGTCGTCGACGAGTACGACGAAGACTGGTCGCGGCTCGCGTGGGTGCTGGTGACGGGTCGGGCCGACATCGTCGAGCGTGGCGAGGCGCACGCGATCGGCGTGCGGCTGCTCGAGGAGAAGTATCCGCAGTACGGGGCGATGCCCCTCGACCAGCGGCCGGTGATCGTCGTCACGCCGGCCCGCGTCACGAGCTGGGGCAGCCTTTAGCCCTTCGGAGTCCTTCTGACCGAGACTGACGCAGGTTTCCACAGCGTTTGCTGCGAGTAGAATGGCAAGCGATATCTCACCGGTCTGTTCGTCCTTGGAATGTGGGTCACCAGGTCTCAGGTTCCCTGAAGGCAGAATCCCCAGCTTTCGGCAGGTAGCGATGGCAAGATGACGCGCGTCCTAGGCTGGTCCCTGGCCTCGCGTTGATGTCCGGAGAAATCATGGCTGAGGCGAAGGAAGCAGGCAGTTTTTCTAACATTCAGCTGCGGAACTGGAAGAACTTCGCTGCCTGCGACGTCCCGCTTGTCAATCGTGCCTTTCTTGTAGGTCCTAATGCGGCGGGAAAGTCCAACTTCCTTGACGCTTTCCGTTTCCTGCGCGACCTAGCCTCCCCCGGAGGTGGCTTCCAGGAGGCCGTTCGACAACGAGGTGGCGTGAGCGCTATTCGTTGCCTTGCTGCACGCCGCTATCCTGACATCGAACTTCAAGTTGTGGTGAATACCCGGCAATCTGCGCCGCGGTGGGAGTACCACATTGGCTTTAATCAAGACAAACAGCGACGTGCACGCATTACCAAGGAGAAAGTCGTCAGGAACGGTGAAAACCTGCTGGAGCGACCGAACCCAGATGACCGACTGGACCCTGACCGACTGACACAGACGCATCTCGAACAGGTAAACGTAAACCGCCCGTTTCGTGACTTGGTGTCGTTCTTTGAGTCTGTTCGCTATCTTCATATTGTTCCTCAGCTTGTTCGTGAGCCAGACCGTTCGGTTGGTCGGACCAACGATCCGTTCGGTGGAGACTTTCTGGAACAGATTGCAAAGACCCGAGAACAAGTGCGTGTCGCTCGCTTGAAGCGGATCCGCGATGCATTGCGTGTGGCTGTCCCCCAGCTTGCCGAGATCGAGTTATGGCGGGATGAGCGTGGCACTCCCCATCTGCGCGGGAAGTACGAGCATTGGCGGCCTCAGGGAGCCTGGCAGACTGAAGAAC
>JACQTK010000218.1 GCA_016210845.1 Acidobacteriota bacterium | reverse complement strand
GAGCAGCGGCGAGCGCTGCGCCAGGCCGCGATAGGCGTCGATGCCGTCGGACCCTTCCGCCCGCGCCACCGCTTCCACCACCAGGAACGCGCCCATGTTCCCGAACATGTAGGCGACGAGATAGAAGAGCATCATTGCCACGCCGGAGCTCGAGAGCGCGGCAAATCCCACGAGCATGTAGCCGATGTGCGCGACGCCCGAGTAGGCGAGCATCCGCTTGATGTTCTGCTGCGGAATCGCCATCAGGTTGCCGGTGACGATCGTCATGCCGGCCAGCACGGAGATGACCGGCATCCAGATCAGCGCGGCGGCGCCCACGCCCTCGACGTACAGCCGGATCAGCGCGATGAAGCCCGCCGCCTTGGGGGCCACCGACAGCCAGGCTACGAACGGCGTGCTGGCCGCCTCGTACGTATCAGGCGCCCACATGTGGAACGGGAACGCCGCGATCTTGAACCCCAGGCCGGCCAGCAGCAGCGCCATTCCCAGGAGCATCAGCGGCCGCCCCTCGGCCAGCGCCGCTGGAATGGCGGACAGCGCCGTGGTGCCCGTGACGCCGTAGATGAACGACATGCCGTACACGATCACGGCGGAGGAGGCGGTGCCGACGAGGAAGAACTTCAATGCGGCTTCCGGTGCCACGGCTTCGCGCTTCAGGAAGCCGGTCAGCAGGAACAGCGGGATCGACATCAGCTCGAATGCCACGAACAGCAGCACCAGCTCGCGCGCCGAGGCCAGCACGAGCATGCCCAGCAGCGATACCAGGAGCGCGAAGTGATACTCCGCAGCGCGGCGCTCGAAGCTGCGCTGCCGCAGCGTCAGCGAGCCCAGCAGGCTCAAGGCCGCGGCCGCCACGAACAGCCGCTTGGCGAAGATCGCGAGGCTGTCCTGCACGTACGAGCCGCCGAACAGCGAGACGCCCTCGTCTGAGGCGAACGTCAGGGCGAAGATCGCCAGGAGGCCGGCGAAGGCCGTCCAGCCGACGGCGGGTGCGTTGGCCCGGCTCAGCCCGAGCAACAGCACGAGCACCGCCAGCGCGAAGAGCGCGATCTCGGGCACGAGCGGCATCCCAAGATCGAAGGTCATCGTCCCACCAACCGTTCGAGGAATGGCCCGGTGAAGGTGTCCACCGGGCCGACCGCCAGGCTCGGCACCACGCCGAACAGCACGAGCACGAACACCAGGATCCCCAGCGCCGCCCACTCAGGACCCTGCGCGTCGGGGAGGTGCTGAAAGTGCGGGTCGTCGGTCTTCGGGCCCCAGAAGATCTGCTTCGCGACGCGCAGCACGTAGATGGACGTGAGGAACGCGCCGATCACGCCGGGAAACAGCCACCAGGGGTGGTCCGAGGTCCAGGCTCCGAGGAACGTCAAGAACTCCGCCACGAAGCCCGCCGTCGCGGGCAGCCCGAGCGACGACAGGCCTCCGATGGTGAAGGCCGTGGCGATGCCCGGCATCATCGATCCGAACCCGCCCATCTTGAAGATCTCCCGCGAGTGCGCCTTCTCGTAGACCAGCCCGACGAGCGCGAAGAAGAGGCCCGTCATGATGCCGTGCGCGAACATCTGGAAGACGGAGCCGTTCAGCCCGTTGGTGGTGAGCGTCGCCGCGCCCAGCAGCACGATCCCCATGTGCGAGACCGACGAATACGCGATCACGTACTTCAGGTCGGTCTGCGCCATCGCGCTCAGCGCCCCGTAGACGATGTTGATGCAGGCGATGGTGCCGACGAGCCAGGCCCAGTCGACCGCGGCCTCCGGCAGCAGTCCCATGCCGAGGCGGACCACGCCATACGCGCCGAGCTTCATGAGTACGCCCGCGTGCAGCATGGAGACGGCGGTCGGCGCCGAGGCGTGGCCGTCGGGCGACCAGGTGTGGAGCGGCCAGATGCCCGCCAGGATGCCGAAGCCGACGTAGAACGCCAGGAAGACCCACGTCTGCAAGGTAGAGTCGAACTGCATCGCCTCGAACGCCAGGAACGAGAACGACTGCGACCCGTTGGCGACGTAGAGCGCCAGGATGCCGACGAGGATGAACGCCGACCCGAACAGCAGATAGAGGGTCAGCTTCATCGCGGCGTACTCTTTGGTGCCCACGCCGGTCCGTCCCATCGCCCAGCCGAAGATGCCCTGCGGCCGGATCTGGCCCGAGGATCCCCAGATGCCGATGAGCAGATACATCGGCAGCACCGCGATCTCGTAGAACAGGAACAGGATGAACAGATCCAGCGACACGAACACGCCGTACACGCCGGTGACCAGCACGAGCAGCAGCGCGTAGAACTCCTGGCTGCGCTCCTTCACCGTCCACGAGGCGAAGACGCCGGCGAAGATGATGATCGACGTCAGCAGCGCCATCAGCGCGCTCATGCCGTCGATGGCCAGCAGGTACGAAATGCCGAGCGAGGGGACCAGCGCGATCTCCTCGCGGAACTGGAAGCCCGCGGCGACCCGGTCGTACGTCCAGTAGACCCACACTGAGGCGACCAGCGAGATCGAGGTGCCCACCACCGACGTCCACCGCACGAGCCGCGGCCGGTGCCGCGCGCCGAACATGATCACGAGCGCGCTGACGAACGGCGCCCACGTCATCACCGACAAGAGCGGCAGCCCGTTCATGCCAGCACCCACTGGACCCACAGCAGCAGGACGAGCAGCCCCACCGCCACGCCGTACACGTAGTCCTGCGCCCGTCCGGTCTGCATCCCCCGCACATCGTCGCCTGCGGTGAGCGTCCACGCGCTCAGCGCGTTCAGCACGCCGTCCACGAGGTAGCGATCCACCCAGCCTACGGCGCGTGAGAAGCCGAGCAACCCCACCCGATATCCGCCCTCGAAGATGTCGTCGATCCAGAAGCGGGCGAGCGCGGCGCGTCGGATGGGACCGAACGCGGCGGCGAGCGACGAGGCGTCGATGGTTCGGCGCTGGTACGTGAGCCACGCCAACAGAATGCCGGCCAGCGCCACGCCGACGGCACTCGGCATGAGCCAGGCGGGGCCCTCGCGCTCGGCCGGTCCAAACTGCAGCATCTGCCCCGCCATCGTGGAGGAGATTCCGACTCCCAGCGACATGGCAGCGAGGATCCAGAGTGGCACTCGCATCGAGGCGGGCGGATCGTGCGGGTGGCCCGCGTGTGCCGCCCCCACCGTGGCGGTGATGTGCGCCGTGGCGGGCTCGCCGAAGAAGGCCAGGAACACGACGCGGAACATGTAGAAAGCCGTGAGCAACGCCACCACCATCAGCAGCAGGAAGGGGCCCACGAAGCCGCCGGCCCACACCGCGCCCAGGATCTCCTCCTTCGAGAGGAACCCGCCGAAGAACGGGATCCCCGCGAGCGAGAGGGTCCCGACGAGAAACACGATCGCCGTGTGGGGCATGCGGCGCGCGAGCCCGCCCATGTGCGACAGGTCGTTGCTGTGCACGGCGTGGATCACGGCGCCCGCGCCCAGGAAGAGCAGCGCCTTGAACAGGCCGTGCGTGAGCAGGTGGAAGAAGCCGGCCGCGGCGAGGCCGGCCCCGATGGCGGTCATCATGTAGCCGAGCTGGGAGACGGTGGAGTAGGCCAGCACGCGCTTGATGTCGTCCTGCACGCAGGCGAGCACGGCCGCCAGCAGCGCCGTGAAGGCGCCGATCCACGCCACCACGGCCAGCACCTCAGGCGTCAGGGCGAACAGCCACTCCGTCCGGGTCAGCAGGTACACGCCCGCCGTCACCATCGTCGCGGCATGGATCAGCGCCGACACCGGCGTGGGGCCTTCCATCGCGTCGGGCAGCCACACGTGCAGGGGGAACTGCGCCGACTTGCCGACGGCGCCCAGATAGATGCAGAACGTGATGAGCGACAGCCCCGCGAGCGGCAGGGCGCCGCCTTCGGCCAGCAGCCGAAGCTCGAAGAAGTCGAACGTGCCCGATTGCCGCCACAGCAGCACGATGCCGATGAGCAGGCCGACGTCGCCCGCCTTGGTGATCCAGAACGCCTTCGTGGCGGCACGGGCCGCCTCGGGCTTCTGATACCAGAAGCCGATCAGCAGGTACGAGCAGAGGCCCACCAGCTCCCATGCGATGAAGAGCTGGACGAAGTTGGGCGCCAGCACCAGCGCCATCATCGAGAAGGCGAAGAGGGACTGGTAGGTGTAGTAGCGCCCGAGCCCCGGCGGCGGCTCGTCGCTCAGGTAGCCCACCGAGTAGAGCTGGACGAGGAAGGCCACCAGCGCCACCAGCGTGAGCATGAGGGTCGAGTCGGCATCGGCGAGCACGCCCACGCTCGCGAGCGTCCCTCCGCCTGCGGGCAGCCACGCCCACAGCAGCCTCGACACATCGTCGCCGCCCGCCGCCCAGGCCTGGACCGCGGCGGCGAGCGACCCGCCTGCGCAGAGGATCGAGAACCAGGCCGCGGGGCGGCCCAGCCGCCGCAGCGGCGCGGCGACGGCCAGCACGAGAAAGGAGAGCGCCGGCAGGAGGAGGGCAACGAGGGCGAGGAGGCCGGGATCGGTCATCATCCTCTGAGCAGATCGAGATGATCGGCGGTGACCGTCCGCCGGACGCGGAAGAGCAGGATCACGATGGCCAGCCCCAGCGCGGCCTCCGACACGGTGATGCAGATGGTGAACACCGTGAAGATCAGGCCGGTGACATCGCCGCCGAAGCGGGCGAACGCCACCAGGTTGATGTTGACGGCGTTCAGCATCAGCTCGATGCCGAGCAGGATGCCGATCGTGTTGCGCCGCGTCATCACGCCGAACAGGCCGATGCAGAAGACGGCGGCCGCGAGCGTCAGGTAGGCCTGCAGGCTCATGGGTTACTCATCCGGCCGCGCGAAGTAGATCGCGCCGAGAAGCGCCGCCACCATCAGGAGCGCGAGCAGCTCGAATGGCAGCACGTACCGCGTGAGGACGCCCTCGCCTATGGCCCGCGTCAGGTCTCCCTCGACGGCCGGGCGCGCGGAGGCGAGGGGCTGCCGGACGACCGTGCTGACGATCAGCGCGAGCACGGTGAACGCCACCAGCGCTGCTCCCGTGATGCGCCGGTTGGTCTGCGTGATGCGCTCGCCCACGAGCCGCTCCGTGACGACAATGGCAAAGACGACGATCGTGACGACGCCGCCCGCGTAGAGCAGGAGCTGGACGGCCGCCAGGAACTCCGCCTCGAGCAGCAGGAACACGCCCGCCGTGCCGGTCAGCGCCAGCGCGAGCCAGAGCACCGCGTGAAACAGATTCTTCGAGAGCACCACCGCGAGGGCGGAGCCGACGAGGACGACGGTCAGGACCCAGAAGACGATGGGCTCGCCGATCACGCGCCGGTTCCCTCGGGCCTGGGCGCTGCGGCCCCGGACGCGGCCGCGTGCGCGGCCTCGGTGCGCGCCATCTTCGGGGGCCCCTGCATGTCGCGCAGCTTGCTGCCCGTGGCCCACGACTGCTCGAACTGCCGCCCGATCGCGTGCAGCCGATCCTTGTCCAGCAGCAGCTCGCGGCGATCGGTCGTCGACATGTCGAACGACTTCATCATGACGATGGCATCGGTGGGGCACACCTGGACGCACAGCTCGCAGAACTCGCACGCGTACAGCTCGAGCGTGAAGGTCTTGGCGTAGTTGCGCTTCCCGCCCTTGAGCATCTCCACCTTGATCACGGCCGGCGGGCAGACGTACTCGCACAGCCGGCAGCCGATGCAGGCCTCCTCGCCCGTGTCCTTCTCGTAGACCAGCGCCAGCAGGCCGCGATACCGATCCGGGTACGCGCGCTCCTTGTCGGGGTAGTGCACGGTGACCGGCTTGCGGAAGAGGTTCTGCAGCGTCACGCGCATCGCGCCGAGGAGCGCCCGGACGATGACACGGACGTCGGTGCCGGCCGTGCGGCGAGCGTCGCGAAGCGCGCGCACGTCCGCGACCGTCTGCACCTCAGGCGCCGCCATTGGTCCTCCACACCACCACGATGGACGTCAGCACGAGCAGGAGCAGCGTGGCCGGCAGCAGCGCCTTCCACGAGAGCGCCAGGATCTGATCCACGCGAATGCGGACGAAGCTCCAGCGCACCCACGTCACGAGGAGGAACACGAGCATGGCCTTGACCAGGAACCAGATCGGCCCCATCCAGTCGGGCCCGGGCCCCGCCCACGCGCCGAGGAAGAGCAGCGCGCCGAGGAACGACGCGCCGAGGATGTGCGCGTACTCGCCGAGCTGGATGAGCGCGAACTTCATCCCGGAGTACTCGACGCGGAAGCCGGCCACCAGCTCCGACTCCGCCTCCAGGATGTCGAACGGCGCGCGGTTCTCGGCGGCCACCGTCGACACGATGAACGCCACGAACGCGAGCTGGCCGATCACCGGATAGAAGACGAACCAGAGGCCCTGCTGGGCCCCCGCGATCTCCGACAGCCGCAGCGATCCGGCGAGCAGCACCGGGACGAGCGCCGAGAAGATGAACGGGAGATCGTACGAGATGACCTGGTTGACCGCGCGCATCGCCGACAGCAGCGCGTACTTGTTGTTGGATCCCCAGCCCGCCATGAAGAGCCCCACGATCTCCATCGACGAGACCGCCAGAAAGAAGAGCACGCCGATGTTGAGGTCGGCGACGCCGAGCCCGGGCGCGAACGGGATCGTCGCGAAGATGAGCATGCACGGCAGGAGGAACACCACGGGCGCCAAGTTGTACACGGGCCGGTCGGCCGCCGTGGGCACGACGTCCTCCTTCATCATCAGCTTGACGGCGTCGGCGATCGGCTGCAGCAGGCCGTGCGGCCCTACGCGATAGGGGCCGACGCGCGACTGCATGCGCGCGGCGAACTTGCGCTCCAGCAGCGTCACGTAGGTGACGATGCCGATCACCACGTTGAGCACGATGAACGAGGCGACGAAGGGGATCAGCCACTCGGGCATCAGCGATCCACCTCTCCGAACACCGGATCCACCGAACCCATGATCGCCACCACATCGGCCACCTTGTGCCCGGGAATGATGTGCGGCAGCACGGCGAGATTCGAGAACGAGGCGCCGCGCCACTTCATGCGGTACGGCTTGGCGCTCCCGTCGGCCAGCAGGTAGCAGCCCACCTCGCCCCGCGCGCCTTCGACGCGCGCGTACGTCTCGCCCTTGGGGATCCGGATCTGCGCCACCGACTTCAGCCCGGGCCGCGACGAGATCGGGCCCTCGGGCAGGCCGTCCAGCGCCTGACGCACGATCGACAGCGCCTGGCGGAACTCGGCCATCCGCACGCGGTACCGCGCGAAGCAGTCGCCGGAGCTCTCCACGGGGACGGGGAACTCGAAGTCCTCGTAGGAGGAGTAGGGCTCCGCGCGGCGAAGGTCGTAGGCCACGCCCGACCCGCGCAGCAGCGGTCCGGCGATGCCGAGATCCTCCGCCAGCTCGCGCGAGATCACGCCCACGCCCTGCGCGCGCGCCAGGAAGAACGGATTGTCCTCGAGCATCCGCTCGTATTCGCCGATCCGCTGCTCGATGACATCGAGCGTCTGACGGCACGTCTGCGCCCATCCGGCCGGCAGGTCGTAGCGCACGCCGCCCACCTGGTAGAACCCGTACAGCAGGCGCGCGCCGACGAGCGACTCGAACAGATCGAGGATCAGCTCGCGCTCGCGGATGCAGTAGAGGAAGATCGTCGCGCCGCCGCCGAGCGCGCCCCCCATGTCCATGCACCACGTGCCGAGCCACAGCAGGTGCGACGCCACGCGCTGCAGCTCCGCGGCGATCACGCGAAGGTACTGCGCCCGCCTGGGCACCTCGATCTTCCCGATCCGCTCGGCCGCCAGGACGTACGCGAACTCGCTCGTCATGGCCGCCACGTAGTCCGTCTTCGAGGCGATCGACGGGTACTGCGCGTAGGTGAGCGTCTCGGCCAGCTTCTCGTGGCAGCGGTGCAGGTACCCGATCACGGCATCGAGGCCGACGACCGTCTCGCCCTCGAGCGTCAGGATGGCGCGGAACACGCCATGGGCCGACGGGTGCTGCGGCCCCATGTTCATGGTGAGGCGCTCGCCTCCCGCGTAGTCGATCTCGACGCGCGAGGCCGGGGCCGCGACGCTCACCCCTCGACTCCTCTCGACCCGAGCGTCGCTCGGGGTGACCCTGAGCTGCGTCGAAGGGTCATCTGTAGGGGGGATGAGGGGTATCCACCGCGTACGACTTGAGGAGAGGATGCCCTTCCCAGTCGTCCGAGAGCAGGATCCGCCGGAGATCGGGGTGGCCGTCGAAGCGAATGCCGAACAGGTCGTAGCACTCGCGCTCCATCCAGTCTGCGCCGCGGTAGACCGGGGTGAGCGACGGGCACTCGGAGACGCCAGCGCCGAGCCGCGTCTTCATCAACACCGCCACGCGGTCGTCCAGGTTGTCCACCCGCGCCACGACCTCGAGCCCCTGCTCCTTCCAGTCCACGGCGGTGGAGAAGGCGAAGAACCGGCAGCCGAGCGTGTCCTTCGCGAACTGCGCGAAGCTCACCCACCCGCCCACGGGCAGCGTGACCACGAGCGGATGCTCGCCCTCCACCTGCGCGTCTCCGAAGCGCTCGCCGATGAGCGTGGCCGCATGCTCGCGTGTCACGGCTCAGTCGACCTTCGGGTTCGGCGCCGCGCGGGTACCGGTGCGGCGGAAATGCGCGATCTGGTCCTGCAGGAGGAGCAGCCCGTTCAGCAGCGACTCGGGCGGCGGCGGGCAACCGGGCACGTAGACGTCGACGGGGATGACGCGGTCCACGCCCTTGACCACGTGGTAGCCGTGGCGGAACGGGCCGCCCGAGTTGGCGCACGAGCCCATCGACACGGCCCACTTGGGATCGGGCATCTGGTCGTAGATGCGCTCGAGCATGGGCGCCATCTTGATCGTCACCGTGCCCGACACGATCATCAGGTCGGCATGGCGCGGCGACGCCCAGGGCACCATGCCCAGGCGCTCGACGTCGAAGCGCGAGGCGAAGGTCGCCATCATCTCGATGGCGCAGCAGG
>JACQTK010000225.1 GCA_016210845.1 Acidobacteriota bacterium | reverse complement strand
GAGCTCCACGGCCCGTACTATCAGTGGACCAGGAAGGTGCGCGGCAAGACTGTGACGGTCCGCCTCACGCGGGAGGAGGCGCGCTTGTTCGAGGAGTGGATCTCAAACGGCCGTCAACTCGACCGGATCGTGGCCCAGATGGAGGCGGTCTCTCTCCGCATCACAGAGCGGCTGATGAAGCAGCGACGGAAAGCCTGACGGCACCCGGAGGGGGGAGAAATCTCGGTCGTGACCTGCGGAAAGTGGGATCGGGAGCTGAGCTGGCTCGAATTCAACCAGCGGGTGCTCGCGCAGGCGCAGGATCCGTGGCACCCGCTGCTCGAGCGCGTCAAGTTCCTGGCCATCGTCGCCGCCAACCTCGACGAGTTCTTCATGATCCGCGTGTCGACCACGCAGAAGAACCTGCGCGAGGGGATCGAGGACGTGGCGCCGGACGGCTACAACACGGAGCGGCAGCTCGAGGCGATGCGCACGCGCGCGCTGCGCATGCTCAAGGATCAGGCGTCCTGCTGGGACGAGCTGCGGCCGCTGCTCGCCGCGGAGCGGATCTTCCTGCTCGAGCCCGAGGCCTGGTCGGGGGAGATCCGCGACCATCTGGCCGCGGACTTCGCGCGGGAGATCTGTCCCGTGCTGACGCCGCTGGCGTTCGATCCGGGCCACCCCTTTCCGCTGGTCTCGAGCCTCAGCAAGAACTTCGCGGTGGTGGTGCGTCACGGCGGGCGCACGAAGTTCGCGCGCGTCAAGGTGCCCGACGTGCTGCCGCGGTTCGTCCCGATCCCCGAAGCCCTCAGCCCGTCCACGGGCCTCACGTTCGCGTTCGTGGAGGACGTGATCCGGGCGAACATCCAGGAACTGTTCCCCGGTACGCAGGTCAAGGGCGCGCACCTGTTCCGCATCGTGCGCGACACGGACCTCGAGATCGAGCAGGCCGAGGCCGACGATCTGCTCGAGAGCGTGGACCGCAGCCTGAAGCAGCTCCGGCACGGCGCGATCTCGCTGCTGCAGGTGGGCGAGGATATGCCCGCGCGCATCCTCAACATCCTCATCGAGAACTTCGAGATTGCCGACGACGTCGTGGTGCGGACGGCGGATCGGCTGGGGTTCGGCGACTGGATGCAGCTGACCGGGATCCATCGGCCCGAGCTGAAGGACGCGCCCTTTTCGCCGCACAACCTGTGGCGGCCCGAGGAGGATCCCGAGATCATCTTCGACCAGCTCCGGTACCAGGATCAGCTCGTCCACCATCCGTACGAGTCGTTCGCCTCGGTGGAGGCGTTCCTGCGGGCGGCCGTGAAGGACCCGCACGTCGTGGCGATCAAGATGACGCTCTACCGGATTGGCGCGAACACGCGGCTGATCGAGCTGCTGATCGAGGCGGCGGAGGCGGGCAAGCAGGTGGCCGTGCTGGTGGAGCTGAAGGCGCGCTTCGACGAGCGCAACAACATCATCTGGGCGCGGCAGCTCGAGGAGCACGGCATCCACGTCGTGTACGGGTTTGCCGACCTCAAGACGCACGCGAAGCTGTGCCTCGTCGTGCGGCAGGAGCCGGACGGCATCCAGACGTACGTGCACACGAGCACGGGCAACTACAACCCGGAGGCCACGAAGGTGTACACGGACATCGGCCTCTTCACGGCCGACCGCGAGATCGCCGCCGACGTCTCGGAGGTCTTCAACTACCTGACGGGGTACTCGAACCAGAAGGAGTTCCGCCGCCTGCTGGTGGCGCCGGTGCAGCTGCGGACGCGGCTGTCGGAGCTGGTGGCCCGCGAGGCGGAGCACGCACGGGCGGGCCGCGAGGCGCGGCTGGTGATCAAGGTCAACGCGATCACCGACGACCAGACGATCCGCGTGCTCTACAGGGCGTCGCAGGCGGGCGTGTCCGTCGACCTGCTCGTGCGCGGCATCTGCTGCCTGCGTCCTGGGATTCCCGGGGTGAGCGACAATATCCGCGTCCGATCGATCGTCGGGCGCTTCCTCGAGCACCTGCGAGACGTGGTGCTCGCCGCCTATCTGCGCGACACCGATCGCGCGATGGTGCTCGACTCGGCGGGGCGGTACGAGCGGCCGGAGGGCATCTCCGGGCGCTTCAACGCGCAGCAGTTCCTGCTGCAGCACTACGCGGAACAGACAGCGGAGTGATCCATTCGAATGGCAGGTCTCGACGGCTGGCGGAGGACAGCCGCTCTGGTCGCGCGACGGCAGGCGTCTGTATTACCGCGGCCAGGGAGCGATCATGGCCGTCGAGGTGCGCTCGGCTCCTGGGTTGTCCGCTGGCATCCCTCAGAAGCTGTTCGACGATGTCTTCAATGTGAAAGGCGCCACGCACACCGGCTGGGATGTCGCACCGGACGGCAGGTTTCTGATGGAGCGGCCCGACAGTACCGCGCAGGCGCCCTGCATCCAGGTCATCGAGCACGCCGCCGACGAGATCGCGCGCCGACTCGCTCCCGCCAATTAGCAAGCCAGCGCGAACCACAGCCCTGCTACGGTCACCAGCACCCCGACGCCGAACATCGGGAACGCGACGAGCGACGCCGCCAGCAGGATCGCGACGACCAGGACGAACGCCAGTGGCCCCAGCGGCCACAGGAGCGCGAGGCCGACGCGCGCCGCAGGGCGCGCATCGATCGCCAGCAGCCCCCACGCGACGCCCGCGACGTACACCACCGCGGCCACCACCTCCCAGCCGGTCACGACGCGATCTTACACTGCGACCCGCCGCGCGCCCGTCGTTGGGCTCGCACCGATATCGGGCAGGGGACTCGCACCGACGATCGTCAGAGGGATCGCACCGACTATCGAAAGAGGGATCGCACCGACCTCCCGTCGTACAATCGCACCCATGAAAGCGATTGTCGTGCGCGAGTTCGGGTCCCCTGAGGTCCTGAAGCTGGAGGACGTGCCCGATCCGTCGCCAGGGCCGCGGCAGGTGCTCGTCCGCGTCAAGGCCGTCGGCGTCAATCCGGTCGACACCTACATCCGCTCGGGAATGTACGCGCGGAAGCCGACGCTGCCCTACACGCCTGGCACCGATATCGCGGGCGTCGTCGAGCGCGTCGGACCAGAGGTCGCAGGCATCGGGACGGGAGATCGGGTGTACGCGCACGGCGTGGCGGCCGGCCATGGCGGATCCGCCGAGTTGACCGTCTGCGAGCAGCCCCAGGTACATGCGCTGCCGCCGCGCCTGTCGTTCCCCCAGGGGGCGGCGATCGGCGTGCCGTACGGCACCGCGTGGCGCGCGCTCTTCATGCGCGCGCACGCGCGGCCGGGCGAGGCGGTCCTCGTCCACGGCGGCAGCGGCGGCGTGGGCGTCGCCTGCATCCAGATCGCCCGGGCGCACGGCCTGCGCGTGATCGCCACGGCCGGCACGGATCAGGGCCTGGCCCTGGTGCGCGAACAAGGCGCGCACGATGTGCTGAACCATCGCCAGGCGGGGTACCTCGATCAGCTGCTGCCGATGACGGCAGGGCAGGGCGTCGACGTGGTGCTCGAGATGCTCGCCAACGTCAACCTCGATCGCGATCTGGACGTCATCGCGCCGCGCGCGCGCGTCGTGGTCATCGGCAGCCGCGGCCGTGTGGAGATCGACGCGCGCAAGACGATGGGCAAGGATGGCGCGATCCTCGGCATGACGCTGTTCAACGCCAGCGCGGAAGAGCTGCACGAGATTCACGCGGGCATCGGCGCGGGTCTCGAGAACGGGACGCTCGCGCCGGTGGTGGGGCGAGAGTTTCCGCTGGCGGAAGCCGCCAGGGCTCACGCGGCGGTGATGGAACCGGGGGCGTTCGGGAAGATCGTGTTGATTCCGTGACGACGTTCAGCCACGGAGATCACGAAGACGATCAGCCACGAAGTGTCACGAAGCATCAGGCCGTTCGACTGGTCGGCCTGTCGTGCAGGCCGATTCCGCGATTGACGAGGCCCCGAAAGAAACCGGATTGGAAACATTGAGTGGTTTCTTTCGGGGTCTCGGCGCTCGCGAACCGCGGGTCGCGGCCAGTCGAACGGCCCTCCGTGTCCTTTGTGGCTTGACCGTCCTTGTGGCTTTCGTGGCTATCGGCTGCGGGCGCGCTCCAGCTCCTCTTCGATGATCGCCACGAACGCCTCGTAGGGCTGCGCGCCGCCTACCAGACGGCCGTTGACGAAGGTCGACGGTGTGGAGCTCACACCAAGGCCGTTCCCGATCCCCATCTGCTCCTGTACGCGATCGCTGTATTTCGCGGTGTCGAGGCACGCCGCGAACTTCGCCGCGTCGAGCCCCGCGTCGGCCGCGTACTTCGTGAGGAACGCCGGCTCGAGTGCCTGCTGATTGCCGAAGAGCAGGTCGTGGTACTCCCAGAACTTGCCCTGCTCGCGGGCGCAGTTGCCCGCCTCGGCCGCCTTGAACGCCTCGGGATGGATCGACGTCAGCGGAAAGTCCTTCCAGACGATGCGGATGCGATCGCCGTACGTCTCGCGAAGACGCTTGAGCGTCGGCATGAGCCGCTGGCAGAAGGGACACTGAAAATCGGAGAACTCGACGAGCGTGACCGGCGCATCGGCGGCGCCGAGCACGGGATCCTCGGCCGCCACCGCCACCTCGTACCGGGGTGGATCGAGCAGGATGCGCACCGGGGGACCCGCCTTGCGCAGCTCGGCGATCAGCGCCTGATACGCCGCGGTCCGCTGCTGGTCCTCGAGGAACCGGCGGATCACCGGGCCCATGGCCGCCAGACCGCGCCCCTGCATCTGCGACTGGTTCTCCTGGAAGAACGTCACCACCTCTTCGTCGGTGACCGGCTTGACTCGCCGCGCGATCTCCGCCTCGGTGAACTGGGTCGGGTTCGGCACGCCCTTGGCCTCGGCCGCCTGCTCGATCAGCATGTCGGCGATGATCGCGTCGAGCGCCTCCTTGCGGCCGTCGTAGATCTGCTGCAGCGCCTGGGCGCGCTCGGCCGGCGCGGCCTGGCGCCAGCGGTCCTCGATCTCCTTCATGGTGATCGTGCGGTCGCCGACGCGCGCCGCCGCGTCCGCGTCCTGCGTGGGCGGCGTCTGCTGCGCGGGCACCGAGCACGCCAGAGCCAGCACCAGCCCCCCCGTAATCCAGCCAAGGGGCCGTCCCCTGAGATTACGCATGGACGCGATCATATCCCGTCCCCCTCAGGGGGCAAGCTCCTCGGTCGTCGTCACCCGGAACCGGCGGAAGTTCGAGTAGGTGGCCACGCCGCGGATCTCGGACCGGTCGTCCCGCCGGAGGTACCGTTCCTCCATGCGGGCCGGTACCCAGATCCCCGCGCCCTCGTCGGCCTGGTACGTGACGATGATGTGCGCCTCGACGGCCGGATCGCTCGCATGCATCTCGGTCCGCTGGATCCGGCCGGTGGCCTCGTCCACCCAGTAGCGGCCGGTGACAGGCAGATCGCGATCCGCCGTGGTGCGGATGTACGTGGGACGGCCCCGCTCGGCGAACTCCAGGATCCGCTCGGATCCCTCGCGCCCCGCGTCGGTGAAATCGAACCGCGGCCGGTGGGCCGGCGTGAGGAAGTCCAGCGCGAGCGTGGGCAGGTTGATGTTGCGGTTGATGTTGCCCACGTTGTAGCGCGCGCTCTCCTCCATGATCTGCCGCGCCTGCTCGAGCGCGCTGCGCGAGTTGTTCAGGAAGAGCGCCGCCAGCCGATCCTCGCGGTCGCGCACCGGACTGCCGCTGCGCTCGAACACGTCGCGGAACGGCATCCAGCCCTGCGGCGTCCGCACGAGCAGGAAGTCGGAGCGGAGCACGGCCCGTACCGGGGTCGGGGCCGGCCCGCGGCCGGGCCCGAGGAGTGGGCTCGTTGGCGTGCGGACTTCCTGCTCGTACCGTTCTTCGGCCACGACGAGGCCGAAGTCGCGCTGGAAGCTCTCGACGTACGCGCTGGCCCGCGCGACGACGGTCTCGAGATCGACCTGCGCCTGCACGGATCCCGCCGACACGGCGAGCACCACGGCCCAGCTACGGGCCACGGAGACGCGGAGACCAGGAGGTGTCACATCGCCTCCCTTCACACGATCCGATACCGCCGAATGTCGGGCGGCGCCTCGAGCAGCCCCTCGACCTGCGCCAGCATGTGCCTCACGTGATCGGTGTCGAGGTGCAGGTCGAGCGACCTGTCGCTGTCCCACCGCTCGACGAAGCAGAAATCCCGCGGATCGGTGGGGCTGGCCAGCAGGTCGTACTGGTAGCAGGCGATCTCGCGGCGCGTCGGCGCGATGAGCGCGGAGAGGACCGCCTTCAATGCGTCCTCCTTGCCGGCCTTCGCCACGAACCGGGCGACGACATGAACCGTGGCGGGCATGTGTCCGATGCTCTCAAACTCCCAGCGTCCAACACCCCAATCCCCAACCGTCCTCTTGGAAGTTGGGCGTCCTGGGAGTTGGGCGTTGACCTACGGCAAGAATACTCTGACGCCGATCCTCGTCGTCCTCGGCCACCCGATCGTCCGGATGGGCGTGCGGCCGACGTCGTAGTCGGCGTCGAACAGGTTCTCGACCGAGACGAACAGGTGCAGGCCCCGCCGCAGCGCCTGGCTCGCCGACACGTCGACCACGCCGTAGGACTCGAGCTCGAACCGGTTGAGATCGTCGTCGAACTGCGCGCCGACGACCCGCGCCTGCGCGGACGCCGTGAAGCCGAGGGGATGCAGATACGTCGCGGTGGCGCCGAGCTGGTACGACGGCACCTGGGGCACGCGATTGCCCTCGAGGGCGGGCTGCGCGGGCGCGCTGGTGAACGTGGAGCGCGTCACCGCCGCCAGCCCGCCCACCCTCACCGAGGGATGCACGCGCAGGTCGGCTTCGACCTCGAGCCCTGCCGCACGCACGGTATCGGTGTTCTGACGCTGGCGCGCGATCAACGCCGGCGTGGTCGAGATCGTGACGTTCGCAATGGCTCCGGCGAGCTGGTTCCAGAATCCGGTGACCCGCGCCGACACCCCGGACCGGGCCCACAGCACCCCGGCCTCGAAGCCCGTGAGCCGTTCGGGATCCAGCTGTGGATTCGGACTGGTGACGATGTTGCCTACGCGGAACCCTCGGTGCAGCTCGTTGAGCGTCGGCGTCCTGTGCGCGCGGTACACCGCGGCGTGAATCGAGGCCTCGGGCGACACCGTCCAGGCCGCTGAGGCGCGCGGACTGAAGAACGCGGCGGAGTGGGCCGGAGACGAGGCGTCGCGGGGGGTCGACTCCCAGAAGTCGCCGCGCACGCCCACGACCACCGTCAGGTCGTCGCGCGGCACGACGCTCATCCGGCCGTAGAGGGCGCCGCTCGTTTCGGTGCCCCCGGCGAGGAAGGGGCCCGTGGCCAGCCCCGTGCCGAACGCAAATCGCGTCTCCTCGACGGTCGAGCGCGTCCGCTTGAGGTCGCCGCCGATGAGCGTCGCGCTGCGCTCCCGCCCGCCGGTCCACTGCGCCGCCACCGTCCCGAACGTGCTCGGCGTAGTCTGCGCCGTCGTGAGGCGCTCGCTGGCGCGATCCGCGGCTACAGCCGTGAACGTCTGGTCGTACTCCTGCGTGCCGCCGGATGCCCGCGCCAGCCAGGCGCCGCCCGCGGTGGCCCCGCCCGCCTCCCCCGCGATCTGGGTCCACCGGGTGCTGTTCACCTGGAGCGGAGTTCCGTTGCCGCGCTCCTCGTCATAGAGGCTGAGCCGCGCGCCGAGGTGCCACGCGCCTGGGTTGTAGCCCGCGCCGAGGAAGCCCGTGGTGTAGTCGCTGTCGGCGCGCACGTCCACCAGCCCGCGCGCTTCTTCGCCCACGGTGACGACGCCATCGGTCCGCAGCCATTCGCCCGCGGCGTCCAGGCTCCAGCCTCGACGCTGCGTGCTGCCGAACCCCGAGAACCGGGCCGTGTCGTGCGAGCCGCCTTCGCCCGTCGCGCGGAACCGCGTGCGGCCCGGAGCGAACGTCAGCACCTGCACCACGCCGCCGAGCGCGTCGGCGCCGTACAGATCGCCCGTCGCGCCGCGCACGACCTCAATGCGGTCGATGGCCGCCAGCGGCACGCGATTCCAGTACACCCAGCTGCCGAAGGCATCGTTGAGCGGCAGGCCGTCGGCCAAGACGAGCGTGCGGCTGGCCCCCGAGCCCGAGACGCCGCGCAGCGTCACGCCCTGCGTGGTGGGGTTCGCCACGCGGGACGACGACCGCCGAAAGAGGCTGAATCCGGGCGTGTTGCGAAGCGCGTCGTCCAGTGAGCCCGCCGCCGACGTGAGCAGCTCGGCGGAGGTCACGGCCGTGGTGGCCGAGGGCGTGGCCAGCCGGTCGGCGCCGCGCGAGGCGGTCACCGAGACGGTCTCGACCAGCGGCGCCGGCTGCAGCACCAGCCGGACGTTCTCCGCAGTGCCGCTGACTCTGAGCGCGGCGGGCGCGAAGCCAGGCGCGTCCACCCGCACGTCGATCTCGCCGTCGGGCGCGTCCGCCAGATCGAACATCCCCGCGTCGTCAGTGGTGGTCTCGGCCGGTCCGGCCGTGACCCGAGCCCCCGCGACCGGGGCTCCCGACGCGTCGACCACCACGCCGGCCACGCGGGCGGCCTCCAGCGGCGTGGCCACCAGAGAGTACAAAACCAGGAACAACGCAGCGCGCATGGGTCGAAATGTTACAGCTAACCGGACCGCTATGCGGCTCCTTCCACCGGAAATTTCGCCACAGGAGCCGTATAGCGGTCCCAGGCGCGCGGAGCGCGCCAAGAGGACACTGGCTACCGGCCACGGGCTCAGTGTGGAATTAGAGCGAGCCCGTGGCCGGTTTACGGGAGGAACAATCGTTGCTAAGCTCACTGGGACGGTAACAGGAAGACATGTCAGGGCCGCGCATCGCGCTCCTTCCCGCGTTCGTACTGGTGGCCGCCGCGGCCGTCGCCGCTCAGCAGGCCACCTTCCGTTCTGGCACGCGGATCGTGCCCGTGATCGCCACCGTCACCGACGCGCAGGGGCGGCTGGTGCCGAACCTCGAGCGGGATCAGTTCACGATTCTCGACAACGGACGGTCGCAGGAGCTCTCGGTCTTCCTGAACGAGGTCCAGCCCTTTACGGTCGTCGTCATGCTGGATTTCAGCGCCAGCATGACCGCCAACCTGGATCTGCTGAAACAGGCGGCCGAGCAGTTCATCCTCCGGATGCTCCCCGAGGACAGGGGCCAGGTAGGCGCGTTCAGCGACAAGAGTCAGTTCAGCGGCGCGTTCACCAGCGACCGCGACGACCTGATCTTCGCGCTGCGCGACCTGCAGTTCGGCAATCCCACGCGGCTCTACGACGCGATCGACGAGAGCATCGAGATGCTGAAGGACGTGGAGGGCCGCAAGGTGGTGCTCGTCTTCACCGACGGCGACGACACGGCCAGCCGCGCGGACCTCGGCGACGTGCTCGACAGCGCGCGCGAGCACGAGATCATGGTGTACTCGATCGGTCTCGAGTCCGACTACTTCAACGGCCAGCGCCGCGTGCGCACGCGGCCCGACCGCGGCCTCCGAAGGCTGAGCGAGGAGACCGGCGGCGGGTACTTCGAGCTGCGGCGCACCGACGAGCTGGGGCCGACCTTCTCTCGCGTCGCGCAGGAGCTGCACAGCCAGTACACGCTCGGCTTCACGCCGGCCGCGCTCGACGGCAAGGAGCACCGGCTCGACGTGCGGATGAAGGACGCCGGCATGACCGCGCGAGCCCGCCGCAGCTACATCGCGTCGCCCGAGCGACTGACCACGACCCAATAGAGGCCACAGGGCCCGGGCCTCAGGCCTCAGGCATGCTCACGGACCAGGATTTTCGTCTGCAGGCGGACCACGCGCTCGAGCAGGCGCAGCGCGCCTTGATGCCGCTGGCCGATCGAGAGGGCTTCGAGCTGGAGCTGCAGAACGGCGTGCTGCAGGTGATCTTCGAGGATCCGGCGCCCGCGAAGTTCGTCGTCAGTCCGAACTCACCAGTGCGGCAGGTCTGGCTGTCGGCCATGGGACGCGGATACAAGCTCTCGTGGTCGGCCGAGTCGTCCGCGTTCGTCCTGGAGGGCGAGCCACTCAACGCGCTGCTCGAGCGCCTCGTGCGCGAATACCTCGACACCCGCAGCTGAACGTCCGGCCCCGGCCGGGTAAAAGTTTCACACGCGTCTGTCGCGATTCGCTGCGTCCATTTCCGTAATCAGCGTCGCCCTCGATCTTCATCGCCGCGGTTTTCCCAGCGAGTTTGGGCCTTCGGCCGCGACCGGCGGGACGAGCACGATTATTGCGTTCCGCGGCCTGGTCGGACGCTCCAGCACCTTCCGCGCTGTCGCTGGCGAGTCGATCGCCGGTATCGTGCGCTCGCGACGCGCACGGCGCGCCTGCACGAGCTGGTGGCGGCGCTCTCGGAAGCGGTCACCGTGGATGCGGTGGCCCACGCCGTCGTCCATCACGGGCGGGCGCTCGTCGGCGCCACCACGGGCGCCGTATCGCTGCTCGTCGACAGTGGCGCGGCGCTCGAGACGCTTCATGTGGAGCCATCCGGTTCCGAGACGATCCGTCCGCACCGGGCGGCGCTGGACGACGGTCTCTGCGCGACTGACGCCGTTCGGGCGGGCCGCCCCGTGTTCGTCGCTTCGTGGGGCGACGCGCAGGCCCGGTACTGGCGGTCTGCGTCCCGCGCGGCCGATGCCGCCTGCGTCTCGTCGGCCGCGCTGCCCCTGCTGGTCGAGGGCTCACCCATGGGCGTCCTGGAGTTCGACTTCAGCGCCCCGGTCAACTTCGACGGTGAATACGAGGCCCTGCTCGTGGCCGTTGCCCAGCATTGCGCCCAGGCGCTCGACCGCGCGCGCCCGTACGAAGCGGCTCAGCGCGCACGCGGCGAAGCGGAGACGGCCAACCGCCTGAAGGACGATTTCCTGTCGATCGTGTCGCACGAGCTGCGCACGCCGCTGAACGCCGTGGTGGGCTGGGCATCCATGCTCCGGCAGCGATCGGTCACGCAGGAGATGACGGCGCGCGCGGTGCAATCGATCTACGACAATGCGATGCGCCAGACGAGGCTCATCAGCGATCTGCTCGAGGTCTCGCGCATGGCGAGCGGCCAGGCCACGCTCGACCTGCAGGAGATCGACGTCTCGACGCTCCTGGCCGGCGTCGTGGAGTCCATTCTTCCAGCGGCCGCCTCCGGGCAGGTGGAGGTGATCGTGCGCGGAGCGCCTCCCGCGGTCATCATGGGCGATCGGCGGCGCCTCGAACAGGTGTTCTTCAACCTCCTGGGCAACGCCCTGAAGTTCACGCCGCCCGGAGGACAGATCACCATCGATGCCAGCCGCGGCGATCGCGTCGTCGAGCTGCACGTCCGCGACAACGGGGTGGGGATCGACCCCGAGTTCCTCCCGCACGTCTTCGATCGCTTCCGGCAGTTTGCCGACCTGCCGTTCCCGCGCCGTGTTCGAGACGAGCTGGTGGCTGCCGGACGCGCCAGGCCCCATCGCGTGCTGCCCGGCGCGGGCTGGGTGACGGTGCCGATGCGGACGGCCGCCGAGGTGGCCAACGTCATCGAGCTGTTCCGCCAGGGCTACGGACGGGCCACGGGGGCCGGTCGATAGCCGTGCGCTTCCTCCCGTACGCGCGCGCGGTGGCCGAGACGTCGCCGCTTCCGGCCACCGTCTTTCAACAGCCGCACGCTGATCTCACCGGCCATCTGTACGAGTCGCTGCTGGACCTCCTGCCCAGACTGCTGGACCACCCGAATGAGTACCGAGAGCTCTGGGAGGACGAGGATCGGGCGCTCGGCGCCAGTGAAGATGCGATCGAGGAAGAGACGGGCGGTGCGCGCTGGGTGTTCGACGGCGTCGACCGCATCACCCCCGCGCTCCACGTCGATAGGACTGCCGCGAGCTCGCTGGCGGCGGACGCCATTGTCGCACACATCGAGCGGCGCCTGCGGACGTCGCCGCCGGCCTGGGATCCCTATGATTGACGCGCGGACGCGGCTGACGACGTGACTATAATCCGGCTGTGCCGCCGCAGCCGCTGAGCCTGGATACCTCCCCCGAAGTCGAGCGCATGCAGATCGAGCGCTGGCGGCGGATGTCGCCCGGCGAGAAGGCGGCGATCGTGGCCGGCCTCACACAAGCGGTCTACGATCTGGCGCTCGCGGGCATCCGCCTCCGGCATCCTGGCGCTTCTCCGCGCGAACAATTCCTGCGTCTGGCGTTGATCACGCTCGGTCCGGACCTGGCACGACAGGCCTACCCCGAGATCGCGGCAGCGAACCTGCTGTGATTGTCCCGGTCGATCCGATCGCGGTGGCGCTCGCCGTTGCGCGCGCGCTCGACGCGCTCGGGATTGTCCATACCGTCGGCGGCTCGATCGCCAGCTCGATCGCGGGAGAGCCGCGGTCCACCGTCGACATCGACATCGTCGCCGCGCTGCGCGAGTCCGACGTCCCGACCCTGCGGTCAATCCTGGCGGCGGACTTCTATGTCGACGAGGAGGCGCTCCGCCGCGCGGTGCGTGAGCGCTCGACCGCCAACCTCATTCATCAGCCCACGCAGCTGAAGGTCGACATCTTCGTGGCGGGTGGCACGCCCCTCGACGACCAGCAGCTGCAGCGTCGTCGAGCCGTAGAGATCGACCCCGGCCGGACACTCTACGTGCACCCGCCGGAGGACATCCTGCTGCAGAAGCTGCGGTGGTATCGGAAGGGTGGCGAGACCTCCGATCGTCAGTGGCGTGACATCCTCGGCATCATCCGGGTCCAGGCACAACAACTGGATCGCGACTACCTGACGGTCAACGCGCCAGTGCTCGGCGTGGCCGATCTCCTGACGCGCGCCCTCGGGGACGCGGCAGCTGGTCCCTGAGGCAGGTCAGCCGACGAGCCAGCCTGCCAACGCCAGCCAGGCCCCGTTGCCCGCGACGTCCCCTCCCGACGCGATTGACCGTCAGCCGGAGCCCTTCGTACCCTGCCCGAAGTGAGCCATGGATAGCCCCTCCGCGATCGCGCTCGTCCTCCTCGTCGCGCTCGGGACGTGGCTGTGGATGCGTCGCCGCCCGTCGCACGAAGCCGAGACGCAGTTGCGCCGGATCTGCCTCGGCGACGAAGGTCAGGTCGAGCGGCTCATCGACGCCGAGATCGCGCGCGCCCCGGGCATCTCGCGCCCCGAGGCCGCCAGCCGCGCCGTCCGGCGGTACCAGCGCGACAACCGCTGACGTCTAGAACACGTCCTCGCGCGCAGGGAACCGCGTCCCCGCCGGGAAGCGCAGATCGAACGTCTCCGCGAGCGCACGCAGAATCTCGTGGTCGCCCTGGAGCGTCCGCGTCGTGACCGTCTCGCCGGTGTCGACGATGAGGTCGCGATTGCGCAGCGTCGTGCGCGCGCGGGTGGCGAGCTTCTGCACGATGAGCGACTGCGTGAAGCGTGATGCGGGGTGCGTGGACGTGTAGTCGTTGGCCATCTCGAAGTCGAAGGGATATGGGTGGCGTGCGCCAGGTGCAGCGCGTCCAGCACGGCGCGCGTGGGGGTCAGGTCGCCTGTGTATGCGATGCGCGCACAATAGCGGTCCAGGTCCATGCCGGTTACCGGCGAGCCAGCCAGCCGTCGAGCGAGAGGCGATCCACCTCGCGGGGCACCCACGACACGAACACCAGGAGCGCCAGCCTGGGGATCACGTGGCCGCTGAAATCGTACAGCGAGTTGGCCAGCAGGTGCCCGTAGGTGACCAGCATCAGCACGAGACCGAGGCCGACCATCGCCTCGCGGACCCGCCAACCCGCGACGAGCAGCCAACCTCCGATGAGCTCGATGAACGGGACAGCGACGCCGGCGCTCCAGAGCAGCCAGTACGGAATCCACGAATCGGCGTACGGGCCCGTGAAGTACCGCTCGGCGTGGCCGGCCGGCGTCAGGTTGAACACCTTGTCGAAGCCGGCCATGCCGAAGATGAGCCCCAGGACCACACGCGCGCACAGGACCGCCCACGTGCGGCGCCAGCCATCAGCTGCCTCTGTCATAGCGCTGGATCTTATACAGTCGGGTTTCTCGAGGAAATTCGACCGTTGGGCCGTCTCTGGTCGGGACGGCCCGGACGACGATGTCATCGCCGACCACCCGGAAGTCGACGGCGCAGGGAAACCGACTGAGGATGGCTCGCCTCGTCTCGCCGCGGACGCGGCGAGAGACGTGACCTTTCGGTTCACTCGCGATCCATCAGCTTCCGGCGGACGTCCTCCCAGGGGATGGCTGAATCAGGTTGCTGGACGTGGTCCGCCCAGCGGCGCTCGAATTCGCGGCCTCTTCCAGGGTCAATTCGAGCTCGGCCTCACGTCCGGCTTCTGAGAGGCTTTCCCACAAGGCCATCGCGAGTTCCGCACGCTCGCCGGCGGGCAGTTTCAGCAGCTCGGAAAGTGAAGGCGACATCGAACCAACCAGCCAAGGGCTCCGCCCTTGATATCCCGTTGTTCGCAGAGCCGAGCCCTTGGCTGGTTGTCAGTATCTGCTTGGCGCGCTCCGCGCGCCTAGGACCCAGAATCTCTGGGTCGCTGTGTACGACTCGTGTTTCGTCGGACATGTTGGTCCAGTATATCCACGCAGGCTCATTCGTCGGTTCGGCCGAGCCGCACGGGGTCGCGCTCAGTTCGAGGGTGCGCGCGGCACTCCAGCCAGGTTCATTCGAATCACGGCGAGATTGGACATGATGGCGTACCTCACTGCCGCATTCTCGGGCTTCGCCGGCATGGCCTTCAGCAGGTTGCCGATACCGTTCACCGCCTCGAAGATTTCTGAGGCTCGGTCGCGGCTCAAGGTGATGGTGTCCGTCATTTGGCCTCCACAGTGGCGCCATCGGTCATTCCGTTCGTGAACGTCCAATATCACGTCCGGCATCCCGGCGACAAAAGTCCTCCCAAGCATGTCGATCGCGGCTTGTTGGTAGGCTGACTCCCGAGGTTGGAGCTCGTGACGGCTGATTCTCTCGTCGACGGTGGCTCCGTGCAAGGCTTGGGGAAGGCCAAAGCACGGACACAGTTTCGAGAATCTTTCAAGTGATGGTGGGACGTTGGTACCGGTACGGGGTTCTGCGAAAGGTTGGAACGTCAGGTTCTCGGGTATCGCTGCATAAAGGCCTTGCGCCCCCTGCCTTGTTTCTAAGGTGAAACTGTCCGGATCACCCGATTGATCGACGTCATGCAGCCTTGACCTCCACGTTGAGACCGAGGTCTCGGAGGCGCTGGAGTAACCGTTTGGCGACCTGCTCCTTATTCTGCTCGACGAAATGCTGAGGCCCGAGGTCGTGATATTCGACGCCGTCGCGCAGCATGTAGTACGCAGCAGTCAGCATCGAGTTGGCGACAGCGACGATGGCTTTCTTGGCTCCGCGGCGGCTCTTGAGCCGGAGAAACTGGGCGTGCAGGTAGCCATCCTTCTTGCGCGTGGCCGCCCAGGCCGCGGTGATCAGGGTGGGCTTGAGCCAGGGCGCACTCTGTCGGGTGCGCGTCGAGCGTCGTTTGCCGGCGCTTTCATCCAGGCGCGGACACAAGCCTGCCCAGGAGATCAGGTGCCCCACGGTGGGGAATCGCGTCATGTCGGTCCCGATCTCGGCGATGAGTACGCGCGCAGTCGTGTCACTGAGCCCTGGCATCGTCTTGAGGAGGCTCACGGCGGCGCGAAAGGGCTCGAGGGCGTCTCCGATCCGCGCCTCGATCGCGGTGACCGCGGCATCCAGCGCATCGATTTGGGTCAGATGCAGGTTGATCATGAACCGATGATGGTCCGTCACCCGCCCGTGCAGCGCGTCGACCAGTTCGGCCCGGCTCGCCTTGAGGCGTCCGCGCGTCAGATCCACCAGACGCTCGGGGTCGCTTTCGCCGGCGACGAGGGCGTTCAGGATCGCGCGGCCACTCACCCCCACGATGTCGCTCATCACGTGCGTGAGTTTCAGATTCGCATCTTCGAGGGTCTTTTGAATCCGCAGGACGTGCCGGGCGATTTCTTGGACGAGTTGCCGTCGCGTGCGCGTCAAATCCCGGAGCGTCTGAATCGGCGCTGGGGGCACGAAGCTGCTGCGAATCAGCCCATGCGCCAGCAGGTCGGCAATCCACGTCGCATCGTTGACGTCGCTCTTGCGCCCCGGCACATTGCGGATGTGCATGGCGTTGGCCAGGACCAGGGTGAAGTGCTCTTCGAGCACATGCCAGACCGGCTTCCAGTACACGCCCGTCGCCTCCATGGCGACGTGCGTGCAGGCGTAGGTGGTCAGCCACTCGGCCAAGTTGAGCAGCCCACGGGTGGTCGTCGCTACCGTGCGGTGAACGTACTCGACATTCGCGCCCGTCGCGATCCGGACGCAGGCAGTCACACTGGCGGCGTGCACGTCGAGGCCGGCGCAACGGGGATACAGGACTTCCATGACACGTCTCCTTCCGGAACGCTGGCATGGAGTCCGCGTTGGCGAAATCTAAGGTGCGCGCTCACCGACCAAGCCGGGGCTGCAATACGGGGTGCTCGCGGGACTCCGGGTCCAACTAGAGAACGGGCTGCCAGCACCAATGAAAAGCCGACCTCTGCGCCAGCGTCGGCGCCCACTGTAGCGCGTTTCATGACCACGTGGGCCTGTCGCAGACAGGTGGGCAGCTAGAGACAGGCTATTTCCGGATCATCTGACCGAAGTCTTTTTCGTTCTCGCAGAAGTGTTCTATCAGTTCGGTGTCCGGCATGAGATCGAAGGAAATGGTCGCGGTCCACGGCCGCGCGTAGTACTTGGGATCGGTGAATGTGAATTCGATCACGAGGTGGCCGAAGTCGGGCCGGCGGTAGCGTTCGGTGATGCG
>JACQTK010000235.1 GCA_016210845.1 Acidobacteriota bacterium | reverse complement strand
CCGGCAAGCGCGGCGGCGATGACCTGGCGGTTCAGTTGCTCGTTGACGTCGTGGGCAAACCACTTCTCCACTGTCGCAAATTCCTGCGGCGAGAGTGTCTTCTTGGCCTCATCGAGGAACTGCTTCGTGGCGGCGGCTACTGCTTGGTTGTACGTCCTGGCTACCTGGCTCCAATGCTCCCGTTTAGGCCCAATACCGCGGGATCGCGGCGGCTAAAGCCGCCGCTCTACAGGGCGCAGCTTGTCCCCCAGTAGAGCGCACGCGTCAGCGTGCGCGTCTTCAGCGTGCGCGCCTCGCGGCACGCCGCATGCCCCGCGGCGTGTCCTTTGCAGCTTTCCGCCCGCTTCGACAAATCCAGCCAGATGCGGAGGCAGAAAGAGAGGGTGCTGTATGGCGGAAAGACAGACCGCGATGACACCGACGCGCGAGGGACGGCTGACGAGACCGTTCGGAGGGGGCGGCGGCCCGTTCCGCACGCTCCAGCGCCTCGCGGACGAGATGGATCGCATGTTCGACGACTTCGGCGTCGGCCGCCGCCGGGCCTCGCCGTGGCGAGAGACCGGCGACGACATGTGGGCCCCCGACATCGACGTCGTTCAGAAGAACAACGAGCTGACGATCAAAGCCGACCTCCCTGGCTTGAAGAGAGACGAAGTGTCGGTGGAAGTCACCGACAACGCCGTCTGCATCCAGGGCGAGCGGAAACGGGAACGCGAAGAGGAGCGCGAGGGCGTCTATCGCAGCGAGCGGAGCTACGGCAGCTTCTGCCGCGTGATTCCGCTGCCCGACGGGGCGATCACCGAGCAGGCGAAAGCCAGCTTCCGCGACGGCGTGCTCGAGATCACGATGCCAGCGCCGCCGACCACGAAGGGACGGAAGCTCGACATCACCGAGGCTGCGAAGAAATGAACGCAGGGGCACGGCGCCGCCGTGCCCCTCGCCGTGTCACTCCACCGGTCGTCCATTGACGGTCTGATATCTGTACGTCATCGAGAACCGGCCGGTCCCGAACAGCCGCGTTGTGATCCTGGACTGGACGCGCACGAGCACCGTCACGCCGCCGACACGCGCGTACTCCCGCGCGACGTCGACCTGCGTGGTCCAGAACGAGGGACTCTTGGCCAGACGCCCGTCCACTCGGACCAGGTCGCCATGACCGGTCACCAGCGCGCCGCCGCGCACCAGAAAGCGGTCGGCCCGCCGCGGATCGATTGCCAGGCGGTAGAGGCCTTCCTCCGTCGCGCCCGCGTACGTGATGTCGTAGTTCGCGGCCGTCAACGTGGACTGGCCCAGACGGCCCTCTTCGACCGCCTCGGCCTCGGCACGCAGCACCGCCTCGAGCCCGCGCCGCCGGACGAGCCCCGATCCCTCCTCGCTCACGATCGCAAAGCGCAGCGTGCGCGCGGCGCGATCGAACGTGGTGTGCACGTCCATCTGCCCGCGCCGGCTGGAGCCCTCGCTCCAGCCCACCAGCGTGCGATGCGCCTCGTAGCTGTCGAGCGCCGGTTCCGTTCGCGTCAGGAACTGATCGAGCACGCTCGCCCCACGCTCGTCACCCGCGTACGGCCGCGTCGAGACGATGAGCGCGATGGCCACGATGGCGGCAGTCGAGCGAGACATGCAGGGTGTCGTCCTGCAATCAGCGCGCCGTTCGTCGTCTCGTCAGCGAGACGAGGGACTGCCGCCGCGACGGCGGCGCCGGTGCGGCGGGACGTGCGGCATCGCGCGACGCGGCCGCCGGAAAGCGGACGACGAACATGGCGCCGCGGTCCGTGCCCTCGCTGTGGGCCTCGATCGTCCCGCCGTGCAGCTCCACGAGGTGCCGCACGATGGCCAATCCCAGCCCGACGCCGCCATGCGCGCGCGTCGTCGAGCTGTTGGCCTGCCGGAAGCGCTCGAAGACGTGCGGGAGGAACTCCGGCGGAATGCCCACGCCCGTGTCGCGCACGCAGAGCTCCACCTCGTCCTCCTGCGCCCGCACGTCGAGGTGGACGTCCCCGCCCGGAGGCGTGAACTTGATCGCGTTGGACAGCAGGTTCCAGACGATCTGCTGCAGCCGTGCCGCATCTCCCATGAGGTCCGGCACGCGGGCCTCGATCGCGGCATGAAGGCGGACGCCCTTGGCGTCGGCGCCGGGTCGCAGCCCGTCGAGCACGGTGGACGCAATCGGCTCGAGCTGCAGAGCATGGAGGTCCAGGCGCATCTTGCCGGTCATGATGCGCGACACGTCCAGCAGATCCTCGATGAGGCGGGCCTGCGTGTGGGCGTTGCGCTCGACGACTTCCAGCGCACTGTCGCGGCGGTCGGCGCTCACTGTGCCCGACCGCAGCATGCTCAGCCACCCGAGCATCGCGTTGAGCGGCGTGCGCAGCTCGTGCGAGAGCGTGGCCAGGAACTCGTCCTTGGCCCGGTCCGCTGCCTGGGCGGCCTCGCGCGCCTCCCGTTCGAGCACCACCAGCTGGCGAAGCCGCGACTCGCTCCGCCGGAGTGCCTCTTCGGACGCGCGCACCTGGCCCCACGCGCGCACCTGCACGAGGATGATGCCGAACACGGCGAACGACAGCAGCGTGCCGGCCATGAAGGTGACGGGCGCGAGCCACGGGAACGGGCGGCCGAATCCAGCTCCGGGCGCGAAGGCGATGGTCCACTCGCGGCCGGCCACGTCAAGCTGGTGGAGGACCGCGCGAGGCTCGGAGGATGAAGGCGTATGCGGCCAGGTCCGGTGCAGCAGCCGCGCCGCTTCGTCTACGCTGCGCCCGTCGTAGACCGCGAGGTCGACGGGTTCGGTGACGCCAGCCGCGAGGATGCCGTCGATCATCTCGTCCACGCGGTACGGGCTGAAGACGTACCCGATCAGCGCGCCTCGCCGCTCCTCGATCGAGTCGGTGGGCGCACCGCGACGGTACACAGGCATGAAAATCGCGAACCCCGGCTCCCCTCCGGCCTCCTCGGGCGGCAGGAGCGCCACCTTCCCGGTCGCGGCGGGCCGTCCCGTGTCGCGGGCGCGCTCCAGGGCCGCGCGGACGATCGGGTCGACGGCCATGTCGTACCCGAGCGCAGGCCGGGTGTCGCGGTCGAGCGGTTCGAGCAGCGTCGTGACGACGTACTCGTCGCGCGTGCCCGCCGGCCAGACGCGGGCGGCGCCGCCTGCAACTGCGGCCAGCTGCGCCTTCGCTGCTCCGAGCCGCGCGCGCTCGACGCGCGCAGCGAACCCGATCGCCTGGATGCCTGCATATCGCTCGTGGGCGCGAAGCCCCCGGACGAACGCGCGGAACTCGTCGCCTGTGAGGTCCCCGCTCGCGGCGAACAGCGCCGCCCCCGCGCGGAGCAGCTCGATGTACGTGTTCAGGCGAATGTCGATCAGCTGCCGCGTTTCCTCCGCCGCCGCGCGGAAGCGCAGGGCGTCCTGGGCCTCGTTGGTCCGGACGACGTACGCCGTGCCGGCCAGCGTGAGCGACAGCGTGATCGCGAGCACGGCATAGGGAATCCAGGCCCGCAGCGAGAGTCGGCGGAACGGCGCCCGCATGTGTTCAGTATCGCGCGCGGCGCCCGCCTGAGCTTCGAGCAGCTCGTCCATGCGATGCCGTGCTGGCGCGCTGTCTGCAAGCGCGACGCCGAGCCGCGGACACGGCGCGGTCTGGTCGAGCTGGTCGCGGCAGTTCGGCGTCTGAATAGTTGACAGTTGACAGTTGACAGTTGACAGTTGACAGTTGACGGTTGACGGTTGACGGTTGACGGTTGACAGTTGACGGCTTGCATCGCGCGCCGACCCCTTCTGTCCACCGCCAACTGCCAGCTGTCAACTGATTTGCACAGGAATGGATGCCACGGACGTAGGTGCGACGCTCCGGTCGCAGCGCGAGCAGCGAGGGCTTTCGCTCAATCAGCTCTCCCGATCCACCAGGATCAGCGTACCGATCCTGATCGCGCTGGAGCACAACGAGATCGAAAAGCTGCCCGGGGGGATCTTCACGCGCGGCTTTCTCAGGGCGTACGCCCGTGAGGTAGGGCTCGACCCGGAGGAGACGGTCAGCCGATATCTGGCACAGTTCGGGACGATGGTCGACAAAGAGACGGTCGCCGAGAAGGAACCCGCGCGTCCCTCCGTAGTGCCAGACGAGATCGCCGACGATCAGGTCGACCTGCGCGCCCGATACGGGCCCCTGCTCGCT
The DNA here is from genome assembly GCA_016210845.1 of Acidobacteriota bacterium. Classification (GTDB taxonomy): domain Bacteria; phylum Acidobacteriota; class Vicinamibacteria; order Vicinamibacterales; family UBA2999; genus JACQTK01. The sequence continues at coordinate 21,957 of JACQTK010000235.1, read as the reverse complement.
GCCAGCCTTGCCCTCGCCCTCGTGTCTGCTGTCTACGTCGCATTTCGGACGCCAGCGACGCCACCGCCTCCGCCGTATGACGTCGCGCCGGAGGTCCTGGCGAGCGAGCAGGGGCCAGTGATCCTCGCGACGTCGGGACCGGACGTCGAGGTTGCGCTGGCCGCGGGGGACGGCGAAGGCGTTCGGCTGGACATCGAGGCCGAAGGTCCCTGCTGGATCGCGGCCACCGCCGACGGGGTGACGGTCGTCTACCGGCTGATGCAGGCTGGCGAGCGCCAGCGGATCGAGGCCCGGGACGACCTTGTGATCCGCGTCGGCGATCCGGCCGTCTTCACCTACCGCATCAACGGCCTGCCCGGGCGGACGCTCGGCCGCGCGGGGCAGGCCGTGACCGTCCGCATTTCACCGGAAAACTATCGCGAATTCACGGGAGCGACGTAATCCCGAGAGTCGCCTGAATCGACGGACGTAGGGCGGCCTCTAGGACGGGCTAGGATAGGGGTCTCACCGCGTCCCGGTCGGCGCCTGGCCCTGTATCGGGCCCGTGTACTCGAGAGGATGAACAGCCCCGTGCCGACGCGGTCCGAGGCGAAGGCGAGCCCCCGGTGATCGATGTCGACGTCGTTCATCTGAATCGCCACCGGCTGCCCCTCCGTAATCGGATGCGAGTTCGCGTTGGTGCGCGGAATGTAATGGCCGAGCTCCCTGAGCCGGTACGGATCCGATAGATCTACTACCCGGACGCCTGCGTTGAAGTACGCAAGCCACGCGAGCCGGTTCCCGAAGCGGTTGATCCGGCCGTTCACCGTCTCGGCCGACTGGTGCGGGCCGAAGCGGCCGCCCTTCGCGCAGAAGTCGCCGACCGGCACCTGCCACACCGACACGGTCGTGGGCCGCGTCTCGCCGGTCACGTCCACCATGTACGAGGCCGGGCGGATCGGGTTTTCGCACGGCGCCGTGTCCGCGGCGCCGCCGGCCTCGTCGACAACCAACCAAGGGGCTCCGCCCCTTGGCCTTCGACTGTCGCTCAGGCTACCCCGAGCGAAGTCGAGGGGTGATATCCCCCCGGAGCCCCTTGGCTGGTTGCCAGTATCTGTTTGGCGCGCTCCGCGCGCCTAGGACCGCTATGCGGACCGGCAAACGAGTACAAAATTCTCGTTGGGAGCCGCATAGCGGTCCAACACGTACGTCCGCGGCAGCGCTCCCGGCCCGAAGTTCGGCAGCCGCTCGTAGCTCGCCCTGCTTGAGGCCGGGCAGCCAGGAGCGGCCGATGAATCTGGGCTCGCGCGGATTCCGCAAATCGAAGATCTGGACGATGACGTTGCGGAAGCCGGGCTCGCCCGACGCCGCATAGAAGTATCCGGTGTCCGGCGACCACCACCCCTTGTGCGCGCGCAGGATGAACCGGCCGCCGCAGCCGCGGCCGCAGGAGTCGGGCGGCGTGCCCGTGATCTCCGCCACGAGCGAGATCTTCGAGGGGTCGGTCGCGCGGTCGGTGATGTCGAAGATCTGGTACTTCAGATCCATGCCCGTTTCGCCCTCGGTCAGCGCCTCCGAGTTGCGAATCAGATAGTCTCGGCCGGATCCGTCGAACGTGTAGTCGTACACCGCCGACACGCTGCGAGAGTTGCGGTCGGCCTCGTTCGGGATGTGCCAGACCAGCCGCGGACTGGCCGGATCGTCCACGTCGAGGATGGAGGTGCCGTTCCATTCCTCGCGCCCTGTGATTGGATTGAGCTTCGGCTTGCCGTCCCAGTAGCTCTCGTGATGGCCGACGTACACCCAGCTTCCGTTCGCCGGGTCCGAGAGCGTCGTCACGACGAGCGATTCGCGGCCCTGCAGGTCGTGATGACCGACGAGACGAACGTTCGCGGCGCTCTCGGCGCGAGGGTCGGCGGCAGACGGCTCGCCGCCGGCGGTCGGCGTGGGACGGCAGCTCGCCAGCAGGAGCAGCACGCTGGCGAGGGCGATGCCCCGACCGAGCCGTGGCATTGTCGGATCTTAACGCAGCGGGGCCGTCTCGTGGAGGCCGACGCGGGGCGCGCGCGCGAAGCGCTGCGCAGGCGCGGCCGACTTCTTCCGCGATTCCGGCAGGATCGGCTGCGCGGCGGGCGCATCCTGCATCGGCATGCTGAAGCGGCGGACGCGGTCGTAGGAGTGGAGCGCCCCCGCCACGGCCGGCGCTGTGGCGACGCATCCAATCTCGCCAACGCCCTTCGCGCCGTAGCCGCCGACCTCGTCTGGCACCTCGATCAGCATCACGTCCACCTTGGGCATGTACTTCGCCGGCACGATGCCCAGGTGGCGCAGCGCGAGCGACTCGGGCACGCCGTTGACCGTCGGGAAGTCCTCTGTCAGCGCGTAGCCGAGGCCCATATGGACGCCGCCTTCCATCTGTTCGGCGCACAGGCGCGGGTTGATGGCGCGGCCGACGTCGTTGGCGACGACGACGCGCGCGATCTGTCCCCGCTCATCGAGGATCACCACCTGCGTCGCGTAGCTGAACGTGAGGTGGGTAGTCGGGTTCAGGACCGACTCGGGCGTGCCCGGCCGGGTGGTGAACTTGCACACGTACGCGCCCGCGTACTCGCGGCCGGCGAGCTGTTCGAGCTGACGGATACGCCGCGCCGGATCGGGCCCGAGACCGGAGGGCTCGTGCGTGAGCGGCAGCGCATCGAGGTCGGCCGCAAGCTTCCGGGCGGCGTGCTGCGCGGCCGCGCAGCTCAGCGTCGTGCCGCGGGAGGCCCACGTCTCGCCGCACTTCTCGCCGAGCTCCGCGTCCCACGTGACGGTCATGATGTCGGTCGGGAGCATCGTCTCCTCGGCGACCGCCTGCATCGTGGCCGTGTAGACGCCCTGCCCCAGCTCCGTGTAGCCGTTCCGGATCTCGAGGCGGGGACCCTCGACCACGCGGATCAGGATGTAGCCCCCCTCGACGGTACCGTTGCCGAGGCCGGTGCTCTTGATCCCGCAGGCGATCCCCCTGTACCTCGCCTTCTTGTAGACGTCCTTCACCGCCTCGAGCGCCAGCCGCGCGCCCCTCACGTTCTCGCGCATGACCTGGCCGGTGGCGAACCGATCGCCCGGATTCAGGATGTTCCGCTCGCGGATGTCCCACCCGTCGACGCCGACGCGCTCGGCCAGGATGTCGAGGATCCCCTCCAGTGCGAACTGTGCCTGGTTGCTGCCGAAGCCGCGCATCGCGGCCGCGTTCGGGTTGTTCGTGTAGACCGCCTTCGACTCGACGTCGACGTTCGGCACGCGATAGACGCCCGCCGAGTGGCACGCCGCGCGGAGGGCGCACTTGGCACTCGTGGCGTGGTATCCGCCGGCGTCGGCGACGATCCGGGAGCGGAGCGCCAGCAGATGCCCCTCGGCGTCGGCGCCGATCGTCAGCGTGATCGTCATCGCATGCCGCTTGACGTGGTGCTGCGTCGACTGCTCGCGCGTGAGCACCGTCTTGACGGGCTTCTGCAGGAGACACGCCGCGGTCGCGGTCTGTCCCTGGATCGACAGCTCCTCCTTCGCGCCGAACGCGCCGCCGCTGGCCGACAGCACGATCTCGACGTCCCTCGGGTCGACGTCGAGGATCTTCGCGATCTGCTGATGGTCGTAGACCGATCCCTGACTCTCGGTGTGCACCCGTACGCCCTTGCCCTGCGGGATCGCCAGGCACGCCTCGGGCTCAAGGAACGCGATGTCGACCGGCTGCGTCTGGAACGTCGCGTCGACGACATGCGCGGCCTCCTTCAGCGCCGCGTCGACGTCGCCCCGCGTAAAGGCGGTCACCGGCTGCAGGACGTTCGACGGCCGCGGCGCGAACGTCTCCTCGGAGTGGATGAGCGGCGCGCCCGCCTCGAGCGCCTCGAACAGGTCGGTGATCGGCTCGAGCACCTCGTACTCGACCTTGACTTCCTTGGCCGCCTGCCGCGCGTGGAACTGCGTGTCGGCGACGACCATGGCGAGGACGTCGGCGATGCAGCAGGTGACCTCGCCCTCGGCCACGAAGATGGGCTGGTCGGGATCGTTCAGGCCGCTGCCGCGGAAGCCCGGCACGTCCTTCGCCGTGAAGGCGCGGACGACGCCCGGCATCCGCTCCGCGCCGGAGGTGTCGATCTTCAGGATCTTCGCGCGCGGATGCTCGGTGAGGACCATGGCGCCGTGCAGCATCCCCGGGACGCGCATGTCGTCGACGAACGGCTTCTGCCCGAGCGTCAGATCGACGCCGCCGAGCCGGGGCACCGGATGTCCGACGCCGTGCCCGTTGCCGTTTCCGTTGCCACCGTCGAACGCCGGGTTCCGCGTCAGGCCGAAGTGCTCGCCGAAGTAGTCGTGGCGGCGCGGCTGCGACGGCAGCACGCCACCGTTCCGGTACGCCTCGCCGGCCGTCTGGATGGCATCGATGATCCGCCCGTAGCCGGTGCAGCGGCAGAGATGGCCGTCGAGCGCCTTGGCAATCGTGTCGCGGTCGTCCGTCTTCCCGTGCTCGATAAGCGACGCGGCCCGGACGACGATTCCCGGGATGCAGAAGCCGCACTGTACGCCGCCCTCGAGCACGAACGCATCGGCAATCGTGCGGCGGAGCGCCTCGGGAATGCCCTCGAGCGTGCGGACGTCGTGGCCGCCCATCTGCTCGGGCTTGCGCAGGCAGGAGAGCGCCGGACGCCCGTCGATCATCACGAGGCAGCAGCCGCACGCCCCCTCGGGCGCGCACCCGTTCTTGGCCGACACGACGCCGCACTCCTCGCGGAGCACCTCGAGCAGGTGCATGCCCGGCTCGTAGGACGCCTCGGCGGGACGCCCGTTCAGGGTGAAGCGAATCGTCGGCATGCGCGACTCTCGCCGCTCGACAGGTACGCGACGCGTCCGCGGCTGCTAGGCTGCACCGCTTCGAGCGGCCTGCGCATTCGATGGAAACACGGCCTGCGCGGATCGCACGAACTCCCTGACGGCTCGCGACGTGTCTCCCTTTCTCCACGCAATGCGAACGTCAAGGCGTGCGTCCGGCTCGTCCAGCGTGACCACGGCAACGCCGCTCGCACGGTGCGTCTGCGTGAAGCGGCTGGCGATGCCGAGGTAGTAGCCCTCGCGCGACGCGACCAGCATCATGGCTCCCTGTGCGTACGGAGGCGGCTGGCCGCCCACGATGCGCGGGTGGATGCCCGCCGCCCGGCAGAGCGCAAGGGTCTTGTCGTACACGCTTGGTCCCAGGTATCGGTCGTACATCAGCAGCGGCTCCGACGCGAGCTCCGCCAGCGCGACGGACTTGCGGGACGCGAGCGGATGCGTGGCGGCGAGCAGCGCGACGAAGTGCTCCTCGAACAGCGGCTCCGATTCGTAGAGCGCCTCATCCACCCTCCGAACAACGGCCACATCGATGCGCCACTCTTCACCGGGCCTGCGCTCCGAGCACACGTCTTCGGCGGAGATCCGCGCATCTGGAAACCGCGTCGTGTGGTGTGCCCGGATCCGCTCGACTGCTTCCCACAGGCCCCAGCCGATGCCGACGCGCAACGGGCGCGGACGCGAGCTGAGGAACATGGTGAGCTCCTCGAAGTCCCGGAATGCGGTGAGGGCAGTCTGCGCCCGCTCCAGCAGTCTCGCGCCGTCGCGGGTCAGTTCGACCCCGTCGTGCCGTCGAAGGAACAGCGTCGTACCCAGCTCGCGCTCGAGTTGACGCACCTGCTTGCTCAGCGGCGGCTGCGAAATGTGGAGACGGCGCGCCGCCTTCATGAACGTGCCTTCCTCGGCCACCGCGACGAACGCACGGAGATGCCGGAGATCCATGTCAGGGATTCTAGAGTGAATCGACCGCCGCGGGCATAGTGCATTGATCCTATTCCCGCGGGGATAGTGCATTGATCTCATTCCCAACAGGAAAACCACGCGGCGGCAGAAAGTATTGGACGATCGCTGGCCCTGCGGCGCAGGATGGCGCCTACGCTGTCTCAGCGAACCAGCCAAGGACTCGCTCAATATCCCGGAGATCCAGAGGCGAGCCCTTGGCTGGTTGGCCAGTAGCTGCTTGGCGCGCTCCGCGCGCCTGCGATCAGGAGGGAAGTATGCCGAGTCGGCGCGAGTTTCTTCAGGCGGGGCTTGCAGCGTCGGTGGTCTCGGTCGTCATGCCGATCAGGGAAGCCGCCGGAGCGTCTCCTCGGAGCGCCGCCGCTCCGCCAGGCCGTCATCCGCTTCACTGCGTCGTGTGCGACATGCGCTCGCCATGGAGCACCGACTTTGCGCGCGAAGCCGAGCGGCTCGGCATCAAGGTCGTGCGGACCAACGGCGACATCACCGACTTCTGGTTCCACGATCTCTCACTGCGCTGGAAGGAGGCGCCGGTCGCGATTGGCGGCCTGACCGCACCCGGCGCGCTCTTTTGCCTCGAGCGTCTCGGCTGGGATCACGGCCTGCGCGTGGTGTTCCGAGGCACGCATCGCCTGGTCGACACGAGTCGTGCGGAGCACGCGATGTCCGGCCCGTCGAGCACGATTGCCGCAGCGCAGCGGCGCGGGCTCGGCGGCGCCGAGTGGGCGTGCCACGTTGCACGCCTGGTGAGCTCCTGCGCCGTCGAGCGCGAGACCTCGTCAGCGCCCCTGCGCGGTGTGCTGGCGGGCAGCGAGGCCGTGGAGCACGACAGGCTGATATCCGAGGAAGACGCGCTGACGTCCTGGGTGATTGCGCCCAAGCGGGCGTAGGCAGTTCACGCGAGCGACTGACGGGGGTTGGTATGGCGATTCCGCCCGGAGTGAGCAATCGAGACTGGCAGACGGCACTGCAGCAGTTTGTGCAGGCGGTCGGGGAGTCAGGGGTCTTTACGAGCGACGAGGACATCGGCCTCTATCGCGACGCGTATTCACCGCTGTGGGAAGAGCCGGAGGAGCGGCTCGCGTCAGCCGCGATCGCACCAACGACCACGGAGCAGGTGTCCGAGGTCGTTCGCGTGGCCAATCGCTTTCGAATTCCGATCTTCCCGATCGCGACGGGCAGGAACCTGGGGTACGGCGGCTCGGCGCCGAACCTGTCGGGCAGCGTCGTCGTCGATCTGAAGCGCATGAACCGGGTCATCGAAGTGGACGACAGGCGCCACTTCGCGATCGTGGAACCTGGTGTCAGCTACTTCGACCTGTATCGCCACATCCAGGACCGCGGCCTGAAGGTCTGGATCGATTGTCCGGATCCGGGATGGGGCAGTCCGCTCGGCAACGCGCTCGATCACGGCGTCGGCTACACCTTCGGTGCCTATCGCGACCACTTCCACTCGCACTGCGGCCTCGAGGCCGTTCTGCCGAACGGCGACGTCATCCGGACGGGAATGGGCGCGCTCCCTGGAGCGAAGACGTGGGCCGAGTATCGGTACGGCTTCGGGCCGACGGTCGACGGGCTCTTCGCCCAGGGCAACGTCGGGATCGTCACCAAGATGGGGTTCCACCTGCTGCCCGCGCCGGAGGCCTATCAGACCAGCGTCGTCACCGTGCCGCGGCGCAACGACATCGTTCCGCTGATCGGCCTCGTCAACGAGCTCGAGCATGCCGGGCTGATCGGACAGCCGGGATACGGGAGCCCCCTTGCAGCTCGTCGCGCCGACCTGGAGGAACTGTTGAAACGCCCGGGCGGTCCGCCTGCAGAGGATCTCGATCGCTTCGCGCAGGAGCAGAAGCTCGGCTCGTGGACGTGCCGCCTGCAGTTCTACGGTGCGCCGGCGGTCATCGCGGCGCACATTGCGTACGCGAAGGACCGATTCACGAGGGACATTCCCGGCGCGACCTTCGAGGACGGGGAGCTGCTCCGATTCCCGCTCACACAGGAGCAGCTGGACAGTGTGCGCAAGGTGGCGGTCGGCATCCCCAACCTCGCCGCCTTTGGCGGGCGGAGAGGGTCGGACGGCCATCTCTGGTTCGCGCCGGTCATCCCGAAGACCGGCGAGGCGGTGCTCGAGGCGCAGCGCGTGTTCATGGACGTGTTCGCACGGCGTGGCGGGCCGGCCCTCATCTCGCCGTTCAGCATGCCGGCCACGTGGATGTACCGGGCTTTCGTGTTCCTCATGGGGTTCCCGATTTCCCGCTCGGACGTCACGGTGAACCAACGAACCAGAGAGACGATGCGCGAGATCATCAAGGTCGCAGCCGAACACGGCTGGGGCGAGTACCGCGCCGCGCCCGCGTTTCAGGACGACGTGATGGCGGCCTACTCGTACAACAACAGCGCGCTGCTCCGGCTGCACGAAACCATCAAGGACGCGATCGATCCGAACGGCATCATGGCGGCAGGACGATCGGGAATCTGGCCGCGGCATTTGCGGGGGAGGCGGGCATGAACAGGGTCTTTCGCGTGGTTATTGCGTGCGTGATGCTCTCGGCATCCGCCGCGTATGCGCAGAGCGACGCCACACGTCAGAAGGGCAACGAGGTCTTTCAGTACTGGTGCGCCACCTGCCACGGTCGCGGGGCGGGAATGCCTGGCACCATCGCCCTGACTGCCAAGTACAAAGGCGCTCTCCCGGGAGCCCTCGAGGATCGCACCGACCTGACGCCGCAGGCGGTGAGGTTCGTGGTGCGGAACGGAGCGGCCATCATGCCGTTCTTCAGGAAGACCGAGGTCTCGGACGCGGATCTCGATGCGATCACGGAATACCTGGTGCGGCGTTCGCCGCAACCAGGCGAGAGGGCGAACACCGGCAGGTGAGCGTTCCCCAGGGGAGATGGAAGGCATGGCTCGTTGGATTCGAATCGGGTGTGTTGCCCTCACGGGCTTCGTCGTGGCTCCGGCCGCGTATGCGCAAGGCACGTTGGCTGGCGTCGTGCGTGATTCATCCGGCGGGGTCCTGCCGGGTGTCACCGTCGAGGCCTCCAGTCCTGCCCTGATCGAGAAGGTTCGCTCGACGGTCACGGACGACACCGGCCAGTACCGCATCGTCGACATGCGTGGCGGCACGTACACCGTGACGTTCACGCTGCCGGGATTCGCCACCGTCAAGCGGGAGGGCGTCGGGCTGGCCGGCGAAGCGATCGTGACCGTCAACGCCGACATGCGCGTCGGCGAGCTGGCCGAGACCATCACGGTCGTCGGAGAGGCGCCGACCGTGGACATCCAGAGCACGACCCGTCAGCAGGTCATGACCCGAGACGTCATCGACGTGTTGCCGACCGGTCGGAACTATACGAGCCTGGGGCAACTCCTCCCCGGGGTGAACACGTCGGCCCGTGACACCGGCGGGGCCGGCGGCGACACGATGTCCCAGCTCACGATCCACGGCAGCCGGCCCGGCGATCAGCGCGTCATGCAGAACGGCGTGAACACGATGACGCTCCAGGTGAACGGCGACCGCGGCATCGCCGTTCCGAATCCCGGGATGGCGTCGGAGGTGACCATTGACACCTCCGGCCTGTCGGCCGAGCAGGGACAGGGGGGCATCCGCATCAACTACATCCCGCGCGACGGCGGCAACACCTTCAGCGGCTTCGCATTCGTCTCGTTCGCGAACGAAGACTTGCAGGGCAACAACCTGACCGACGACCTGCGCGCGCGCGGCCTGCCGTCCCCGAGCGCCATCAAGACGACGTATGACGTCAATCCGGGGTTCGGCGGTCCCATCAGGAGAGATCGCGTCTGGTTCTATTTCACGGGCCGCGTGAACAGGGCGGACCAGTATCCGGGAGGGGCGTTCGTCAATCTCAACGGCTACGATCCGACGAACTTCACCGTCGTCTCTGACACGACGCGGCGCGCGTATTCGCGAGCGCTCTGGACCGACGCCCAGTTCCGGTTGACCACGCAGGTCAGTCGGCGGAACAAGGTGGCGTTCACCTGGGATCAGCAAACGCGCTGCAGTTGCCTGGCGGGACCGGGCACGCCGTCGGCAGGCGTCCTCTCGGCAACGGTGACGCCCGAAGCGGCGACGAATTTCAGGTCGCCAACACAGCGGCTGCTGCACGGCGAGTGGTCGTCGCCGGTGAACAACCGCATTCTGGTGGAGGCCGCGGGCGTCTATCGCGTCGAGCGCTGGGGCAACATGCCGCCCAATGTCGCATGGTCGCCGGAGTTCATCACGCCGGCCCAGCAGGCGGTGCTCGAATCGGGCGCGTTGATTCCCGTGCTGGACCTGTCGAACGGTCGGCTGTCTCACGGGAACTTCATCGGCTACAACAACAATTGGGTCTCCAACTCGTTCGTGCGGGCGACTGTCTCGTACGTCGCTGGAGGCCATCAAGTCAAAGCCGGCTTCTCGGACTCGTTCGGTTACCTCGAATCAACGAGGTACGACTACTCGCCGTACGCGTTCTTCATCAACATTCCCGGTGCACCGCCCTTTGTGCGCGTGATCAACCAGCGGGTCACTCCGCTCTTCGCGAGATCGGATCAGGACTACGACCTCGGCGTGTTCGTCCAGGATCGATGGACCGTCGCCAGGGCGACGGTGAACCTCGGACTGCGGTACGACAGTTTCAAGGGAACCGCCCCGGCGCAGGTCGTTGCCGGCCGCACGCCGTTGACGCCCAATCGCGCCGACATCCCGCTGCCGGAGACGCCGCTGGTCCACTGGCACGACGTCACGCCGCGGCTCGGGCTCACCTACGACCTCGCCGGTGACGGCAAGACCGCGCTGAAGGTCAGCCTGAACAAGTACGTCGAAGGGCAGGCGGTCGGGTCCCTGGTCGGCGTGAACGCCGGTGGCACGGGGCCGCATCCCGTGAGCAGCCTCGTCAACGCGACGAGCAGGACATGGCTGGACCTGAATGGGGACTTCGTTCCCCAGTGCGATCTGACGGACACCTCCGCCAACGGCGAATGTCTGGCGGTCGCCAATCCTGGCTTCGGCTCCACGAACACCAATGCGCTGCGCTTCGATCGCGACGCGATGTTTGGATGGGGCAAACGCGGGTACAACTGGGAGATCGGCGCCGGCGTGCAGCGCGAGATCCTCCCGCGTGTGTCCGTGGAAGCCGGTTACTTTCGTCGCTGGTACGGCAACTTCCGGGTGATGGACAACCTCGCCCTGGGCTCCGGCGAGTTCACGGCGTACACCGTCACGGCACCGGCCGCTCAAGGGCTCTCCAGCAGCGGGCGGCGGCTGACCGCGTTCGATCCGAACCGCCGCGTCCAGGCCCAGAACCTGACCACGCGGGCCAGCACGTACGGCGACCAACTGGAGCGGTGGAACGGGGCCGACGTCACCGTGAACGCGCGGTCCGCGAGCGGCGTGATCCTGTTCGGCGGCATCAGCACCGGCAAGACGACGATCGACAGCTGCGACGTGGCAGCTCGTGTCCCCGAGTCCCTGGGGACGCGGCCTCTGGAGTACTGCCGCATCGAGAGCCCGTTCCTGACACAGGTCAAGCTGAATGGGGCGTACACGCTCCCTCGCTGGGATGTCACCGTCAGCGCCACCTTCCAAAGCGTCCCCGGTCCGGTGATTCAGGCGAACTACGTGGTCACGGAGCGTGCGCCCGGCCAGCCGCTCGTCGGCAGCCCCACCGCGACCGTCGCCCTTCTGCCGACGACCGGCGGCGTGGGCGGGTTTGGCACCGACTACGGTGAGCGGCTGAACCAGCTCGATCTCCGGGTCGGCAAGCTCCTGCGTGTCGGTGCCACCAGGACGGCGGTGAATGTCGACATCTTCAACCTGTTCAACGGCAATGCCGTGACGGCGGAGAACCCGTCGTTCCCCGCGGCGTTTCGACGGCCGACACAGATCGTGCCGGCACGGTTCGTCAGGATCAGCGCGCAGGTCGACTTCTAAGGGGGTGCGATCTCGATCCGGGTCGGTGCGAATCTGATCCTCGTCGGTGCGACCTCGATGCATGTCGGTGCGACCCCGCTGCGTGTCGGTGCACCGACCAGCGTCAGAGGGATCGCACCGACCGCGTGAGAGCCGTTGCACCGGCGAGCCTCAGAGGAGAAGAGATGGTCGACCGGAGAAGCATCCTGAAACTCGGCGCAGCGGGCGTGGCCGGGGCTCTTGTCGGCATGCCGCTCCCGGTGCTCGGCGCAGCCCGGGCCGGCGTCTCTGGCACGCTCTTCAGAGCCGTGTTCGACGGGCGATTCGAGGAGGCAGTGGCGTTCGCAGGCGAGCTCCGGCGCAGGGGTGTGGTGACGGCCAGCGCCGGGCCCGATCTGGCCACGTTGTGGTACGGCGATCTGCAGGCCCGCCTCCGTCGTGAGCGCGCGCCGATTGCCGGGCTGACCGATCGCGCGACGTTGTTCTGCCTGGAAGAACTGGCACGCAGTGTCGGCATGAGGGTGGCGTTCAGGATCGATCATCTGATCGACGATCGCGGACGGGTCGAACACGACCCCGTTGGGCCGGCGGCGATTCTTGCGGCAGCGCGCACGCTCCCCGCCGAATCCGGATTCGGACGTGAGATCGCCGTGCTCGCCAGTCGCTTCGACTGGCGTCAGCGTCGGGACGCGGCTGCCCTCAAGCGAACCGGCCCGTTCTCCCCTGAAAACAAGACGGCACTGGTTTCGTGGGCGATCGCCTAGAGAGCAGTCTCAGGGAGATTGAAGATGGTCCTGCCACCGAATGTCAGTGAAGCGGATTTCAGTGCCGCGCTTGGTGAGTTCCGGTCTGCGGTTGGCGCCGACTGGGTCTTCAGCTCCGATGCGGACGTTGCGCTCTATCGCGACTCCTACTCCATCTACTGGGGCGAGCCCGAGGAGCGGGTGGCATCGGCCGCGGTCGCGCCGGCGACCGTGGAGGAAGTGCAGCAGGTCGTCCGCATCGCGAACAAGTACCGCATTCCTCTGTATCCGATCTCGACCGGGCGCAACCTGACCTACGGCGGGTCGGCGCCGACCCTGCGAGGCAGCCTCGTCGTCGATCTGAAGCGCATGAACCGGATTCTGGCGGTCGACGAGAAGCGCCATTTCGCGTTGGTCGAGCCGGGGGTGTCCTACTTCGATCTGTACAACCACATCAGGGAGCGGAACCTCGAGGTGATGCTCGATGTGCCGGATCCAGGGTGGGGCAGCCCCGTCGGCAACAGCCTCGATCACGGCGTGGGGTACACCACCGCGCCCTTCCGCGACCATTTCGGCAGCCATTGCGGCATGGAGGTGGTCACCGCGGAGGGCGAGATCATCCGCACGGGCACGGGTGCCGTGCCCAACTCGGACAACTGGCAGGACTTCCACTACGGCGCGGGCCCGACGATCGATGGCCTGTTCGCGCAATCGAACTTCGGCATCGTGACCAAGATGGGTTTCTGGCTGATGCCGATGCCCGAGGCGTATCTGACCGGTACGGTCACCGTACCGCGCTACCAGGATTTCGATCCGCTGATCCACGAGGTCAGCTACTGGGAAGACCTGGGCCTGATCGGCATGCCCGATTACGGAAGCCCGATCGGGGGAGGATTCTTTGCTCCTCCGCCGGCGGCGCTGGCGGCCCTGATGGCGAGCGGCTGGCCCTCGATCGACGCGCTCGAGAGGTTCGTCGGCGTGGAGGCGCGCCCGGCCTGGTCCGTGAGACTGCACTTCTACGGCCCGGAAGAGACCGTGCGCGCCAATTGGCAGGCCGCCAAACGGCGGTTCAGCGGCGCGATTCCCGGCGCCGCCTTCCAGGACGGCGAGTTTCTGAGGCTGCCCATCCCGCCGGAGCAGGAACCGACGCTGCCCGACAAGCCTCGATTGGGCATTCCGTCGCTGGAGGTCTTTGCGATGGTCGCGAGGAATCCATCGACCGCAAACGACCCCGCCGACGGACACGCCGACTTCTTCGCCATGATCCCGAGAAAGGCGTCGGCCGTGTGGGAAGCAGCCCGTGTGATGTTCGAGACTTACCGCGAGATGGACACCCCGGCGCCGTACAACCCCTTCAGCACGCCGATCAACTACTACTCGCGGTGCTTCATTATGGCGGCGGTGGTTCCTACCTGGCGCGACCCGGCCAGGAACTCGCGCAGTCGAGAGTTGTTCGCGAGGATCATGGACCGCTGTGCCGAGCGTGGCTGGGGCTGCTACCGCACGGCGCCCGCGTTCCAGGATCAGCTCGCCCGGACGTACTCGTTCAACAACAACGCGCTCCTGCGGTTCCGCGAAAAACTGAAGGACAGCATCGATCCCAACGGCATCCTGTCGCCGGGCCGTTACGGTATCTGGCCGGCGTCGATGAGGAACACCCGCGCATGAGACGAGCGATGCTCTTCCTCCTGCTGTGCGTCACCGGCGCTGCCCCGTCGGCTGTCGCCCAGACGGCACCTTCCGACAAGAACGGGAAGGCTGTCTTCGACAAGTGGTGCGCGCCGTGCCACGGGGCCGTTGCGCCGGCGCGAGGGATGTTCGGCGGCGGGGCGTTGCCAGGCACGGCCGCGCTCGCCGTGAAGTACAAGGGCAGGGTTCCGGCGGTGCTCGAAGAGCGCTCGAACCTTGCGCCCGGCTTCATCAGGACCGTCGTTCGCAACGGCGTGTTCGGCATGCCGATCACGCGCAAGACGGAGATCAGCGACGCGGAGTTGGAAGACCTCGTCGCATATCTGACCCGCAAGTCTGCTCGCGGCGGCTAAAGCCGCCGCTCTACAGGTGGACAATTGTCTCCCTGTAGAGCGCACGCTTCAGCGTGCGCGTTCAGGCTACGGCGGCGATTTGAGGTACGCGACGACGTCCGCGGCATCCTGGGGCGTCATGCGGAACCGGGGCATGGGCGGCCGAAGCTGCGTGTCGTCGCGTCCGATGGCGCCTTGCGTGAGCAGGCGCACTGCCAGCTCATCCGTATAGCCAGGAAGTCCGGCAATCCGCGGCGTGCGCACCGCCCAGTCGATGTTCCAGGCCGGCCGGACGGGCATCGGTCCGCCCATCAGCCGCGTGGACGGGATGATGGCGCCCGAGCCGTCGCGCGTCGAGTGGCATTCGCCGCACATCGCCACGCCTTCGACGATGTAGCGCCCGCGAGCGGGGTTGCCCCGCACCGCCGGTGCCTGCGCAAGGATGGGGGTCGATCCATGGAGCGCGATCAGTCCGAGCACGGCCGACATCATCACACGACGTGAGACGAACATTCGATGCACCTTTCCCGAGCCGTCAGTCCGGTATGTCCCGCTCCAGCTCCTCGATCCACGCGTCGGCGTGGCCGTCGCTCGGCGCGCGCCAGTCGCTGCGGGGCGAGAGCGAGCCGCCCGACCCGACCTTCGGGGCGTTCGGCAGCGCCGACCGCTTGAACTGGCTCGTCTCGAAGAACCGCCGGAGGAACACCGCGAGCCAGCGTTTGATCGTCGCGCGGGTGTACTCGCGGCGGTCCGCTTCGGCCAGGTCGTCGGGCCATGCGCCCGACGCACGGTCGCCCCACGCGTGCTCCGCCAGAAAGGCGACGCGGCTGGGTCGATACCCGAAGCGGCTCACATAGTAGAGAAAGAAGTCCTGCAACGCGAACGGTCCGAGCACCGCCTCGCTCGCCTGGCTCGGCCCGGCCGCTCCCTGGCCAGGGACGAGCTCTGGCGAGATCTCGGTGTCGGCGATCGACTGGAGCACCGTGCTCGTGGCGTCGTCGAACTGACGCGTGCGGATCGCCCAGCGAATCAGGTGCGCGATGAGCGTCTTGGGCACCGAGGCGTTCACGCTGTAGTGGGCCATCTGGTCGCCCACGCCATACGTGCACCACCCGAGCGCCAGCTCGCTGAGGTCGCTGGTGCCCACGACGAGCCCGCCGTGCTGGTTGGCCAGGCGGAACAGGTGCGACGTGCGCTCGCCGGCTTGCACGTTCTCGAACGTGACGTCGTAGACGGCCTGGCCCGCGGCGTAGGGGTGGCCGAGGTCCTTCAACATCTGCAGGCACGAAGGCCGGATGTCGATCTCGCCGGCGGTCACGCCCAGCGCGCGCATCAGCGCCAGCGCGTTGGTCCGGGTGCGCTCGCTCGTGGCGAATCCTGGCATCGAGAATCCGAGCACGTTGGCCCGCGGCAGCTCCAGCCGGTCCATGGCGCGCGCCGTCACGATGAGGGCGTGCGCGGAGTCGAGGCCGCCGGACACGCCGATCACGGCCCTGGCAATTCCCGTGCTGGCCAGCCGCGCGGCCAGCCCCTGCACCTGGATGCTGTACGCCTCGCGGCACCGCTCGTCGCGCGCGGCGGGGTCGCTCGGCACGTAGGGAAAGCGCTCGACGTGGCGGGTCAGCGCGACGGGGCCGTCGGGCACCTCGAAGGCCACGGGGACGCGGCGCATCGGGGGCAGGCGTCCCTGCGCCTCGAGGACCGCGTCGTTGAAGCTGGTCATCCGCACGCGCTCCTGGACCAGCCGCTCGAGGTCGATGTCGGCGACGATCAGCTGCTCGCCGGGCGCGAAGCGCTCGGTCTCGGCCAGGCGCTGCCCGTTCTCGTAGATCATCCCGTGGCCGTCCCACGCCAGGTCCGTGGTGGATTCCCCGGAGCCGGCCGCGGCGTAGGCATAGGCGGCGATGCAGCGTCCCGAGTGCGACGCGCAGAGCATGCGGCGGTACTCCGACTTGCCGATGGTCACGTTGCTCGCCGAGAGGTTCGTGAGAATCGTGGCGCCAGCCAGCGCCGCATACGTGCTGGGCGGCGCGGGAACCCAGAGGTCCTCGCAGATCTCCACGTGAACGGCGCAGTCGGGGATGGACGCCAGCTCGTAGACGAGGTCGTTGCCGAACGGAGCGGTGGCGCCGAGCAGGGTGACCTCGCGCGAGCGCGCGTGCGTTCCGGGCGTGAACTGCCGCCGCTCGTAGAACTCGCGGTAGTTCGGCAGATAGGTCTTGGGCGTGACGCCGAGCAGCCGCCCGCCGTGGACCGCCGCGGCGCAGTTGAACAGCTTCTGCTCGAGCCGCAGCGGCACGCCGACCAGCAGCAGCGGGTCGAGCGGGCGGCTGGCCTCCACCACCTGCGCGAGCGCGTCGCGTGCGGCGTCGAGCAGCGCCTCCTGGTGGAAGAGATCCTCGTTCGAATAGGCCGAGAGGCCCAGCTCCGGAAAGACCGCGATCGCCGCATGCGCCTCGTGCGCCCGCCGCGCCAGCGCGATCGTGCGGGTGGCGTTCTCGCCCGGATTGCCGAGGCGCACGAGGGGGATGCAGACGGCAACCCGCACGAACGCATGGCGATAGATGGACTCGAACGGCGGGCGGCGCATCTTTGGCTCGATTGTATCTCTGCGGCAGGCATCCCATCGCGCAGGACCTCTCATGCTGCCGTGGCGCGGACCGCGCCACCCCATCGCGCAGCCGCGATGGGGACCCCGGGGTCAGGTCCGCGCAGGCGGACCTGACAGGGCTCGCCCCACAGATCGGGCGGCTTCAGCCGCCGCGTGCGCCTGTCGTGTGCATCTGTCGTTGTGACCTCAAAGCACGTGCGGCTATACTGGGCCGCGTCATGGCCACCCCCCGACGCTTCCGCGCGACACCCCCTGAGCGCGACGACGACCCTTTCGCGTCGGAGCTCCCCGACGTCCTGCAGTTCATGCGGCTGCTGTGGGCGATGGTGCACGCGCTGCAGAAGGCCTCCAAGCGCATGGGGGCGGAGCTCGGCGTCACCGGGCCGCAGCGCCTGGTGCTGCGCGTGGTCGGCCTGTTCCCGGGCGTCTCCGCCGGACGGCTGGCCGCGATCCTGCACGTGCATCCGAGCACCCTGACCGGCGTGCTCCAGCGGCTGGTCCGCCAGCGGCTGCTGATTCGGTCGGCGGATCGGGCCGACCGGCGCCGGGCTGTGCTCGCGCTCACCACGCGCGGGGCACGCCTGAACGCCGCCAACCGCCGGACGGTCGAGGCCAGAGTGGGCCTGGCATTGAAGCGGGTCGGCGCCCGCGATCGCGCGATCACCCGTCTGGTGCTCGAGGAGATCACCAGGCATCTGGACGGACCGGCCGCGCCCGCCCGCCGCACCCAGAGGCCGCCGCGCGCGTAGGGATTCCCAAGCCGCCTGATCGCGGCGGCCAAAGCGGCTTCAACGCGGCGGCTACAGCCGCCGCTCTACAGGAGGACAATTGTCCCCCAGTAGAGCGCACGCTTCAGCGTGCGCGGTCGGGCCATCGCGAACAACGGAGGAGGAATCATGCTCGAGGATCTGTTCGGAGGGCCGGTCAACTGGATCGCCCTTGTGACGGCCCTCGCCGTCGCGGTCGGCGTCGCGTACGTGCTGTCGGAAGTGGCCGCCCGGCTGGCCCGCGCCGCGCTCCTGGGCATTGGCGGCCGCGACGCCGACGTCGGTTTCCACACCCCGATCGTGCGCCGGCCGATTCGAATTACCCGTGCCGCCGTCTTCATCGCGGCGCTCGCGGCACTCGTCCCTCCCGCGTCCGAGCTGGCCGGCGCGTCGCTGCCGGTCGGTCTCGACGCGACCGTCCTGGCGGGATGGCTCTTCGGCTCCGGCCTGCGGGTCACGTTGATCGCGCTGGTCACGTATCTGCTCGTGCGTGTCGTGGCCTCCGTGGCCCGGCGCCTCGAGGACGAGATCAGCCACGACACCGCCGCGGTTGACGCGTCCGAGCGCATCAAGCGCGCCCGGACGCTGAGCCGGCTGGTGCAGAACGCCCTGACGGTCTTCGTCATCGCGGTGGCGCTGCTCATGGTCCTGCGCGAGCTCGACGTCGACGTCATGCCCGTCCTGACCGGCGCGGGCATCGTCGGCCTGGCCGTCGGCTTCGGCGCGCAGACGCTGGTGAAGGACCTCATTTCGGGCTTCTTCGTGATCCTCGAGAACCAGGTGCGCGTGGGCGACGTGGCCACGATCAACGGCACGGGCGGGCTGGTCGAGGCGATCAACCTCAGGACGATCGTGCTCCGCGACCTCGAGGGTGTCGTCCACGTCTTCCCGAACGGCTCCATCGAGACGCTCTCCAACCGCACCAAGGACTTCTCCTACTACGTGGTCGACGTCGGGGTGGCGTACAAGGAGGACACCGACGACGTGGTGGCCGTGCTCCGGCAGGTCGGCACCGAGCTTGCCGCCGATCCCGCCTACAAGGCGAGCGTGCTGGAGCCGCTGGACGTGCTCGGGGTCGACGCGTTCGGCGACTCGCAGGTCACCATCAAGATCCGCATCAAGACCGTGCCGCTCAAGCAGTGGGAGGTCGGCCGCGAGCTGCGGCGGCGCATCAAGAAGGCGTTCGACGCCAAGGGCATCGAGATCCCGTTCCCCCATCTGTCGGTGTACTTCGGCGAAGCGAGCCGGCCGTTCGCGCTCCGGCAGGCGAGCTGAGGGCGATAGAATCGCTGGACGTGCTCGTCTTCCGACTCCAGATGCGCCGGTTCGCCAGGACGGCGGCCGGCCTGATGCTGTGCGCGGCGGCGTGGGGCTGCAGCGCCGCCATCGATCCGGCGGCGATTGCGGACGCGCAGACGGCCGCGCGCGTCAAGACCGCGCTCGTCAACGATCCCGCGCTGGGCGGGCGCGCGATCGAGGTGCGCGTCGCCCTCGGTGTCGTCACGTTGTCGGGACGCGTGGGCACGCAGGACGAAGCCGACCGCGCGCTGGCGCTGGCCCGTTCCGTGACCGGCGTGAGCGAGGTGCGCTCACTCCTCCAGATCGGCGTGACGGACGCTCCCGCCTCGGACGCCCCCACTCCAGCGAGCCTCGATCTGGTCGATGAGCTCCGGGAGCTCGAGCCGAACCCGACGCTCCTCGCCGTGGGCGGGGCGATGGGCTTCAGCGCGCCTCGTTCCGGCGGGCTCCTGACGCGCTTCACCATCAGTCCGTTGATCAGGCTGGGATCGGGCCAGGGCTTCGGGCCGACGCTGGGATTCGGCTGGTTCCAGGCGGACCTTCGATCGGCGGGGACGCGGGAGCAGGTGCTGAGCCGCGTCCACGTGAAGCCCGTGATGGCTGGCGTCAGCTATACGTTCGCCGGGGATCGCGTCTCGGCGTCGCCGTCGATCGTGGGCGGCGTCGCGTTCAACAGCTTGACCGTCACCGAGACCGGCGCCGCGGCAGGCGTGCCCGTCGAGGTCGACAACAGCTTCGTCTGGCGGCCCGGCGTCTCCATCTGGATGGACATGGGCCGCCGGCTGGCGCTGAACGTCTCGGCCGGCTACGCCGTCACGCGTCTGCGGATCACGATTCTCGAAGACGGCCGCCTGGTCAAGCAGGCCACCCGCGGCGACACCACCATCGTGCACGCGGGTATCGCCTACCGGCTGTTCTGAGTGAGGAGACGCGGGGAGTCAGGGCTTCGTTCCTGGTGCTTGGTGCTTGGACCGCTATGCGGACCGGCAAACGAGTACAAAATTCTCGTTTGGGGCCGCATAGCGGTCCAAGCACCAAGCACGAAGCACCAGGCACTGCTATGGATCGAGAGTCAGGAGGTACGAGTGCGACTGCTAGGGACGGTCGGCGAGGGCGCGCAGTTCTCGGGACGCGTGATCGTGGAGGCGGTGCGGCCGCCCTACGAGCTGCGCGAGACCGTGCGCCAACTGTTCGAGCTGGGCTGCCGGTCGCTGCCGCTCATCGCGGCCAGCGGCTTTGCCGTGGGCGTCGTGCTGTCGATGCACACGCGCGCGTCGCTGGCGCGCTTCGGTGCCGAGGCGCTCATCCCGGCCGGACTCGCGATCGCCCTCGTGCGCGAGACCGGGCCGCTGACGGCGGGCCTCCTGCTGTCGGGCCGGATCGGCGCGGGCATCGGCGCCGAGCTGGGCGCCATGAAGGTCACCGAGCAGATCGACGCGCTCGAGGCCACCGCCGTCGACTCGTTCCGCTACCTCGTGGTGACGCGCGTGGTCGCCTGCGTGATTGCGCTCCCCATCCTCACGTCCGTGATGAACGTGATGGGGATGCTGGGCGGGTTCGCCGCCGAAACGGCGATCACGGGGATGCCGCTCGGCACCTATTTCAGGCAGGCCTTCTCGTCGATCCAGTTCTCGGACCTGATCCCCGCGACGCTCAAGACCACGGTGTTCGGGTTCATCATCGGAACCGTCGCGTCGTACCTCGGCGTCAACACCACGCGGGGCACGGAAGGCGTGGGGCAGGCGTCGACGCGGAGCGTGGTGCTCGCCTCGATCCTGCTGATCATGGCGAACGTGCTGCTCGTGCGCCTGATTTTCTTCTTCTATCCCGTGTAGTGATGGCAGAGGTCCCGCCGGCGGTCGAGCTCCGGCACGTCACGAAGTCCTTCGGCACGAGGCGGGTGCTCGACGACGTGTGCCTGTCGGTGCCGGCCGGACGGGGCTTCTGCATTCTGGGCCGGAGCGGGACCGGCAAGAGCGTGGCGCTCAAGCACATCGTCGGGCTGATCAAGCCCGACGCAGGCCATGTGCTCGTCGAGGGCGAGGACATCACGGGCCTGTCGAGCCGTGCCCTCGCGCGCGTGCGGAAGCGCATCGGGTTCCTCTTTCAGAACGCGGCGCTCTTCGACTCGATCACCGTCGGCGAGAACGTCGCCTTCCCGCTGCGCCGGCACACGGACCTCACCGAGGAGGAGATCCGCGCGCGCGCCGGCCGGCTGCTGGGCCAGGTGGGCCTCGAGCGGGAATACGACAAGATGCCGGCCGATCTGTCCGGCGGCATGCGCAAGCGGGCGGGCCTGGCCCGGGCGCTGGTGCTCGACCCGGCCATCCTGCTGGCCGACGAGCCGAGCGCCGGCCTCGACCCGGTGACAGCCGCCGAGATCGATGCGCTGCTCGTGGATCTCAAGCGCCGCTCCAGCACGACGCTGCTGGTGGTGACGCACAACATTCCCAGCGCGCGCGCCATCGGCGACGAGCTGGTATTCCTCGACGGCGGCCGGGTGATCGCCCGCGGCAGCCCCGATGCGCTCGATCGCAGCGAGGCGCCGCTGGTTCGTCAGTTCATGAGGTCGCTGGGGACGGGATGAGGCCAATCGCGGCGGCTGAAGGGCACCCCAACGCGGCGGCTGAAGGGCACCCCAACGCGGCGGCTGAAGGGCACCCCAACGCGGCGGCTGAAGCCGCCGCTCTACAGGTGGCAGATCTCCTCCACCTGTAGAGCGCACGCTTTAGCGTGCGCGAGGCTCAGCGTGCGCGAGGCTCAGCGTGCGCGAGGCTCAGCGTGCGCGAGGCTCAGCGTG
>JACQTK010000234.1 GCA_016210845.1 Acidobacteriota bacterium | reverse complement strand
GGTCTCGATCGAGCGCACGGCGACCACGTCGGCATAGGTCCTCGCGTCGCCCATCACGCCGACGCTCTGCACGGGCAGCAGCACCGCGAAGCTCTGCCAGAGCCGCTCGTACCAGCCCGACTTGCGAATCTCGTCCGCGACAATCGCATCGGCCCGCCGCACCAGGTCGAGCCGCTCGCGCGTGATCTCGCCGATGATGCGCACGGCCAGCCCGGGTCCTGGAAACGGCTGCCGGACGACGAGCTCACGATCGAGACCCAGGTCGCGTCCGTCGCGGCGCACCTCGTCCTTGAAGAGATCGCGCAGCGGCTCCACGAGGCGGAAGTTCATGCGCGCCGGAAGGCCGCCGACGTTGTGATGGCTCTTGATCACCGCGGCGGGCCCATGGACCGACGCCGACTCGATGACGTCCGGATAGAGCGTGCCCTGCCCCAGGAAGTCGAATCCGCCCAGCTCCTGCCCGCGCCGCTCGAACACGTCGATGAAGGTGCCGCCGATGATCTTGCGCTTCTCTTCAGGATCGGTCACACCCGCCAGCCGCTCAAGGAAGAGCGCCGACGCGTCCACGAAGTCGAGCGGCAGGCGCAGCTTCTCGGCGAAGCGCCGCCGGATCTGGCTGGCCTCGTCCTGCCGCAGCAGGCCGTTGTCCACGAAGATGCACGTGAGGCGATCGCCGATGGCGCGATGGATCAGGAGCGCCGCCACCGTGGAATCGACGCCGCCCGAGAGGCCGCACACCACGCGTCCCGTCCCCACCTGTGTGCGAATGCGCGCCGTGGCTTCCTCGACGAACGACGCGATCGTCCAGTCGCCCGTGCAGCCGCAGACGTCGTACGCGAACGCGCGCAGGATGTCGGGGCCATGGTCCGTGTGGGCGACTTCGGGATGAAAGAGCAGCCCGTAGAGCGGCCGCTCGGACGCCTCCATGGCCGCAATGGGCGCCGTGGTGCTCGTGGCCGCCACCGAAAAGCCTGGCGGCACCGCCGCCACGTCGTCGCCATGGCTCGCCCAGACGCGCAGCTCGTCGGGGACGTCGGCGAAGAGTCGTGGCCGCGTCGCCACCGCCGCGCCGCCAGCCCCGAGCGAAGCCGGACGATCGCCCGGCTGAGTCGAGGGGTGGCGTGACACGTGGACCAGCGCGTGCCCGAATTCGCGATGTCCCGACCGCCGCACTTCACCGCCGAGCACGTCGGTCATCAACTGCATGCCGTAGCAGATGCCCAGCACCGGAGTGCCGATGTCGAACACCTTCGGATCGCATTTCGGCGCGCCCGCCTCCGAGACGCTTCGCGGCCCGCCCGAGAGGATGAGCCCTGCCGGGCCGCGCGCGCGCAGCTCGTCGAGCGGCGTGTTGAACGGGACGATCTCGGAATAGACCGCCAGCTCGCGCAGGCGCCGAGCGATCAATTGGGTGTACTGAGAGCCGAAGTCCAGGACAAGAATGGTTTGGTGTGACAAGAGAAGGCCCCAGGCCCAAGGCCACAGGCCTCAGACTGAGACCTCGAGCGGAGGCCTGAGGCCTGGGGCCTACGGGAAGCAGTATTATCCCACAAGATATAGTGGTCTCATTCGTTTCGCGCACCGCCTTATTGTTATTGTTCGTCTCCGCCTTGGGCGCCTGCCCTGAGTGGATTGCGTCGGCCCGTCAAGCGCCCCGCGCCACCGCTCGCGTGCAGGATCCCTTTGCCAGGTTTCGCAATCTCGAGCCCGATCCGGTGCCGTTGATGGGCGCCGAGCAGGCCTGGCGGGTCACACTCGCGGTGCCGCCCTCCGCCGGCGGCGCCATGGACGATGAGCGCGTGTACGTTCCGCTCCGCGACACGGGCGTGGTGGCCCTCGATCGCGAACGCGGCACGATGGCCTGGTTTCGCCCGATTGCGACGGCTTTTCCCCCCGTCGTCGGTGAGGACGCGGTCTTCGTCGTCACGCGCGCGGGCCTCGACGCGCTCGACGCGGCCACGGGCGCCGATCGATGGACCACGCCGCTCGGCAGTCCGGTGATGACGCCGCTGGTCTTCGACACGGGATGGCTGATTGCGATCGTCGAGCCCGGGGAGATGGTGGCGTTGCGGGCGGCGGACGGTCAGGTGATCTGGCGCGTCCCGCTCGGCGCCCCGTCCGCCCACCCAGCCGTCCCAGGAGGCGAGGCTGCGTTGTACCTGTCGCTGGCCGACGGCCGCGTGGTGGCGCTGGCGCTGGCCGACGGCCGTCCGCTCTGGGAGCAAAAGCTGCCGGGCACGCTCAGTGAGCCCGCGGCTGCGGCGGACCGTGTCTTTGTCGGCTCCACCGACAACTTCTTCTACGCCCTCAATGCCATCAGCGGCAGGCTCGAGTGGAGATGGCGCAACGGCGGCGACGTGATTGGCGCCGCGTCGGACGGCGACGCCGTGTACTTCGTCTCGCTCGACAACATCGTGCGCGCCGTCAATCTGGGCAACGGGAATCAACGGTGGAAAAAGGCCGCGGGCACGCGGCCCCTCCTCCCGCCGCGCGCTTTCGGCGGCATCGTCGCCGTCCCTGGACTGGCTCCGGCGATGACGGTGTTCGTGGGACGCACGGGCGCGGTCCAGGGGACGTACGACGCGGCGGGCACGCTGATCGGCGCTCCCCTGCTCGATTCCTCGCCCGAGCCACGGCGCGTCACGTTCCTGACGATGACGCGCGACGGGGTCGTCGAGGCGATGCGGTCGACGGCGCTGATGTTCCGTGAAGGCGGAACGGCGCTGCTCCCCGCGCTTCCAGGCCGCCCCCTCGCACGGGAACAGATGCGGTGACGCCGCGAACCACGTGCGTGGGCGAGCCACGCCACACCACGGCGCAGGCGCCGTGGGGACCCCGGGGCAGGCTCGCCAAGTCTGGTTACAGGGAACTGACGGGAGCGGGCTTCAGCGCCGCGGCCAGTCGGCGCACGCCCTCTTCGATTCGCTCCGGCGTGGGGGCCGAGAACGACAGGCGGATGCGGTCGTGGCCTGCGCCGTCCACGTAGAATGCGCTGCCGATGACGAACACCAGCCGCTGCTCGAGCGCGCGCTCGAGCAGGGACACGTCGTCACAGCCCTCGGGAAGCCGCACCCAGAGAAAGAATCCGCCCTTCGGGGCCGGCCACGTCAGCCGATCCCCGAGTTGCCGTCGCAGGGCATCTTCCATGACGTCGCGCTTGCGGCGGTACAGGTCGCGAAGCCGCGGCGCCAGCGCGTCGAGCACGCCGCGCCGCACGGCGAGGTGCACGACGCGCTGGTCCAGGGTGCCCGAGGTGAGATCGACCGACTGCTTGGCGGTGTCGAAGCGGTCGATGAGCGACGGCGCCGCCACCATCCATCCCACGCGGAAGCCAGGGGCCAAGGTCTTCGAGAACGTGCTCAGGTAGATCACGCGCCCGCGCTCGTCGTCCGCGCGGATGGGGCGCGTGTCGGCGGGCGAGGCGACGTCCTCGAAGTACAGCGCTCCGTAGGGATCGTCCTCGATGATGAGCACGTCGCGGCGCTCCGCCCACTCGAGGACCTGGCGACGCTTCGCCAGCGCGAGCAGGCGGCCTGTCGGGTTCTGAAAGTTCGGTACGAGATAGAGGAGCTGCGCCCGCTTCCCCGCCGCGCGCACGCGCTGCCACACCTCGTCCAGGTCGTCGAGGCTGATGCCATCCTCCTCCTGCACGACGCCCACGAGATCGGCTTGCGCGTTCCTGAAGGCGGCGATGCCGCCGGTATACGTGGGCAGCTCGACGAGGACGACGTCGCCTGGCGTGGCCAGGACGCGAGCCACCAGATCGAGCCCCTGCTGAGAGCCCGACGTGATCATCAGCTCGTCGAGGCTGGCCTTGATGTGGCGCGCCTGCAGCACGTCGACGAGGGCCTCGAGCAGGGGCGCATAGCCGCGCGTCGGCCCGTATTGGAGCACCGTGCCGTCGGCGCCGGTCAGCAGCTCGTGGGTGATGGCGCGCAGCTGGTCCCACGGAAAGAGCGCGGAGTCGGGATAGCCTGGCGCAAAGGACACGAGATCGCCCGCACGGGCGACAACCGTGCCCATGCGCCGGATGGCGGACTCATGGAGAAGGCGTCCGGTCGGGGACAGGAACCGGTCGTAGCTGGTGCGGCCGCTCATGCGCGATACAGCTTCAAGTATGCCCCAACGGACGTGAGGCCGATGTACTGGAACACCAGGCCGCGCAGCAGCCAGGCGAGCAGCTGCAACGGCAGCGCCGCCAGGCCGACGAACGGCACGAACGCCACCAGGCCCAGCGCGGCGGTGGCCATCAGCGATGCGCCCGTCGCCGCGACCACGAGCGTCAGGACGAGCAGGAAGATCGCGCCCACCGCGAGGCCGTCCCTGTGCAGGAACGCGGCCACACGGCCGGCCGCCGCCACGACGCCGCAGTCCTCCGCCGCGACGACGATCTGCGCCAGCAGGTAGAGCAGGTTGACCAGCGTGATCCACGCGACGAACGCGGAGGTGATCAGCGCCGTGAGCCCCCACCCCTCTCCGCCCACGCGGTTCGCCATCAGGGCGAGATACGTGGCGCCCGAGGCGACATAGACGCCCATCAACACGCCGCCCAGACGCGCGTAGCGCGGGAAGAGCGCGCGGGCCGACTCGACGTAGCCCTCGATGGAAAAACGGGCCGCGCGCGCCACGTCGTCCACCTG
>JACQTK010000216.1 GCA_016210845.1 Acidobacteriota bacterium | reverse complement strand
CCTTCGATGAGCCCGCGACGACCGGCGTCGAAGAGAAGAACGGGCTCGTCGAAGCCGGAGCCGAAGACCCGCTGATCGCGACCTTCGATATCCTGCGGCGCCGCGGCTTTGGCCGACTGCTGGTCGAGGGCCGGACGGTGACGTTGGATGACGCGGCCGCGGACCTGGCCCCGCTACGCGGCGTCACGTCCCTGCCGGTGATCGTCGACCGCCTGCGCCTTGACGCCGGCGTGCGGTCCAGGCTGATCGACTCGATTGAGACCGCGTTCCGAGAAGGGGACGGCGCCGCGTTTGTCATCGAGGTGAATCAGGACGGCGCACCGCTGGCGACGCACCGGTTCAGCGAGCGGTTCGAGTGCCGGACGTGTGGCATCGCGTACGAAGCGCCGCAGCCGCGTCTGTTCTCGTTCAACAACCCGTTCGGGGCCTGTCCGATCTGCCACGGCTTCGGCAACACGATCGAGCTCGACATGGATCTCGTCGTGCCCGATGGCCGGAAGTCGATCAACCAGGGCGCGATCGAGCCGTGGAGCAAGCCGCACTACCGCGCCCAGCTCGCCGAGCTGAAGCGCGCGGCGCGCAAGGCGGGCGTGCGCCTCGACGTGCCCTGGACCGACCTCACGCCGGACGAGCGGCGGTTCGTCGTCGACGGCAGCGACGACTACGACGGCATCCGCGGCTTCTTTCGCTGGCTCGAGCGGAAGAAGTACAAGGTGCACGTCCGCGTCTTCCTCAGCCGCTATCGCGGCTATCTCGCGTGCCCGGACTGCGGCGGCGCGCGGCTGCGGCGCGAGGCGCGCGACGTGCGCGTCGGCGGACGGACGATCGACGCGGTGTCGGCCCTCACCGTGCGCGAGGCGCAGCGCTTCTTCGCCGACCTGCAGCTGAGCGAGAAGGAGTCCGCCGTCGCCGAGAAGGTGCTGCGCGAGATCCGGCGGCGGCTCTCGTTCCTGAGCGACGTGGGGCTCGACTACCTGACGCTGGACCGGCTGTCGTCGACGCTGTCGGGCGGCGAGTCGCAGCGCATCAACCTCGCCACCTCGCTCGGGTCGGCGCTGGTGGGCACCCTCTACGTGCTCGACGAGCCCTCGATCGGCCTGCACTCGCGCGACAACCAGCGGCTCATCGACATCCTCCAGCAGCTCCGCGACCAGGGCAACACGGTGCTCGTGGTGGAGCACGACGAGGAGATGATCCGGATCGCCGACCACGTCGTCGACATCGGCCTTGGCGCGGGCGAGCAGGGCGGACGCGTCGTGTACTCGGGCGACGTGCCCGGACTGCTCCAGGAGCCGCGGTCGCTCACGGCCAAGTACCTGCGCCACGAGCTGGCGATTCCCGTGCCGGCGGCGCGCCGCCGCGGCACCGGCCAGAAGATCGCCCTGCTCGGGGCGAGCGAGCACAACCTCAAGCAGATCGACGTCGCCATTCCGCTCAACACGCTCACGTGCGTGACGGGCGTCAGCGGATCGGGCAAGTCGACGCTCGTGCACGACGTCCTCTACGCGGCGATCAGACGGGCGAAGCAGGACTGGGATCGGCGCGTCGGCGCGTTCCGCGGCATCGAGGGGCTGGAGTACATCAGCGACGCCGTGCTCGTGGACCAGGCGCCGATCGGCCGCACGCCGCGATCGAATCCCGTCACCTACCTGAAGGCGTTCGATCCCATTCGCGAGCTGTTCGCGCTGACCAAGGACGCGCGGTCGCGGGGGCTCACCTCCAGCCACTTCTCGTTCAACGTTCCGGGCGGGCGCTGCGAGGCGTGCCAGGGCGAGGGCGAGGTGCGCGTCGAGATGCAGTTCCTGGCCGACGTCTTCGTCCCGTGCGACCAGTGCGACGGCATGCGCTTCAAGCCGCAGGTGCTCGACGTGCGCTACCGCGGCAAGAACGTGCACCAGGTGCTCGAGATGACTGTGCGCGAGGCGCTGGCGTTCTTCAGCACGTCGCCGAAAGTGCTGCGCCGCCTGCAGGTGCTCGACGAGATCGGCCTGGGCTACCTGCGGCTCGGCCAGCCCGCGACGACGCTGTCGGGCGGGGAGGCGCAGCGGATCAAGATCGCCGCCCACCTGGCGTCGTTCGGCGGCGAGCGGCTGCTCTACATCCTGGACGAGCCGACCACCGGCCTGCACTTCGACGACATCGCCAAGCTGCTGGCCGCGTTCCGCAAGCTGGTCGAGGCGGGGCACACGCTGCTCGTCATCGAGCACAACCTCGACGTCGTCAAGACGGCGGACTACGTGATCGACCTCGGGCCCGAGGGCGGGGAGGCGGGCGGATCGGTGGTGGCAACGGGCACGCCCGAGCAGGTGGCCCAGGTCGAGGCGTCGCACACGGGGCGGGCGCTGCGGCTGGCGCTCGCCTCGGCCCGCGGCCATGCGTACGCGACGCGCTAGCAAGGCCGGAGCGACCCTGCCGCGCGACTTCTACGATCGCCCCACGCTGGTCGTCGCCGAAGAGCTGCTCGGGAAGGTCCTGGTGCATCGCACCCCCGGCGGCACCGCCGGGGGGATGATCGTCGAGACGGAAGCCTACATCGGCGAGGACGATCCGGCCTGTCATGCCGCGCCGGGCCCCACTGTCCGCAACGCGCCGCTCTACGGACCGCCTGGCGTGGCGTACGTCTACCTCAACTACGGCATCCACTATCTGGTCAACGCCGTCACCGAGGCCGAGGGTCGTCCCGCCGCCGTGCTCATTCGCGCGCTGCATCCGGTCGACGGCGCGCGGCTGATGCAGAAGCGGCGCGCGCCCGACGGCCGCGCGGTCGCCGACACCGAGCTCTGCCGTGGCCCGGGCAACTTGACGCGGGCGCTCGGCATCACGCTCACCGAGAATCTGTCGGATCTGGGGTCGGGTCGACTGCGCATCGAGGACCGCGGATTCGCGCGAGGCGAGGTCGCCTGGGGACCCCGCGTGGGAATTCGGGTGGGCGTCGAGCGGCCATGGCGGTGCTGGATCGCGGGGCACCCATCCGTCTCCGGCCGCGCACGCTGAGGAGGCGGATGTTACGATGGGAGACTCATGGGCAAGACGCTGCTGCGAAAGGTCTGGGACCTGCACACGGTCCGCACGCTGCCGACCGGGCAGACGCAGCTGTTCATCGGCCTGCACCTGATCCACGAGGTCACCACGCCGCAGGCGTTCGACGCGCTGCGCGCGCGCGGCTGGCGCGTGGCGCGCCCCGACAGGACCTTCGCGACCGTCGATCACATCGTCCCCACGCGCGAGCGCCGGCGGCCGTTCCTCGACGTGATGGCCGAGGACATGATCGCGTCGCTCGAGCGCAACTGCCGCGACTTCGGCATCCCGCTGGCCGGCCTGGACGACGACCGGCAGGGGATCGTGCACGTGATCGGGCCGGAGCTCGGCCTCACGCAGCCGGGGATGACGATCGCCTGCGGCGACAGTCACACCTCCACGCACGGCGCGTTCGGGGCGGTGGCCTTCGGCATCGGCACCTCGCAGGTCCGCGACGTGCTCGCCTCGCAGTGCCTGGCGCTCGAGCCGCTCAGGGTCCGCCGCATTCGCGTCACGGGCGCGCTGCCCGCGGGCGTCTACGCCAAGGACGTGGTGCTCACGATCATCCAGCGGCTCGGCGTCGGCGGCGGCGTCGGCTACGCGTACGAGTACGCAGGCGAGGCCATCGAACGGATGTCGATGGACGAGCGGATGACCATCTGCAACATGTCGATCGAGGGCGGCGCGCGCGTGGGCTACGTCAACCCCGACCGCACCACCGCCGACTATCTCGAGGGGCGCCCGTTTGCGCCGGCCGGCGGCGCCTTCGACCGCGCGCGCGCGTGGTGGACGTCGATGGCCTCCGATCCTGACGCCGCCTATGACGATGACGTGGAGATCCGAGCGGAGGAGCTGACGCCCGTGGTGACATGGGGCGTGAACCCGGGGCAGTCCGTCGGCGTCGACGCGACGATTCCTTCCGGCCGCGAGGCGGGGATGGACGCCGCCGCCGTGGCCGACGCGCTCGCCTACATGCAGCTCCAGCCCGGGCAGCCGATCGCGGGGCTGCGCGTGGACGTGGCGTTCATCGGCTCCTGCACGAACTCGCGGCTGTCGGACCTGCGCGAAGCCGCCCGCATCGTCTCGGGCCGCCGCGTGGCGCCGCACGTCAAGGCGCTGGTGGTGCCCGGATCCGTGTCGGTCAAGCGTGCGGCCGAGCGCGAAGGCCTCGACCAGATCTTCCGCGCCGCGGGATTCGAGTGGCGGTCCGCGGGCTGCTCGATGTGCCTGGGGATGAACCCCGACAAGCTCGAAGGCAGCCAGGTGTGCGCCACCTCGTCCAACCGCAACTTCAAGGGACGGCAGGGGAGCCCCACCGGCCGCAGCCTGCTGATGAGCCCCGCGATGGTGGCCGCGGCGGCGGTGGCGGGCGAGGTCACCGACGTGCGGAAGCTGGTGAACCAGCCAGAGGGCGCGGCCTCTTGAGATCCCCGCGCCCCTCGGCTGGTTCGCCGGCATCTTTTGGCGCGCTCCGCGCGCCTAGCCCGTTATGCGGTTGGGACAACGAGTACGTCACAATTCGCTTTTGGGGCCGCATAACGGGCTGATGGGCGCGCGGACGATCGTCTTCGCCGAGGGGCGCGGGCTGCCGATGCGCGGCGACGACATCGACACCGACCGCATCATGCCCGCGCGGTTTCTCCGGGCCGTGACCTTCGAGGGGCTCGAGCGGCACCTGTTCGAGGACGAGCGCGCCGGCTCGGCCGCCGCGGCGCAGGCGCACGGCGTCCACCCCTTCGACAACCCGCACTACCGCGGCGCGTCGGTCCTCGTCGTCAACCGCAACTTCGGGTGCGGCTCCTCGCGCGAGCATGCTCCGCAGGCGCTCTATCGCCTGGGGATTCGCGCGGTCGTCGGCGAGTCGTTCTCGGAGATCTTCTTCGGCAACGCGGTGCTGATCGGCATGCCGTGCGTGACGGCGTCGCCCGACGACGTGCACGAGATCATGGAACGCGTGGAAGAGCGGCCGGAGACGGTCGTCCGCGTCGACCTGCCGAGCGACTCGTGCGAGATCGACGGCGTCACGTACGACATTCGCCTGCCTGGCAACGTGCGCGACGCGTTCATCACCGGCGCCTGGGACACCACGGGCCTGCTGCTCGACGGCTATGCCGACGTCGATGCGGTCGCCGCGCGACTGCCCTACGTCGGCGGCTTCTGAACCCGTTCAGCTGGCGGCCTTCTTCTTTTCCTCCACGATCGTGAGGAATGCGGTCGACGCGTGGGAGCGCTCGCCGCCCCTGCGGTAGACGAGCCGCACCTGCCGTCGGATGCGCACCTCGGGCATCGCCAGCGCCACCAGCTCGCCCCGCGCGATCTCCGACTCCGCGCAGCGGCGCGGCAGCAGCGCCACGCCCATCTGCATCGCGACCGCGCGCTTGATGCCCTCGAGGCTGGGCAGCGAGATGAGGATGTTGGCGGGGATGTGGTGCTGCTCGAAGAGGCGCAGCACGCGGTCGCGCACGTGCGACGGATCGTTGTGGGCGATCACCGTCTGCCGCGCGCACTCCGACAACGTCACCTCGCGCGTCTGCCCGAGCGGGTGCGTGGGGTGGACGAGCATCACCAGCTCGTCCTGCCCCAGGATGATCGACCCGAGGCGCGGCTCGGCGGGCTGGAACGTCAGCACGCCGAAGTCGAGGCTCCCCTGGGCGACCTCGGCGCCGATCTGGCGCGCGGGGATCCGGCGCACGTCGACGTGGACCAGCGGATGCGCGTCGCGGAACCGCTGGATGAGCGGCAGCACCGCGTGCACCGAGGCCTCGTTGGCGCCGATGAGGACGCGGCCGCGGCGCAGGTCGCGCAGGTCCTTGACCGCCGCTTCTGCCTCCTCCGAGAGGCGCAGCAGGCGGTCGGCATAGTCGCGGAGCAGCCGCCCCGCGTCGGTGAGCGTGGCGTCCTTGGTGGCGCGGTCGAAGAGGCGCTCGCCCACGCTCTCCTCGAGCCTCCGGACGGCCTGGCTCACGGCCGGCTGCGTGCGGTGCAGCTTCATGGCCGCGCGCGAGAAGCTCCGCTCGGAGGCGACCCTCAGGAAGACGCGCAGTTCGGTCAGTTCCACGGTTCAGCTCCGCGATGTGGGCGCCCACGCGCCACGAAGGCACGGAGTCACGGCGAAAACATCCCGATTTCGGCCGAAACTCCGTCTCTCCGTGTCTCCGAGGCCCGCGGGACGGCCGATAAGCCAGGATAATTCAAGCAGAATAATTATCA
Source organism: Acidobacteriota bacterium (assembly GCA_016210845.1). Classification (GTDB taxonomy): domain Bacteria; phylum Acidobacteriota; class Vicinamibacteria; order Vicinamibacterales; family UBA2999; genus JACQTK01. The sequence goes on along the minus strand of JACQTK010000216.1, from coordinate 9,150 downwards.
TTTTGACATTATCTGGCCCCGTCGCGTCTACTGGCAGGACCCGCCTTCGCCCTTCGGGCTGCGGCGGCCAGGCGGGAGAGGAGTCCACCATGGCGAACGACCGGGTCGTGATCTTCGACACCACGCTGCGCGACGGCGAGCAAGCGCCGGGGTTCTCGCTGCGGCCGGCGGAGAAGCTGCAGCTGGCCCGACAGCTCGACGCGCTGGGCGTCGACGTCATCGAGGCCGGATTCCCGATCGCGTCGCCCGCGGACGCGGACGCCGTGCGCTGCATTGCCACCGAGATCCGGCGGCCGGTCATCGCCTGCCTGGCCCGGTGCCACCGGGCCGATCTGGAACGAGCCGCCTGGTCCCTCCAGCCGGCCGAGCGAGGGCGGCTGCACACCTTCATTGCCACCTCCGATCTCCACCTGCAGGCCAAGCTGCGCATCAGCCGGGAGCAGTGCCTCGAGGCGGCGGTCGAGGCCGTCCGGTACGCGCGGCATCACACGTTCGACGTGGAGTTCTCCGCCGAGGACGCCACGCGCAGCGACCTCGACTTCCTCTGCCGCGTCGTCGAGGCGGTGATCAAGGCGGGGGCGAGCACCGTGAACCTGCCGGACACGGTGGGCTACGCCACGCCCGACGAGATCCGCGACTTCTTCCGGCGCATCCGCGAGCGCGTGCCCAATGCCGACAACGTGGTCCTCAGCGCGCACTGCCACGACGACCTGGGGCTGGCCGTCGCCAACTCCCTGGCCGCCGTCGAAGCGGGCGTCCGCCAAGTGGAGTGCACGGTGAACGGGATTGGCGAGCGGGCGGGCAACGCGGCGCTCGAGGAGATCGTGATGGCGCTGCGCGTCCGGTCGGACCGGCTGCCGTACGCGGTGAACGTCGATCCGCGCCAGATCTATGCGTCGAGCGAGATGCTCACGCGGCTGACGGGGCAGGGCGTCCAGGTGAACAAGGCCATCGTCGGCCGCAACGCGTTCGCGCACGAGGCGGGCATCCATCAAGACGGCATCCTGAAGGATCGGCGGACCTACGAGATCATGCGGGCGGAAGACGTGGGCGCGCCGTGGAACCCGCTGGTGCTCGGCAAACACTCGGGGCGGCACGCCGTGCAGCGCCGGTGCAGCGACCTCGGCCTCGATCTCGACGGCTCGGAGCTCGTCGAGGTGTATCGGGCGCTGATGGCCATCGCCGACGATCGCAAGATCATCACCGACAACGACCTCATCGCGGTCGTCAGCGGCGTGCGCACGGCGCAGGCGCCCGCCACCGAGCCGATCGATCCCTTCGACACGCCGTCGGCTGCCGCCGTGCAGCACGCGCTGCACGAGTCGGGATACGGCCACGGCGTCTGACGCCGCCGCGCGCTCCCAATCGCGGCGGCTGAAGCCGCCGCTCTACAGGGGGAGCGCTATTCATCTGTAGAGCGCACGCGTCAGCGTGCGCGTGTCATTGCCCCGCGGTGCTCTGAATCGGGATCTCCAGCTCCAGCCGGCGCCCCTCGCGGATCACGGTCAGCGTGGCCGTGCTGCCGATGGGCGCGTCCCAGATCAGGCGCGACAGATGCCCGCCGTCCACGACGGCCGTCCCGTTGGAGCTGACGATGATGTCGAGCGGACGGAGGCCGCCTCGGTAGGCGGCTGAATTGCGATCCATGCCGCCCACGACCACGCCGCGGGTGTCGGGGGCACCGAGCTGGGCCGCCACCTGCGTGGTCACGGGCGCGATCTCCACGTAGCCGATCGATCCACGGCGCACCTCGCCGTACTGCCGCAGGTCGTCCTCGATACGGCGCGCCAGGTTGCTCGGCACCGCGAAGCCGATTCCCTGATAGCCGCCGCTCTGGCTGAAGATCGCCGTGTTGATCCCCACCAGCTCGCCGCGCCCGTTGACGAGCGCGCCGCCCGAGTTGCCCGGGTTGATCGCCGCGTCGGTCTGGATGAAGTTCTCGTACCGCGAGATGCCGACGTTGGTGCGCCCGAGCGCGGAGACGATGCCGAGCGTCACCGTCTCGCTCAGTTGAAACGGGTTGCCGATCGCGAGCACCCATTCGGCCACCTTGAGCCGCTCGGAATCTCCCCACGGAATCGTCGGCAGGCCCTCCGCGTCGATCTTGAGCAGTGCCAGATCGGTGGGCGGATCCACGCCGACGATCTGGGCCGCCATCTCGCGTTTGTCGGCCAGCGCCACGGTGATGTCGGGCAGCTGCCGCAGCGAGATCCGTCCGGACTCGCCCGCCACGACGTGGTTGTTCGTCAGAATGTAGCCGTCGGCGCTGACGATGACGCCGGAGCCGAGGCTGCGCTCGAGGCTGCGCCGCGAGCCGAACAGGTCGTCGTCGCCGAAGAAGTAGCGGAAGAAGGGGTCGTTGGCGAACGGCGAGTTCGGCCGGCGCACCACCTGGACCGAGGAGATGTTGGTCACCGCGGGGACCGTGCGCTCCGCGATGCGGCTGAAGTCGGGCAGGCCGGAGGACGGGGCGGCCACGGGCGCCTGGGCCTGCGCGCCGCCCGTGGCGGCCGGAGGATCCTGCGCGCGGGCGTCGGTGGTGTCCCGCAGTCGACCCGTGATGACGAGGCCTGCGGCAAAGCCGCAGACAAGCAGGAGCAGCGAGAGAATCAGCCGTCGTGCGCTCATGGCTCGATCAGGAAATCGGAATGCGCTGTGCGGTCGCCTCCGGCGCCTTCGGGCAGGTGATCGTCAGCACGCCGTCGCGAAGGTCGGCGGCGATGCGCTCGACGTCGATCGGCACGAGCAGCTGGAACGTGCGGCTGAACGATCCGTGCCCGCGTTCGACCCGGTGGTACTGCTCGCACGCTTCCCCGCGCTCGCGCCGGACCCCGGAGAGCGTGAGCCGCCCGTCGTGCGTGTGGATCTGGAGATCCTCGCGCTGGAGGCCTGGCAGCTCGGCGGTGATCACGTAGCAGTCTGGCGTTTCGTGCAGATCGACCGGCGGCACCCAGCCGGGTGGTCCGGGGGCGAAGCGGTCCAGGCGCTGCTGGATGACCAGCAGGTCGCGGATCGGATCCCAGCGCGCAAAGGCCACGCCACGATGCTAGCACAGCGATGCGTGTGCTACGATCCGTGGGATCCGCGCGGGCTGAAGCCCGCGCTCTACGGGCACATGGCTTCCATACAGGCAACTCGACTCAAGAAGGGGATGCTGGTCAAGATGGGCGAGGATCTGCTCCGGGTCCTCGAGCTGCAGCATGTCACCCCTGGCAACCTCCGCGGTTTCGTGCGCGTGAAGCTGCGGAACATCCGCAGCGGCACGCTCTCGGACCAGAAGCTGCGGTCGGAAGACTCGATCGAGCGCGCCACACTGGACGAGCGCGAGATGCAGTACCTCTACCGGGATGGCGACGACTACTACTTCATGGACACCAGCACGTACGAGCAGGTCCACATCACGAGCGAGGCGCTGGGCGAGTCGGTCAACTATCTGAAGCCGGAGATGACGATTCAGGTGGAGTTCTACGGCACCGAGCCCGTGGGGATCGAGCTGCCGCAGACCGTCGATCTGAAGGTGCTCGATACCGTGCCTGGCATCAAGGGCGCGACGGCGAGCGCCCAGGTGAAGCCCGCGACCCTGGAAACCGGGCTCGTCGTTCAGGTCCCTCCCTTCGTCAACACGGGCGACGTCGTCCGCGTCAATACGGAAACCGGCGAATACCTCTCGCGCGCTTGAACCTGAACCTGCATCTCGGGGTTCAAAGGGTTCACTCGGTGCAATAGGTTCAAGGTCTGGTGCGCGTGATCAGGATGCCGTCCAGCGCCGCTCGGTCGGAGGAGAGCGGCGTGTCGCCGTTCGCGGGAAAGCCATTGGCGCGGAAGATCGCGGCGACGATGGCGGCGAACTGCTCGGCGCGCAGGCTGCCCGGCTGATCGAGCGGCATCGTCTGCTGGATCTGCTCGAAGAGCGCGCCGGCCGACCGTCCGTTCCACGAGAAGAGCAGTTCGGGGCCGACCAGCCCGGGGACGCCCGGGCCGCCGCGCATGTCGCCCCCGTGGCACGACGCGCAGGCGTCGGCGAACGCCTGGTCGCCGCGATCGGCCTGGGCGAGGGGATAGACACCGTCCCAGACAGTTCGTTGCGGCGCGGACGTCTCCTGTCCATATCCGACGGCCGCCACCAGCGCCGCGAGCGCGGCCGCCAGGATGGTCCGCATCATTCGGGCAGCGCGAAGACGAACAGGTTGCTGCCGGTTCCCGGGCGCAGCTCGGGCGTGAGGCGTCCCACGCCGCCGGTGGCCAGCGACGTGCCCGTGCTGACGGCGACGTACTGGCGGCCGTCGACCGCAAACGTCACCGGATACCCCGTCACGGCAGAGCCGAGGTTCACCTCCCACAGCACCTCGCCCGTGCGCTGATCGAAGGCCCGGAAGCGGCCGTTGGCGTCGCCGCCGAACAGCAGGCCGCTGCCCGTGGCCACCAGCGACGTGGTGCCTGCCCGCTGCTCGAACTTCCAGGCCGTGGCGCCAGTCTCCGCGGAGATGGCGAAGATCGTCCCGACGTTGTCGGTCCCGGTGGCGATCATCGCCTTGTTGGCGATGCCGTAGAGCGACGTGTTCTTGCGCGACTCGGCCACCGCCGTCGTCTCCATGCACGTGTTCTGCAGCGGCACGTACATCATGTTCGTCAGCGGGCTGTAGGCGCTCGCCTCCCAGTTCTTGCCGCCGTTCGTCGTGGGGCAGATGAAGCGCTGATCGCCCGTCTTGTTGAACAGGGCGTCGGGGTTGACGGTCACCTCGCCGGTGGCGCCGTCGATGTTGCTGATGACCGTCTGCAGCACCGTCGGGCGCGCCCAGAGGAACTCACCCGTTTCCCGGTCGAGCGTGTAGACGAGCCCCGTCTTGCCCGGCACGCCCGTGATCACACGCCTGCGTTCACCGGGCCGCAGCCGTGGATTGATCCAGCGCACGTCGCTCGGGTTGGGCACGACCGCGGTATCCACGAGCAGGCGCTCGAACGGATGATCGAGGTCCCAGTGATCGACGACGTGCTGGTAGTACCACACGATCTTGCCGGTATCGGCGTTCAGGGCGAGCGTCGAGTTGTGGTACAGGTGCTTCCGGTCGTTGCCCCCGAGCAGGAACTTGGGGGCGGGCGACGATACCGACGTGCCGATGTAGATCAGGTTCAGCGCGGGGTCATAGCTGGGCACCAGCCACGTGCCCACGTGCAGACGCTCCTCGTACGGGACGTCGCCCCACGTCTCGCTCCCGGGCTCGCCTGGTGCGGGGATCGTGCGCGTCCGCCACAGCTCCTTGCCCGTGGTGGCGTCGTGCGCGGTGATCACGCAGGCCTCCGGGCCGCCCTCCGGCTCGCAGCCGCGCCCCGAGATGATCTTGCCGTTGGCGACGATCGGGCCCGAGGTCTGCTGCGCCCCCTTCTGGTAGTCGAGGATCTTGGTCTCCCACGCCAGCTCGCCGGTCTGCGCGTTGAGCCCGAAGACGTAGTCGTCGGCGCTGGTGTCGATGATCAGGCTGCCGTAGATCGCCAGGTTGCGGTTGATGGCGGGCACCGGAAAGAACTTGTTGAGATCCTCCGGCAGCTTGCGGCGGTACTCCCACTTCAGGTCGCCCGTTCTGGCGTCGATCGCCTGGATGTGGTCCAGCGGGTTGGGGAAGTACATCACGCCGTCGTACACGAGCGGCGTGCCCTCCTGGATGCCCGGACCGAGCGGACGCGTCCACACCAGGCGGAGGGTCCGCACGTTGTTCGCCGTGATCTGGTCGAGGGGGCTGTAGCCCCAGGTGTCGAGGGTGCGGCGCCACATCAGCCAGTCGGCGGGATCCGGCTTCTGGAGCATGGCGTCGGTCACGGGAACGAAGCCGCCCCGCGCGTCCTGCGCGGCCGGGTGCGGGGCCGCGAGCAGGGCGGTCGCGAGGAGCATCGCAGCGGCAATCGAATGTCTCATAGTGTGGCTATATTCGCATGAATCGGGAACCAGCCAAGGGGCTCCGCCCCTTGATATCCCCGCGGAGCCCCTTGGCTGGTTGCCAGTATCTGTTTGGCGCGCTCCGCGCGCCTAGAGGACCGCTATGCGGACCAGCAAACGAGTACAAAATTCTCGTTTGGGGCCGCATAGCGGTCCAAATGACCGTCCAGTGGGGCTCGGTCAGCTCCAGGCGATCGCCGCGCGCGAGTGTGCGGGCCACCTCCTCGTGCCACTCCCGGGGCGAGGCCAGACACCCGTCGGCGTCCATCTCGCTACCACCGGAATCTCACATCGCTGCGCAGCATCGTGTGATGCTGCCGGAAGCCATCCAGGGCCTCCCGCGGCATGGCCAGCTTGGTCCACTGATAGAACTTCTCCCAACCGACCCGTGCGATCCAGTCGCGGACGCGCTCCCGCTCGCCGGCCGTGCACACCCACGCGTCGATGATTCGGCGGACTGGATCCACGATCTCCCGGTAGAACGGGGGGGACAGCGGCACATGGACCGCGACGACCCTGCCCAGCGCCGGACCGCATCCCGTGTTCGACCCCTTGCCACCCACCGACATCACCGCCCGGCCGGTTCCAGGGCGGCCAAACTCGATCGCGCCGCATTGCAGGGCGCAGGACCCGCAATGCACGCAGCGCTCCGCCGCGATCCGGACCGTCTGGCGATTGTTCTCCAGTCTTTCCACTCGGATGGCGTGCGTCGGACATGTACGAACCGTGAGCGGCGCGTCGCACTGGTCCATCAGGTCGTCATGAACAACCGGGACGTCCTCATAGATTCCCACCACGCCGATATCGGCCGTGTTGGCCTGCCCGCACTGATTGGGACAGCCCGAGACGGAAATCGTGAGCTTCGTCGGATACCGCTCCTCGACGGCGTCCTGGAAGAGGGCGTTGCCCAGGGCGTGGGCGACGCTCGGGCCGTCGAGGGCGGCCTGCTGGCAGTGCGTGAAGCCCGTGCAGGTCACGATCTGATGGAGGGTGCGGCCGGTCCCGCCCGCTGGAAAGCCAATCGTCCGAAGCGCGCCGATAGCCGGCTCGAGCTCGTGTTCCGGGACGCCGACGAGCTCGATGGCCCGCCGGCTCGTGACGCGCAATCCGGCGCCGACCCGCTCCGCAATCTCGGCGATCTCGAGCAGCGACCGTGTGCTGAGTCGCTTGCCCATGGGCATCAGCAGCCGTACGGTCAAGCACGCCTCGCCCGAGTCGCTCACATGCTTCAGCACGCCGGGGCGGACGACCTCGTGACGCGTCCAGCGGCCATAGTTCCGTTGCAGCACTTCGGGCAGCACGGCATCAGGCCGTGGGTATCCGACACCGCCGAGTCTCTGAATCCGTTCCATGACGCGGCTACGTGCAGTGGAAGTGCGTCGTAAAACGAGGTTCACCGATGATCTGCGGGGAGGGCTCCACCCCGATCAGCCCGAGAAATTCTTCCACGCCAATCCGCAGCATGAAATCTCCCAGCCGCTCCTTCCGGCGGCCGTGCTCGTCCCAGGCGTCCAGGACCCTGTAGACCACCTTCTTCACCTCGGAGTACTCGGGCGGCGTCACCGGCAGGAACGGCACGATGACCTTCGCCATCTGCGCGCCAGCCGTGCCCCGGTGTCCCAGCTTGCCCCCCGCCAGGACGGCCACGCCCCGTTCGACGCCGGGCCGGATGGCGGCCGTGCGATTGATGCAGGCCATGCAGCGGTTGCACGTCCCGTCGATCCCCACCCGGTCGTCGAGATGGACCTCCATCGCCCCAGCCGGACACAGGGACTGCAGCCGATCCCGCAAGGTCCCGCGCGTAGTCTCCGATCGAAGCCCAGCCTGATCGACCCGCGGCAGATCGCGGAACACACCGACGATGGCCAGGTCGGCCCGCTGGACGGCCCGGATGCAGTCGTTCGGACAGCCGGCGATGCGGATCTTGAATTTGTGGGGGAACCGGGGAAATTGCTGGTCTTCGAGCGTCGCCATGCCCAGGGCCCGGTGCAGCCCGATCGTGTCGATGAGCGCATGCTCGCAGCGGGCCGGACCGATGCAGCACTCCAGCTGGCGGATGTCGTCGCCGCCGGACCCGACGTCGAGGCCCCGGCCGTTGAGTTCCCGCACGAGCGCGGTCAGCTGCTCGCGCCGGACCTCCTTGATCTCCACGGTCCCCGCCGTCGTCGTGAAGTCGATGAGGCCCGAGCCGTAGCGGTCCGCCAGCTCGCAGATGTCGCGCACCAGGGCGGGAGAGAGAAACCCGCCGCCCGGCATGAGCACCCGGACGAAGCAGGACTCCTCGAGGATTTCCGGACGCCTGGTCCGCCGTACTTCGACCCCCGAGCCGATCTCCGGGACCGAGACGTACCCGCCGTAGCCGAACTGGGTGTAGTTCTGATGGATGCCGTCGGCGTAGAGATCCATGTGCGTCTTCGTTCGTCTCATTTCGCGAACGAAGCTGGGCCACGGCCCTTCCTCGAGAGCCGCCAGGACCTCCTCTTTCGTCATGCGTGCGGCGTCTGAATCCGACCGAAGAGGGCCGCCCGTTCTCGTTCCGTCAGTGTCCGCGCCAGCCATGGGTACAGGATCTGTGCTTCCTTGTGGTTGTGCGCCAGGAGCACGTCCTGCAGTTCATTCACCGTCGCATCCACACCGCTTCCGTCCTTGATCGTGACGGCCTGCATGCGCCCAGTCTCCGGCACACGCAAGTAGACCTTGCGACCACCGTCGAGCCCCTCCCTGATGGAGCGCAATAGCTCCCTCATTCGCTGATGCTCGGCACGCATGGCCGCCGTCGGGGCGGATTCCCCCCGGCCGATGCCCTCCTCGAAAAGAGGGAAGAGAAGCTCCTCCTCCCAGGCGATGTGTGCCTGCAGACCGGACTCGAACTGCGAGAAGAAGCGCTTCGCCTGCTCCCCGTCGGATCTCTTTCGAAAATCGGCCAGGATCGCGTCCAGCCTGTGGTGGTCGCGATTCATGAATTCGGCGATATCAGGCATGAGAACTCATCTCCTTGATTCGACAGGGCTCGATGCGAAGTGGTCCAGTCCTCTTCGGCGAGCGTGCCCAGATTGTCATGACGTGCGTCCGGTCGGTGGGCGGACAGCAAGTGTCAGACCATCCAGCCAAGGGCTCCGCCCTTGATATCCCGGCAGAGCCCTCGGCTGGTTTGCCAGTATTTCTTGGCGCGCTCTGCGCGCCTAGGACCGCTATGCGGGTCACCGAGTACGAAATCT
>JACQTK010000215.1 GCA_016210845.1 Acidobacteriota bacterium | reverse complement strand
GGAGTTGTGTATAAGCGACAGGGGGTTGGGTGGGCCCGCCCTACCCGCCCCACTCGCCCTACGCGCATTGCCCGCCCCTAGATCCCTCCTCGGCCGCCGCGGCCGCCGCGGCCCGGCCCCGCGGGAGGCGCGGGATAGAAGTCCATGGTCCGGACCTCGACGCCCGCGAACCCCTTCATCGCCGCCACGAAGTCCGCCTGGTTCTTGTCGGCGGGATCCAGCCCCTGCTGCTGATAGTGATACGGGTACACGATCCGCGGCCTGAACGCCTTCACGCACGCCGCCGCCTCGTCGGGCGGCATGGTGAACGGCAGGTTCATCGTCACGAACGCGACCGCGATGTTGGTGAGCGCCTTGATCTCCGGCGTGCACTCCGTGTCGCCCGTGAAGAGAAGCCGCTGCCCGCCGAGCGTGAGCACGTAGGCGTTGCCGCGCCCCTTCTCATGGTAGAAGCGCCCCGCTGCCGGCCCGCGCTGCAGGTTGTACGCGGCCACCGCCTGGATCTGCACGCCGTCGATCGTGCGCGTCTCCCCGTTCTTCAGGATCTCCGTCTTCCCGGGGAAGCGATCCGTCAGCGCGGGCGGGATCACGTAGATCGTGGAGTCCTTCTTGATGCGGTCGATCGCCAGCGGGTTCATGTGATCGCCGTGGATGTCCGTGATGAGCACGATGTCCGCCGGCTTGGCAGTCGGCAGGGCGGCTCCCTGGACGTCCGGGTCGATATGGATCACCTTGCCGCCGAATTCGATCTGGACGTGGGCGTGCCGCATCCCCGTCAGCTCGATGTTGCCGCCGGTCGCCGGAACGGTATCCGCGGCCATCGTCGCGCCCAGTCCCGCGATGAGTGCAAAAACCCCGAACCACAGTCGCATGAGTCCCTCCTGAAAACCGCCGGCAGCCTCGATCCGGCACCGGTGTTTATATAAGATCCGTCCGTGTCCCACAAGATCCTCGGCCTCCACCACGCTACCGCCACCGTCGCGGATGCGCAGGACGACCTCGACTTCTGCCTCGAGGCGCTCGGCCTGCGTCTCGTCAAGAAGACGGTGAATTTCGACAACCACAACGTCTTCCACTTCTATTACGGCAACGAGCGCGGAACGCCTGGCACGATTTGGACCACCTTCCCCTACAAGGGGTGGGGCGTGCCCGTCGGCGAGAAGGGCGCCGGGCAGGTCGTCACTACCTGTTTTTCGGCACCTGCGGGCTCGCTGGCCCTCTGGAAGGCCCGGCTCGGGCAGCGCGGCGCCAGGGTGGCCGACGGCGCCGCGCGCTTTGGCCGTGAGACGCTGGCGTTCCGCGACCTGTCGGGCCTCGATTTCGAGCTCGTCGCCTGCGAGGACGACGACCGCGAGGCGTGGCGGGGCACGGTCGGCCAGGAGGCGGCCATCCGCGGGCTGCACAGCGTGACGATCGCCGTCAACGCGCTCGGGCCGACGCTCGCATTCATGACGGGGCTGCTGGGATTCACCATCGTCGACGAGATGGAGGGCCGCACCCGCGTAGCGGCGGGGGGCGTACGACCGGGCCATATCATCGACATCGTCCACGACGAGCGGGCCCCGCTTGCCACCAACGGCCTCGGCACCGTCCATCACGTCGCCGTGGCCATCGGCACCGACGAAGAGCAGCTCGCCGTGCGCGCCGACCTCCTCGCGCGCGGGTTTCCCGTGACCGAGGTCCGCGATCGGCAGTACTTCAAGTCGATCTACTTCCGCGAGCCGGGCAACGTGCTCTTCGAGGTGGCCACCATGCAGCCCGGATTCCTCATCGACGAGGAGCTGCGCGATCTCGGACGTGACCTGAAGCTGCCGCCCTGGGAGGAGCCATATCGGCGCGAGATCGAGGCGCGGCTGCCGCAGGTCACCTACGTGTAGCTTCCGGCTCGAGCCGGAAGCCACAACGATGAAACCGCACTTCGGTCAACCCGTCGCCGCTGCGGGTCGGCCCTTGGGGCGCGGCCGCGGCGTCGTCATCATGGTGCACGGTCGCGGAGCGGGCCCCGAGAACATCCTGGACCTGGTGCCGCGCCTCGACCGACCCGACTTCACCTATCTCGCGCCCGCCGCGGCGGGCCGGACGTGGTACCCGTACAGCTTCATGGCGGACCGGGAGAAGAACGAGCCCGGCCTGTCGTCAGGGCTGCACACGCTGGCCGCGCTGGTGGACGACACCGTGTCGAGAGGCGTGGACCGATCACGCATCGTGTTGCTCGGCTTCTCGCAGGGCGCCTGCCTCACCTGCGAATTCGCGGCCAGCCATGCCGCGCGCTACGCGGGGGTCATCGCCTACACGGGCGGGCTGATTGGTCCTCCCGGCACGACGTGGAATTACGGCGGATCGTTCTCGGGCACGCCCGTCTTTCTCGGGTGCAGCGACGCCGACAGCCACGTGCCGCAGGTGCGGGTGGACGAGAGCGCCGCGGTGTTCGCGCGCATGGGCGCGGCGGCCACCACGCGCATCTATCCGGGGATGGGCCACGTGGTGAACGACGACGAGATTGCGTTCGCGCAGGCGCTGCTCGACACGCTGTGAACGAGGGCGGTCGCGCACGCTGAAGCGTGCGCGCCACAGGGGGAGGAACAGACTCGGGGCGCGGCCTGCGACTGGATCGAAGGCCGCGCCCTCTGCGCCGCGTTTTCCCGCCGCGTATCGGGAGAGCCACCCCCTGCGACACGCTGTGGGTCCTCCCGCAGCAGGCCGACGATACCGCGGCTCGCGCGTGGTCGCGCATCCTGGTGAGACGGGATTTTTCGACTGACGAAGGGTGATGGCGCCGCGCCCGCAGGGCTAGGATTCGCGGGGCCGCGTGAGGGCATGGACAGCCGAAGAAGACCGGGCAGTGCGGAAGGTCTGCCGAAGATTCGCCTGTAGAAACGGCGAGCCTTCGACAGGAGTGCGCTACCGTAAACCCGTGCCGAGGCAGGTGCCCATCCTGACAATGCAGTATTTATTGGTGGAAATGCCGGTAAAGGTGGCTGGATAGTGCTGTCGCGTGGGGACGCGGCCTGCCGTGGGCAGTTCGTCAGGCCACGCCCTCCACACCGCCGGGCCACAGCGCCCGGCCTCCGCGCCAGCTGGACCAGGGAGTGGGCGATCCCGCCAGCGCCGCCGAGCGGCACGTCACCACACGAACCGCCCGGCCGTCGAGGGCCGTACGATAGGCCCACCCCAGGGTCCACGCCTATCCTGTGCGATTGGGATTTCACGCCCGAACGGCTGGGGAATTCGCGAACAAAAACAGGGGAACGCTGCGACCCCATTGACGACAGGGCTAAGATGCCCGAGAGATGAGGCAGCGGCTCCCGCTCCAAGGGCTCACGATCACCGCGGCGCTCGTCCTCGGGTTCGGGCTCACCCTCGGACTCTGGATGTTCGCGGGGTACGACTTCGCCCGGCGTGTCGCCGAGGTCGAGCGCAACGCGGCGGCCATCAACAGCCGCTACATGGAAGCCCAGGACGCGCTGTCGACCATTCGAGGAGAGGTCCTGCTCGGATCCGTCTACGTGCGCGATGCCCTGCTCGATCCCGATCCGACGGCGGCGGAGGGATACCGCGTGCGCCTGAAGGACACGTATGCCGCCGTCGATGTCGCGCTGCGCGAGTACGTGCCGATCCTCAACCCAGCCGTCGAGCGCACGCGTGTGGAGCAGCTGCGGCTCGAGGTCGACGACTTTCAGACGACGATGCTCGAAGTGCTCCGCGACCGAAGCCGCCGGCCGGATGAGGCGCGCATCCTGCTCAACGAGCAAGTGGTACCCAGGCGGGCGGCCGTGATTCGGGTGGCCGAGCAGGCGCAGCAGCTCAACCGCGCGGCCTTCGTGGCGCAGCAGCGCGCGATCGCGGAGATCTACGGGCAGCTCCAGGACCGCGTCCGGCGGCAGCTCGGGATCGGGCTCGCGCTGAGCCTGGGCATCGCACTGGTCGCCATCGTCTATTCCGGCCGCCTCGAGCGCCGCCTGCGGCGCCAGCAGCTCAAGGACGCCCAGAACACGCGCGACCTCCAACGGCTCTCGATACGCCTGATCGGCGCGCAGGAGGACGAGCGGCGCAAGATCGCGCGCGAGCTGCACGACGAGGTGGGCCAGGTGCTGATGGCCATCAAGGTCGAGCTCGCCCGCGCGCGGCGATCCATGGCCCTGCGCCAGACCACCGAGCCCGCACTGGACGAGGCGGAGTCGATCACCGACGGCGCGCTGCGCGTGGTGCGCGATCTCTCGCAGCTGCTCCATCCCGCGTTGCTCGACGATCTCGGGCTGCCGGCGGCCCTCGACTGGTACGTCCAGGGCTTCAGGAAGCGCCACGCCGTGGCGGTGGATCTCCGGACCGACGGCCTCGACGACGAGCGCCTCCCTCCGCACGTCGAGGCGCCGGCGTTCCGCATCGTCCAGGAGGCGCTGACCAACGTGGCCAAGCACGCCAGGGCGACGACGTGCGAGCTGAGACTGCGCCGCTATCCCGATCGGCTCGTCATCACGATCGAGGACGATGGCATCGGGTTCGATGCGATGGAAACGGAACGGACGGGAACGCAGCGCGGCCTGGGCCTGCTCGGGATCCGCGAGCGCGTCGCGCAGCTGCACGGCACGCTCCGCCTCGAGAGCGGCCCCGACATCGGAACGAAGCTGAGAGTAGAGCTGCCGGTGGCGTCGCCAGCAGCAACGGAGAACGTGGACGTGCCCGTCGGGGCAGTGTCCGAACCGGCGAGGGAGCTGAGTAGCTAGGTAGCTGAGTAGCTGGGTAGCTGGGGGGCCAGGTAGTCCCCAGCAACCCAGCAACCCAATGGAGGTGGCCCGTGAGCAAGCTTCGAATCCTGCTCGCCGACGATCACACGCTGATGCGCCAGGGGCTGCGCAAGATCATCGAGGAGCGGCCCGAATGGCAGGTCGTGGCCGAGGTTGGCGAAGGGCGCGAGGCCGTCCGCCAGGCCGAGGCGCTCAAGCCCGACGTCGTCATCCTCGACATCGGGATGCCGCTGCTCAATGGGCTCGAAGCCACGCGCCAGATCGTGCGCCGCCTCCCGGACGTGGGCGTGCTGATTCTGAGCATGCACTCGAACGAGGCCTACGTCACCCAGGCGCTCCAGGCCGGGGCGCTCGGGTATCTCCTGAAGGACTCGGCAGGGGTGGACCTGATCGACGCCGTGGAAGCCGTGTCGCTCGGCAAGGCGTTCTTCAGTCCCGCGGTGGCGAAGCTCATGCTCGACGACTACGTCCGGCGCCTCGCCGACAAGGGCATCGTCGATCGGTTCGACTCGCTCTCGAACCGCGAGCGCGAGGTCCTGCAGCTCGTGGCGGAAGGCCGCACCAACCGGGAGATCGCCGAGCTGCTGTCGGTGAGCCCCACGACGGTGGAGACGCACCGCAGCCATATCCTGCAGAAGCTGGACCTGCACAACACGGCGGAGCTGGTGCTGTACGCGGTACGCCGCGGGGTTGTGACGTAGGTCGCCGAGCCGCGGCGGCTGAAGCCGCCGCGCTACAGGCCACCGAGGACCCGTAGACCGCACCCCTAGAGCGCACGCTTCAGCGTGCGCGATCGAGCGGTACCTCAGGTCCACCTCTTTTCACTGTCTTTCAGCTCGACAAATACTGGTGTTTCAGGATGGCACGCGTGTGTACGCCGGCGGTATCGTCGTTCGCCCGGGTTTCGGTATCCATTCGTCCGGATGCAGCCGGACCCACCACACATGCGCAACGCCCGCGGGAAGCGGCGGCACGCGGCACCCGGCGGAGGGCAGCCGGCCGCCCCTGCTCCGACGGTTCCACCCGCGCGCGGGCGTCGGCGGGCCGTCGTGCTCGTCGTCTTCGCGCTGGTCTTTGGCGCGCTCGCCGTCAACGGCTACACACGCAAGTCCGCCACGTGGGATGAGCCGATCCACGTGACGAGCGGCTACGCCGCCCTGGCGCATCAGGACTACCGCATCGACCCCTCGCATCCGCCCTTCCTGCGGATGTGGGCCGCCGTGCCCGTGGTCGTCGCCGCTGCTCTCGGCAGGATCGACCCGCGGTTCGACGCGGCCACCGTCGATCGCGCCTCCGCTCCCGCCTGGCTCGCCGACGCGTACGAATTTGCCCATCGCTTCCTGTACGTCGACAACGACGCCGATCGGCTGCTGTACGCCGGACGGTTCATGGTGGTGCTGCTCGGGATCCTGCTCGGGGTGTTTCTCTTCTACTGGACCGAGCGGTGGCTCGGATGGCTCCCCGCCGTGGGCGTGCTCGCGCTGTACACGCTCGAGCCGAACCTGGCCGCGCACGCCACGCTCGTGACAACGGACCTGGCGGTCACGTGCTTCATGTTCGGCGCGGTGTACTTCCTCTGGCGCACCTGCGCCCACCTGACGCGCTGGAACCTGGCCGGCCTGACCGCGTGCGTCGCGCTCGCCATGGTCACCAAGTTCTCGGCGATCGTGCTCGCACCGATCGTCGCGCTGCTGTTGGGCGTGACGATCGTGCGGCAGCGGGCCATCTCCCTGAAGGCGGCGCTCGGGATTGCGTGCCTCCTGGCCGTCGCGACGTTCGCGGCAATCTGGGCGGCGTATGGATTCCGCTACGAGGCCAGCGCCGCGGGCACGTGGTCCTTCGAGCTGCATCGGACCGAGCTGGCGCGGAACGCGCCCGCGCTGGCGGGCACGATCGAGTGGATCGACGCGCGGCGGCTGCTGCCGAACGCGTTCACACAGGGCTTTCTCTACAACCTGGCCTCGGTGCAGCAGCTCGGCATGTTCCTCGCCGGCCGGTACAGCACGGAGGGCTGGTGGTACTACTTCCCGTTCGCGTTCCTCATCAAGACGCCGATCGCGCTGCTGGCGCTGCTGGGCGTCGGGCTCGCAGCGCTTGTGAGACGCCGCCCCCATCTCGGCTCCACCACATGGCCCTTCATCGTCTTGCCGATCGCCGTGTACCTGGGCGTCGCGATGGCGAGCGGCGTCAACATCGGGTTGCGGCACATCCTGCCGATCTATCCGTTCGTGCTCCTCATCGCCGCCGCGGGGCTCGCGTGGCTGATCGCGGGGGCTGAAGCCCCCGCTCTACAGGCGTGGTGGAGGAGGGGCCCGATCGTGGCCGGCGCACTGGTCGTGCTGCTGGCGGCGGAGTTCGCCACCGCGTATCCATACACGCTGACGTTCTTCAACCGGCTCGTCGGCGGCCCGAGCAACGGCTACCGCTACCTGGCCGACTCGAACCTCGGGTGGGGCCAGAATCTGAAGGCGCTCAAACGATGGATGGATCGGAACGGCGTGTCGCACGTCAACCTGGCGTATTTCGGCCAGGCGGATCCCGCGTACTACGGGATCGACTGCACGTACCTCCCCGGATCGCCTTCCTTCGCGCTGGCGTCGATCGCGCGGCCGCGCCTGCCGGGCTACGTGGCGATCGGCTCGACGGTCCTGAGCGGCGTCTACCTGCAGCCCTGGTGGCGGCTGTTCTACAAGCCATTCCAGGACATGACGCCGGTGGCCGTGGCCGGCAACTCGATTCGCGTGTACTGGGTCGAGCGTTGGCCGGAGGCGACGGGACCGTACGGGGACGTGCCCGACGTCGAAGCGCACCGGATCCTGGCCGACGCGCTGCTGTTCGGGCAGCAGTGGCCCACGCGGGCCGTGCGTCACTACCGTGAGTACCTCCGCCGCGTCCCGAACCGGGCCGATGCGATGGTCAATGCGGGAATCGCGCTGGCCGCCTCCGGCGAGGCCGATGAAGCGATTGCCATGCTCCGACGCGCCGTGCAAACGGATCCGGATCGCGGCGACGCGCGGCTCACGCTGGCCAAGGCGCTGTTCGGCGCGGGCGACCTCGACGGCGCCAACGAGCACGCCGAGCGCGCGGTGGCCCTGCGCCCCGACGCGCCCGACGCGCACGATCTCCTGGGACGGGTCCGCGCGGTTCAGGGACGCCTGAGCGAGGCCGCCGGACATTTTCGGCAGGCCATCGCGATCGACCCCGGCTTCGAGCCGGCTCGCGAGCACCTCAAGGCAGTAGGCAGTAGGCAGTAGGCAGTAGGCAGTAGGCAGTAGGCAGTAGGCAGTAGGCAGTAGGCAGTAGGCAGTAGGC
>JACQTK010000227.1 GCA_016210845.1 Acidobacteriota bacterium | reverse complement strand
TTTGTACTCGTTGCCAGTCCGCATAGCGGTCCTAGGCGCGCGGAGCGCGCCAAGCAGATACTGCCAACCAGCCAAGGGCGAGGCTCCGCAGCCATCGGGATATCAAGGGCGAGCCCTTGGCTGGTTCGACCGAAGCGGCAGTCGGCTTCCCGTGTGGCCGCTCTCGAATGCGAGCCCAAGCGTTTGGACCGCTATGCGGCCCCAAACGAGAATTCTGTACTCGTTGCTACCCCGCATGGCGGTCCTAGGCGCGCGGAGCGCGCCAAGCAGATACTGACAACCAGCCAAGGGCTCGGCTCTGCGAACAACGGGATATCAAGGGCGAGCCCTTGGCTGGTTTGCCCTGTCACCGAACGGCCGAATGGTCGCACGCGGTCGAGACAATGACGTCTGGCTCGTCGACGAGCGTGGCTCGACGAGCCGCTTCAGCTTTGGCGGTGGCCAAAGCCCCCTCTGGTCGACAGATGGTCGCCACCTCCTGTATCGATCCAACCAGGGAAGTCTGGTACGTCGAATCGTTAGCGGCGCCGAGAAGGAGCAGGAGATCGGAACGACGGCGTTAGCGGCGGACTATCCCACGGACTGGTCCCCCGACGGCCGGCTCGTCCTGCTGCACACACTCGGACGTGCGAGCAATTGGGATATTACGACGCTGTCGGTTGAAGATGGCACCCGCATGCCACTGATCCAGACGCCGACCAACGAAATCCAGGCGCGCCTGTCGCCGGACGAGCGCTGGCTGGCGTACAGCTCCGACGAATCCGGACGCTGGGAAGTCTACGTGCAGCCGTTTCCGTTGACCGGCGCCAAGTGGCAGATTTCGATGGATGGCGGCTCCCAGCCGGTGTGGCGACGTGACGGTCAGGAACTGTTCTTTCTCGGCGCCGACAGCCAGTTGATGGCCGTCACCATCCAGACCGCGGGCGGATTCGCAGCCGGCGCACCTCATGCCCTCTTTCAGACACGCGTGCGCCCGAGCTTCGAACCGTTCCCCTTCGAGTACGCGACGATCGACGGCCAGCGGTTTCTGATCAACTCCGCCGAACCAGGTCCGGGGCCAACGATCACCATCGTGTCCAACTGGACGGCGGGGCTGGCCCGGTAGCCTCGGCCGCCAATCCGCGCACCGGGCGCCTGGCTGGCCGGTCAGGATGCAACCCTCTATACTTGGTCCGTGCCGTTGAAGGAGGCCCTGCCGGCGGATATCGACGAGCGCCTCGCCGGGCTGGGCGACGTCATCACCCGGGCGTCGCGCGATGTCGAGTTCGCGTACCTGTTCGGGAGCACCGCGACCGGGCGCCGCACTGCCCGCAGCGACGTCGACCTGGCGATTTACGTCCGGGACGACGCGGACGCACATGCGGTCCTTCTTGAAGTGGCCCGCGCCGCCGCCGTGCACCTTGGCACCGACGCCGTCGACGTCGTCCTCCTCAACACCGCTCCCCTCTCAGTTGCCGGCCGAGTGCTCACGAGCCGCCGCGTCATCCTCGACTGCGTCCCCTTCGCGCGGCACCGCTACGAATCGCAGACCGCCCGCCTGTTCCACGACTTCCGCATCCGGGAGCACCGCCTGCTCGTCCAGCGACACGCGCGTGGTTGATCGCGACCTGGTCCTGCGCAAACTCGCCGATCTCGACACCTATCTGGGCCAGCTCGCCCCGTATCGCGAGATCGACCTCGACAGGTACCGTCGCGATTGGACGACCCAGCGGATCGTCGAGCGGACACTCCATCTGGCCATCGAAGCCTGCATGGACGTGGCGGATCACGTCGTGGCCGACCGGCGGCTGCGTGTGCCGGAGACGGGCGGGGCCGCTTTCGAGATTCTCGGTGAGGCGGACATCCTTCCCGACGAACTGGGAAGATCCCTGGCTCGAATGGTCGGCTTTCGCAACATTCTCGTCCACGACTACGCGCGGCTCGATCCGGAGATTGTGCTCAGGGTCGTGAGGACCGATGTACAGGACCTCGAGCGGTTCCGGCAGGCCGTCCTGTCCATCATCTGATCGCCGGAATCACTCCTCGTCCGCCTGCGCTGGTGCGCCCAGCGTGCCGCTCGCCTTCTGCATCAGATACGTCTTGATGAACGGATCGAGATCGCCGTCCAGGATGCGGTTGACGTCGCCGACCTCCACCTTGGTCCGGTGGTCCTTGATCATCTGGTACGGCTGCAGCACGTAGCTGCGGATCTGGCTGCCGAAGCCGATCTCGCGCTTCTCGCCCCCGAGCTGCTCGAGCTTCGCCTGCTGCTCCTTCATCCTCAGATCGAACAGGCGCGCTCGCAGCACCTTCATCGCCTGTGAGCGGTTCTTGTGCTGCGACCGCTCGTTCTGGCACGACACGACGATGCCCGTGGACAGGTGCGTGATGCGGACGGCCGAATCGGTGACGTTCACGTGCTGGCCCCCCGCGCCGCTCGAGCGGTACGTGTCGATGCGGAGGTCCTTTTCATCGATGTCGACGTCGACGTCCTCCGGCAGCTCGGGCCACACGAAGACCGACGCGAACGACGTATGGCGGCGCGCGGCCTGATCGAAGGGCGAGATGCGCACGAGCCGGTGCACGCCGGCCTCGGCCGACATGAGCCCGAACGCGTAGTCGCCCGCGAGCGAGAACGTGACGCTCTTGACGCCGGCTTCGTCGCCGGGCTGGTAGTCGATCACGTCCCGCTTGAACCCGCGGCGCTCGGCCCACTTGGCGTACATGCGGAAGAGCATTTCCGCCCAGTCCTGCGACTCGGTCCCGCCGGCGCCCGGGTGAATCGAGACGATGGCGTTGGCGCGGTCGTACTCGCCGCCCAGCATCTTCTTGGTCTCGGCGGCTTCAACCTCCTGCTGGAGCTCGTCGAGGCCGCGCTGGAGGTCGGCGCCCACGTCCTCGCCCGCGTTGGCCCATTCCAGCAGCACTCCGAGGTCGTCGCCGCGCCGCTGGAGCGACTCGCGCAGATTGCGGTCCTCTTCGAGTCGCCGCCGGCGCTGCATGACCTTCTGCGCCTCGGCCTGACTGCTCCAGAAGTCTGGCGCGGCGACGCGCCGTTCGATCTCCTCCAGCTGCTCGTCGAGTCGGGCACCCTCAAAGATGCCTCCGCAGGTCGGCGGCGCGCCGGTCCAGATCCTCGTACCGCCGCACCAGGTCGTCGAGTTCAACTGCCACGATATGTCCTCCCTCCTCAGGCGGACGTAACCGCCTCCGCCAAGGCTACGGCGGTCCGCCGAAGCTTCACGCGAAGGCGGAAGGTCCGCCTCTACGTACTCTACGTACGTCTGTTTCGACCGGCCACGAACAGCGCGAGCCCGCTCACGGCAATGGCGGCGTAGGCAATCACGTCGCCGACAACCGAGTAAATCGTGCGGCCGGTGAGAAAGCGTACCTCCTCGACCAGCCCCACCTGCTCGAAAATCGCCGACTGGCGGACGACGCGCCCGTACGGGTCGACGACGCCGCTGATGCCGGTGTTGGCCGCACGGGCCAGATAGCGCCCTTGCTCGATCGCCCGCATCGAGGCGAGCGCGAAATGCTGGTAGGGCGCCGACGATCGGCCGTACCAGGCGTCGTTGGTGATCGTCGTCAGCAGCTGGCTCCCGCCGACGACCGCCTGTCGGATGAGCGACGGATACACGACTTCGTAGCAGATGGCCGCGCTCATCAGATTCGCGCCGACCGGCAGCATCACTGCCCCCGCGCCTGGTGAGAAATCGACGAAGCGCTCCACGAGAGGTGACACGAAATAGAGCCACCTCTTGAAGGGAACGTATTCGCCGAACGGCACGAGGTGCACCTTCCGGTAGACCGCCGCCGTGTCGCCCTGCGGGGTCACGAGGAACGCCGCGTTGTAGAGCCGAAAAGGACGCCCGCTACGGTCCACCTGGTCGCTGCCAAAGAGGATCGGCGCCTGCACCTCGCGCGCGAGATCGCGCACGCCCGTCTCGCCCGCCTCGTCTTCCTCGAACATGAACGGCGTCGACGACTCGGGCCAGATCACCAGCTCGGCCCCGCGTCGAACGACGTCGCGCGTCATCGCGATGTGAGTGGTGAAGATGCGGCGCGCCTCGGCCGGATTCCACTTGTCCTCCTGGGCGATGTTGCCCTGGACGATCCCCACGCGGATCGGCGTCCCCGCGCGCGTCAACGATTCCTCGGCGATGCGCCATGCCCCCCAGCCCCCGACGCCCGCCAACAGCACACCCGTCGCAACAAGGGCCCTCAGACGATCGCGGCCTGACGTCAACAGCGCATATGCGATTGTCCCGTTGACCAGGGCCATGAGGGCCGACAGGCCGTACACTCCCAGCACGCTGGCAAGCTGCGCCACGGGCAGCACGGTCACCTGACTGTTTCCGAGCGGCACCCAGGGAAACCCGCCGAAGAGCACGCCTCGCAGGAATTCCGTCGCCACCCATGTGGCCGGCACGAGCAGCACCGCTGGAGATCCCATCCGCCGGACGAGCTGCGCGGTTGCCAGCGCGGTGAGCGCTGGAAACAGCGCCAGGTATGCTGCCAGCAGCAGCATCGCCAGCAGCGCCATCGGCGTCGCCAGCCCGCCGAATGTCGTCAGCACCCCGCCGGTCCAATAGACGGTGCCGATGAAGTAGGCGAGGCCAGCCGTCAGTCCCAGGGTGAATGCGCGCAAGGCAGGCTGTCCGGGGAGCGGACCGGCTCGTCCACGCCACCCGCTCAGGGCGACGAGCAGCGGTACCAGCGCGATCCAGGCGAACGCGGGATGGCCGAAGCGGGGAAAGCTGAGCGCCAGGAAAACGCCCGAAAGGACAGCGAGCGGGTAATCCAAAGTTAGAGGGTGTAGAGGCGCGTCTCGCACACGCGACTCATATTATCAGGCCCTCCTTCTACGCCCTGGGTGCGCCGACGGCGAGGCACGACATCAGTTTCGGCGAGGTCGGCCGCGGATCCGAGGTTGTGGGGCGAGCCTTGCCAGGCTCGCCACGCGAACCTGGCAGGTTCGCGTGGCATCAGCATCCAATCCGCACCAGCCGGCCCGAATGCCGCGATCACGCTGGCTACGGCCGGCCACCGCCTCCCGGCGGGCTTGCGGGTGGGCCGCCTCCGGGCACGTTATTCGGCGGCCCTGGATCAGTCGGAGGACCAGGGTCGGCGGGCGGGCCGGGCTGACTCGGCGGACCAAACACCGTCTGCGTCAGCACCGCAGACGTGCTGCCCTGGTGATCATCCGTCCCCGCATACCTGGCGGAGATCGAATGTTCGCCGCCAGCCAGCGTCGTGGTGAAGGTGGCCACAAACGATCCGTCGACCACCGCAACGGGACCGATCTCCAGCAGCGTTCCGCCGTCGTAGAACTCGACGACGCCGCTTGGCACCCCACCACCCGGCGCGACCACCGTGATGGTGGCGGTGAACGTAATGTCTTCGGGCCCGGTCGCCGGATTGGGCGACGACGCCAGACTCGTTGTCGTTTCGGCAGGCGTGATGGTGAACACCGCCGTGTTGGAGGTGATGGCGTAGTTGCTCAGCACGTCCGCTGGGTTGAGCGACGCGCTGATGACGTAGGGGCTGCCGGCCACGCCCTCGCCGGGCGTTCGGCTATACGTCGCCGTCACACCGTCGGTCTCGAGGAAGCCGTCGAGCGTGCCGGTCAGCGCCGGGTCGACGTCTCCGTAGATCTTGGTCTTCGGATCCGGAGTGACCGACGCGGGCTTTGGATCGACGGTCAGCTGGCCGTTGACATAGGTGATGCTGTAGTTGCCCAGGCCCGCGCCGACCGCGGCACTCGGCACGATGCTGTACGGACTGCCGCCCACGCTGGCGGTCCCGGGGGCCCCGGCGCTCGTCAGCGTCACGCTACTCACCGTGTCCGTATTGAGCAAGCCCACCGTCGTGAACTCGCTCCCCGCAAAGGCCACCGTCTCGCCGTAGGTCTTGGTCCGGTCCGTGGCCGT
>JACQTK010000226.1 GCA_016210845.1 Acidobacteriota bacterium | reverse complement strand
CGCGTAGTTCGTGTTTCCGGCAAAGCTCCACTCCGCCGTGCCGCCCGGCACGTTCGTGAAGCTCGCGCCGAGGTCGAGCAGCGCGCTCAGGTCTTCGCCATTGACCCCGGTCGCCGTGCCGGTCGCCCCGTGCGCCGCGCCGTCGTACACCCCGGTGAAGCCGTTGACGAGAACCGCGGCCTCCGCCTGGGTAATGGTGATGGCCGCCGTGCCGCCCGCTGGCGCGTAGTTCGTGTTTCCGGCAAAGCTCCACTCCGCCGTGCCGCCCGCCACATCCGTGAAGCTCGCGCCGAGGTCGAGCAGGCTGCTCAGGTCTTCGCCGTTGACCCCGGTGGCGGTCCCGGTCGCGCCGTGCGCCGCGCCGTCGTACACCCCGGTGAAGCCGTTGACGACAATCGCGGCCTCGGCCTGAGTGATCGTGATGCCCACGTCACCGCTGGCGCCCTGGTAGTTCGTGTTCCCGGCAAAGCTCCACTCCGCCGCGCCGCCCGGCACGTTCGTGAAGCTCGCGCCCAGGTCGAGCAGCGCGCTCAGGTCTTCGCCGTTGACGCCCGTCGCCGTGCCGGTGGCCCCGTGCGCCGCGCCGTCGTACACCCCGGTGAAGCCGTCGACGGCAACAGTGGCCTGCGCCTGCGTGATCGTGATGGTCGCGTCACCGGAGGCCGGCGCGTAGTTGGTGTTGCCCGCGAAGGTCCAGTGCGCCGTCCCGCCCGGCACGTCCGTGAAGCTCGCGCCCAGGTCGAGCGGGGCGCTGAGATCCTCGCCGTTGACCCCTGTGGCGGTCCCGGTCGCGCCGTGCGCCGCCCCGTCGTAGACGCCCGCGAAGCCGTTGACGGTGATGCTCGCGGCGGCCTGCTCAATGCTCAACGTGTGCGAGATGTCCGGCGCCGCCCTGAAATTCTCGTTGCCGGGTTGCGACGCGGTGATTGTGCAGCTCCCAGCGCCGGTCAGATGGACCGTGACCCCTGCGATCGCGCAGTCGCCGCCGGCCGAAAACGTCACCGGGAGTCCCGAGCTGGCGCTGGCGCCGACCATGAAGTCCGCATCGCCGTACGTCTTAGAGTCCAGCGAGTCGAACGCAATCGTCTGATCCGCCTGCTCCACAAGGTGCAGAAGCGCGCCGGCCGCCGCCGGCATGTATCTCTCCGCCGTCGACAACGCCGCCAGTCCGTAGCCGCCTGCGATCAGCACGCTCCCATCAGTCAGGAGTGTGGCCGTATGGACGGCTCGCGCCGAAGAGAGACCGGCCGTCGCCAAGAACTGCCCCGCCGCCGGATCGTAGAGTTCGGCGGTGTCCAGAGGGGCTGGGCCACCTCCCGCGATCAATACCGAGCCGTCGTTCAGCAGCGTCGCAGTGTGGGCAATACGCGGCTCGCCGAGACTCCCCGTCGCCGAAAACTCACCGCTGACCGGGTCGTAGATCTCGGCGCTCGACAAGTACAACGACGAGTGACTGAAGCCACCCACGACCAGGACCGTCCCATCGTTCAGTCGGGTGGCGGTGTGGACCAGGCGCCCCACCGTAAGCCCGCCCGTAGGAGAGAACTGGTCTGTGGCAGGGTCATAAAGCTCGGCGCTGGCGAGCGAGGTGCCTCCGTAGCCACCCGTAATCAGCACCCTTCCGTCGCTCAGCAAGGTCGCGCTATGCGCGTACCGCGCTGTGGCAAGGTCGCCTGTCGTCGTCGTGAAGGTGCCGGTCGTCGGGTCGTAGATTTCGGCGCTCGACAGGATCTGGCTGCCGTCGCTGACATCCGTCCCGCCGACGATCAGCACCCTGCCATCGTTTAGCAGCGTTGACGTGTGGAACACTCGTGGGACGGAGAGCCCACCAGTGGGCAAGAACTGGCCTGTGGCCGGATCGTAGATCTCAGCCCCTGAGAGGACTTCCAAACCTTCGCCGTTGCCACCTGCGAGCAGCACGGTTCCGTCGTTCAGGAGCGTTGCCGTATGGCTGTAACGCGGCGTCGACAGGTGGCCCGTTGACAAGAACAGGCTTGCCGCCGGATCGTAGAGTTCCGCGGTCGCGTGTGTGCTGGAGATCGCGCCCGTGTCGGCATCATACGCTCCAGCGATCAGCACCATCCCGTTGTGCACACGGGTGGCCGTATGCCAGTACCGCGTCAATGACATCGAACCGGTGAATGTGAACGCGGCGGTCCCTGTGAGCATCGCCGAGGCGAAGTTGTCATCGCCGCCATACGTCACCGTCACGACGTGTGTGCCGGCGCTCAGGGTCGCCGTCGGCGCACTTTCACCACCACCATCGACGAGCGTGACCGCGCCGCCGAGGTTCGCACCATCGACGGCGAACTGCACTGTCCCGGTCGGTGTGCCCGCGAACGGATTGGACGCACTCACAATCGCGGTGAACGTCACCGGCTGACCGAAGGCTGACGGGTTCTGCGATGATGTCAGCGTGGCCGTCGTGGGCGCCTTTGCAATCGCAAACCCCTGCGATACGTCCGGCGCCGCGCTGTAATTGAGATTGCCGGCCTGGGAGGCTGTGATCGTACAGCTCCCCGCTCCTGTGATGTGCACGGTGCTACCCGTGACCGTGCAGTTCCCGGCGGCCGCGACGTTCACAGGCAGACCCGAGCTCGCGGTCGCGTTGGTTGAGAAATCCGAATCGCCGTACGTTTTGTTTGCGAGTGCGCCGAACGCGACCGTCTGATTCGCCTGGACGATTGTGATCGTCGCGTCACCGCTGCCTGGCGCGTAATTGGTGTTCCCGGCAAACGTCCACTGCGCCGTCCCGCCCGGCACGTCCGTGAAGCTCGCGCCCAGGTCGAGCAGTGCGCTCAGGTCTTCGCCGTTCACGCCCGTGGCCGTGCCACTGGCCCCGTGCGCCGCGCCGTCGTACACCCCGGTGAAGCCGTTGACGACGACCGCCGCGGCGGCCTTGTTCACCGTGTGCGTACTCGAGCCGCTGCTGCCGTTGAAGTTGGAGCTGCCGCTGTATTCGACGGCAATCGTGTGGTCGCCCGCGTCCAGGCCCAGCAGCTCGGCACTCGCCTGTCCGGCCGCGTCGAGTGATAGCGGATCAGTCAACACCGTGTCGCCGTCCTTGAAGACGACCGTGCCCTCGGCAACGGGCCCGCCGCCGCCTTCCTCGCCCACACAGGTCCCGGCGCCGCCCGCGTCGGCGATGCTCTGAACCTCCGCCGCGGAGAGCGCGCGACTCGTGATGCGGAACTCGTCGATCGATCCCGTGAAGCCGCCGAGATTCGACAGATCGTGGTGTCCGAGCTTCGGGGCCGCCGGCGTCAGCGCCTTTCCGTTGTCAGGCGCGCTGGCAACCTGCAGGCCATTCATGTACAGGCGGAACAGCGCCGCTTCCCGGTCGCGCACCATGGCGACGTGCGTCCACACGCCTGTCTCGACCGGGCTCCCGAGGATGTTGGTGAGTCCTGATCCGTCGTCGTAGCGAACCTGGAAGGCAAAGCGGCCGCTATCCTGGGTCAAGCTCGCCAGTCCCAGCGTCTCGGCTGTGCGGTCGACGAAGTAGCTGCCATTCGTGGATGACGTCACCTTGACCCACAGGTCGTACGTCCAGCTCCCTGTACTGGACACCGCTGGCGCGCTGGCCAGATCGACGGCGCTCGTCCCGTTGAAGCTGAACGCCTGCCCGACGATGCCTTGGGTGAACATGGCACCGTTCACCAGCGTCCCGTTGTTGCCGCCCTCTGAATCGGCGGCGTTCCCCTCGCCGCGCAGCCACGTGATCAACCCCGACGGTGACGGGAGGCACATGAACCTCGTCACGGTCGCCGTGAGCGTCACCGGCTGCCCGAAGGTCGACGGATTCACATTGGCGGTAAGGCTCGTGAGCGTCGCCGCCGTGTTCACGGTTTGCGTAATCTGGCCGGAGGTGCTGCCGTGGAAGTTCGAATCGCCGAGATACGCGGCCTCGATGACATGTGACCCTGCCGGCAGCGTGGATGTGGTGAACGTCGCGATGCCCGCCGGCGAAAGCCCGACGGGCCCTCCCAGATCGATGCCGTTCTCGGTGAATTGGACGTTCCCTGACGGAATCCCACTTCCCGGCGCCACGGGCAGGACCGTAGCCGCAAACGTGACCGAATCCGAGTACGTGGACGGATTCACGCTGGATGCGACGACGACGGTCGTGCTCGCTTTCGTCACCGTCAGCGTGCCGTTCACGAACGTGAAGGTGTAGTTGCTCGCGGCAAGCGAACCTATGCCCGGCGCGATCGCGTACGACGCCACCGCGCTGGTGCTCGTGGCCGTCGTCGTGAACGACGGCGATCCCGTGACGCCGCTCGTCTCGAGCGTGTCGCCGTTCACGAATCCGCCGTACGAGGCGGCAAACGCCGGGTTCGGCGCGCCGTAGACGCGCGAGGCGTCGCTGGCCGTCACCGTGAGCGTGGCCTTCGCGATGCTGAGGGTCTGCGACACGTCAGGCGCCGCCTCGTAGGTCGCGTTGCCGGACTGCGACGCGGTAATCGTGCAGCTTCCCGCGGCAGTCAGATGCACCGTGCTCCCGGTCACGGTGCAACTCCCGGCGGCGGTGAAGCTCACTGGCAGCCCGGAGCTCCCCGTCGCACCGATGGTGAAGTCAGCATCTCCGTACGTCCTGTCCGCGAGCGCACCAAACGCGATCGTCTGGCTCAGCTTCGTGACCGTGACGTCGAAGGTTGCCGACGCCGAGTTGGCCGCTGCATCGGTGGCCGTGCACGTCAGCTCCGTCGTTCCGATGCCGAACACCGAACCCGAGGCCGGCGTACACACGACCGGCACCGTTCCGTCCACATCGTCGACAGCCGTCGGCGCCGTGTAGGAGACCGCTGCACCACTCGATGACGTGGCGGGGACCATGATGTCGGCGGGCACGTCGCTGATGACGGGCGGGGTCGAATCGGGCGGCGTCTCCGGATCGTCGAGCAAGGCGACCGTCCTCGAGGTGGTCGTGACGTACACGCGTCCGTACGACTTGTCGAACGCGATCTTGTCGAGCGGCGATCCGAGGTCGGTGCTCGTCCCCACCACGCTGTGCGTCGCGCCGTCGATGACCGTGACTTTGCTCGCATCCGCGCCGGTCGTCGTCACGTAGATTCGATTGGACCTGGCATTGACGCCCAGGCCCTGGGCGGGGCCGCTCACGGGTATCGAGGCGATCTCGGCACCGGTCGACCCGTCCAGGACGAGCACATGCGGGTCGCCGGAGAGCGTGAGATACAGCTCGTTGGTCACGGGATGTGCCGCGATGAAATAGGAGCTGAATGGCGTGGCGACGCTCGTCACAACGGAGTTGCTCGTCGTGTCGACGACGAACACTCTCTTGAGCCCGGGGGCGGTCACGAACAGCCGATTCGCCCCCGGAATGATCGCCAGATACAGATTCGTGATGCCGGCCCCGGAGCCTGGAATGGCAATCGTGGCCACGACCGAGTTGGCATCGTTCGCGGTGTTGAACACCTGCACGTTCCCGCTGTTGGTATTGGCGACGTACAGCCTGTTCGTCAATGGATTCGTGACGATGCCCTCGGGGTATTGGCCTGTGCTGAACGTCCCGATGACGGAATTGCTCGCACCGTTGATCGCCGTGGCGAAGTTGGCGCCGGTGTGATTCACGTAGATCCGGTTGGTCGCCTCGTTCACCGCGACCCAGGTTGGTCCGGTGCTCCCGGCAGACACCGGAATGTCGGCGACGTCACTGGTTCCTTCAATGACCGACACCTTGAACGTCGACGAGGTAAACCCGCTTCCAACGGCCACATACGCTCGGTGGGTGACACTGTTGGCGGCGATCAGCCGCGTGTCCGACGGCACCGGCACCGCCGCCACGAAATTCAGCGCAGGTTCTGCGATCGCGAAGCTCTGCGACACGTTCGGCGCGGCGTTGTAATGACTGTCGCCGGCCTGGGAGGCCGTGATCGTACACGTGCCCGCAGCCGTCACGTGTGCCGAGGCACCGCTCACCGTGCACTCCCCAGCCGCGCTGAAGCTCACGGCCAGGCCCGAGCTGGCCGTCGCGCTGACCGCAAAATCGGGGTCCCCGAAGACCTTGTCGGCCAGCGCCCCAAACGTGATCGTCTGGTTCAGCTTGGTCACCGTCACCGTGAACGTGGTCGAGGCCGAATTGGTCGCGGCATCGGTCGCGGTGCAGGTCACGGTGATCGTGCCGATGGCGAACGTCGACTCCGAGGCCGGCGTGCAGCTCACCGGAACCGTGCCGTCCACAACGTCGCTCGCGGTCGGCGTCGCATACGAGACGGCGGCGCCGCCGAGCGAGGTGGCGGGCGTGGTGATGTCCGAGGGCACGCCGCTGAAACTCGGCGCCGTGGTGTCCTCGACCCGCACTTCGAAGCTGCCCTCGGCACTGTTGCCAGCGGCATCGGTTGCGCTGCAGTTGACGACCGTGGTGCCAAGCGGGAACAGCGAGCCGGACTGAACGGCAACCGGCGGAGTCGCGTCCGTCTGGCACTCGAGGGTCACCGGGCCGTCGACATCGTCGGTGGCCGAGGCAACGTAGGTCACAATCGCCCCGTCGGCCGACGTCGCTTCAGCGGTGACCAGGTTTGGAAGCGCCAGTGTCGGCGGCGAGGTGTCGGCTGGAACGGGGGCGAACGCGTGATTGGCGCCCGTAAAGGCGTCACCGGTCGTCTGGCCTCCAGCAACGTAGAGGACATCGTCGATCACGTCCGCGGCGGCCATGAAATGCGCCGCCGGCATCGGGTCGACCACCGTCCAGGCGCCGATGGGCAGGCCGTCACTGCCGAGCGGACCGGCTGTCGGGTCGTAGACCTCGACGACGGCGAGATTCGCACTGGCATCCTTTCCCCCGACTGCGTAGAGCGTCCCGTCGACCACGGCGGCGGTAACGCCCCAGCGCGCCGTCTGCAGTGGCGCCTTCGTCGTCCAGGCACCCAAGAGCAGACCATCGCTGCCCAGCGGGCCTGCGCTCGGGTCGTAGGCTTCCACGGTGGCCAGGACGGAGCCGTTGTGTCCGCCGACCACGTACATCCGGCCGTCCAGAAACGCCGCGCCGGCGCCCTGGCGCGCGGTGCTCATGGAGGCCCCGGCCCTCCAGGTCTGGGTCGATGAATCGTAGATGTAGAGATTGGCGATATTGGCTGAATTGCTCGCGTTGCGGCCGCCCGCCACGTACAGTTTGCCGTCGTACACGGCACTCGCCATGCCGCCAACGCCCGCGGGCATCGACACCCCTTCCGACCACTGGTTGGTGGTGGCGTCGTAAATCTGCAGTTTCTTGATGTTGATGTTCTCGCCCGACACCTGGGGCCACGGCTGGCCGCCGGCGACGTACAGCTTGTTCCCGATGGCCCCCGAGCCTGCCGCATAGAGCGGGATCGGGATCGACGCCCCGGTGCTCCAACTATCCAGGACCGGGTCGTAGATCTCCAGCGTCGCTACGCGGAACCACGCCCCATGCCACTGGTTGTCGTTGCCGCTGGCCACGTACAGGCGACCGTCGACGACCCCGGCGGCGGGGAACTGGCGCGGCGTTGGCATTGCCGCCTTCGCTGTCCACGTGCCTTGGACGGCGCCGTTCTGAACGAACGCTGTCGTCAGCAGCAGGCCAAGCGTCAAGAGCCGCGCCCGTCCTGTGCGGCCCGCGGCCCGCCCGATCGACGTCCATCCATACCGCATGTCCGGCCTCCCGTTTGCCTAGGTCCCCGTGAAATGCCGTGGTGGATCTGAGCAAACGGGTCGCCGCCTCAGCAATTGGCAATCTGTGTCAGAAGATGACGAACCGTTGCGGCGCGGGGAAAATCCTGCGGAGCGCCGCCGACAATCCCGCGCGGTTACAATAGCGGCACACCCCACAACCCGATGACCGATCCGTCCCGCCTGGATTCGTGGAAGGAGATTGCCCGGTACTTACGCCGGGACATCCGCACCGTCATCCGCTGGGAGCAGGACCGCGGCCTCCCGGTGCACCGTGTCCCCGGCGGGCGGCTTCCGCGCGTCTTCGCCTACACCCAGGAACTCGATGACTGGCTGGCGCAGCGACCGGCTGAAACCGGCGGGGACGAGCCCTCCACCGTACGCGCTTCGCAGACCGGCGATCTGGCCGATCTGCCCGGCGCGCAGGATGGCCACACCCGCCGGCGACGTGTGTTCCTGGCGGGCGCGGCAGGCGCGCTCCTGGTAATTGCGGGAGCCACGACCGCGTGGACGCTGCGGGGGGAGGCGGACGCCCCCACCGATCTCGCCATCGTTGCCAACGAGCTTCGCGCGCTCGACGCGACTGGCCGAACGCGCTGGACCCATCGCTTCGACACGACGGAATTGGGCGCCCCGCAGACACGGTGGAGCCACATCGGTGATGTCGACGCCGACGGACGGGTAGACCTGCTCGCGTCGCTGGAGTTGCGGGATCGGCCGTCGAACCGCAGCGCCGGCGAGCTGGTTCGCTTCGCCACAGATGGCAGGCTGCAGTGGTCCGCGACCGTCGACGATCGCCTGAGCTTTCGGGACCAGGAGTATGGGCCCCCGTGGGTTGGCGCCGATTTGACGGTCTATCGCGCGGCCGGCGAGGCACGGATCGCGTGGACCGTCCACCACTTCACCTGGTGGCCGTCTCTGCTCATCACCCTCAACGGCGACGGCAAGCGCCTCGGGACGTACGTCAACGCCGGATGGATTCGTGCTGCGACGCCATCGATCGACGGCCGTCACCTGTTCGTAACCGGGGTGAGCAACAGCCGGCAGGCCTATTTCTTCGCGGTGCTGGACGCCGCGAACCCGACCGGACGTTCTCCCGAGCCGCCCGGCAGCCCGATGGAGTGTCTGAGCTGCCCGCCAGGCGATCCCCTCCGGTACGTCGTTTTTCCCCGTACGGACATCAGCCGTGCGCGGACGTTTCCCGGCGACGGGCCGGCCGTGGTGACGTTCGTGGATGGGACGGTGCAGGTGCACGTACTGGAAAACGCCGGCCCCGAGATCGCCGCCACGATTTACGAGCTTTCACCCGACCTGCGTCTCCACCGGGCGCGATTCAGCGACTCCTTCTGGGAATGGCACCGGCTGCTCGAAGCCGAAGGCAAGCTCGACCATCGCGCCGAGGACTGCCCGGAGCTGCGCGGCCTCGAGGTGCAGCACTGGACACCGGACGGCAGCTGGCAGACGATCGTCGTGCCGGTGCGTTGAGGAAGGGCCGACCTCAGGGGTCGGGAGACGTCGTCGAGAGATGTAGGGGCCGACCTTTAGCCAGAAGATGTAGGGGCCGACCTTCAGGTCGGCCCTACACGAGCACTTCCCTCACCGCCCCCACGAACGCGTCGATCTCCTCGAGCGACGTGTAGACCTGCGGGGTCACGCGCAGCCCCTCGAAATCGAATACGGGCCCCGGCAATCCCTGCGTGACCATGGCGGGGATGACGATGCGGTGCGCGTCGAACAGCGATTGCGCGAGCGCCCGGGAGTCCACGCCGTCGATGGCCACCATCGCGAGCCCCCAGGTCTCCCGCGGCTCGAGGCTCGACAGAATCCTGATGCGCGGGTGCGCCTTCAGGGCATCCGCCCAGCGGAGCGTCAGGTAGCGCAGCCGCGCGGCCTTGCGCTCGGCGCCGATGGCGCGATGGAAGGCGAGCGCGTCGGCGATTGCCGCGCGCGCGGCTGCCGGCTGGGTGCCCACCTCTTCGAACTTGCGGACGTCGCCGCCCATGCTCGCGACGGCTGGCATCAGCGGCCAGGTGGATGCGATGCGGTCGCGCCGCACGAAGAGGAATCCCGTGCCGTGCGGCGCCATCAGCCACTTGTGCAGGCTCGTCCCGTAGAAGTCGCACTCGAGCTCGCGGAGGCTGAACGGGAAGTGGCCGGCCGCCTGCGCACCGTCGACGATCGTCACGATGCCACGCTCGCGTGCCAGCCGGCTCAGCTCCCGCACGGGAAAGAGCTGTCCTGTCACGTTGGTGACGTGGCAGAAGTGGAATACCCTGGTCCGCGGCGTCATCGCCTGCTCGAATCGCCGCACGAGATCGTCCCCCGTCGTCGGCACCGGAAACTGCATCCGCCTCACGACGATCCGATCGCGCCGCGCGCGCTGGTCCCAGGCCCAGAGCATCCGCGGGTAGTCCTGATCGGTGGTCACCACCTCGTCGCCCGGCTGCAGGTCCACGCCCATCTGCGCGATGTGCAGCGCCTCGGTGGCGTTGCGGGTGAAGGCCAGCTCCTGCGGATCGCACCCGAACTCGCTCGCCAGCTCGCGGCGCACGGCCTCGAACGTCTGCTCGAGGCGGCCGCGATGGTAGACGGGCAGAAGGTTGGAGGTATCGAGATGCCGAGCGAAAGCGTCGTGGACAATCTCGGGACTGGAAGAGCTGTTGCCGTTGTTCAGGTTGATCAGATCCGGATCGAGCACGAAGGCTTGCCGAATCTCGCGCCAGTACCTTTCATCCTGCGCGACGGCGTCCGGCGACTGGCCCGACACCGATGCCGTCGCCTGGGCGATCGTGTCGAGGCCGTGCGGGCGACCTGCGACCACGCCCGCGCCGAGCGCACCGGAGGCCCGAAGGAATGCGCGGCGGCTCCACATGTCACGTCTCCTGGCCATGGCCAATCTCGCCGATGGCTGCTTATGCCCGTATTTGTCGCTTGAGCTGCCGCCCAGCGTACCCGCATCCTCAGGAGACCATCAACATGGCCCGGAGCGACCGCATGCCGGAGCGAGGCGTCGTCGTCCTGACGGAGTGCGCTGTCGTGGCAGTCGCGATTGCCGTGACGATCGCATGCGGCGATCGCGGCTCGAGCGCCACGGGACCAACAGGACCCACGGACACGGTGCCGGCTCTTGATTCGGCATGTCCGCCGTCGCCAACGCCGCCCGATTGCCCGCCGACCAACAGCCTGGCCGTGAGTCCAACGTCCCTGGAGGTCCAGTGGCCGGCACCATCGAGCATGTCGAGGGGCCGCTGTCTCCGAATGTGCCGCCAGGCACCGACTCCCAGACACCAGGCATCAGCCGTTGCCAAATCCATTACTTCCGCTCCACCGGTACCAGCGCCGTGAGCTTCCGGTTCAGGTTCACGATGACCGGCACGGCTCAACCGCGGGACGACCCCACTGCCTGTCGGGGGAGCCAGTAAGCTGTTCATCAACGGGCTGTGAGCGTGTTCCAGCCGGCTCCCGGCTCCCACACGAGAATCTCGCGCGGCCCGTCGCGGTCCGGACACTCCTCGCGAGAATGAGCGATCTTCCCCTGCTCCTCGAGCGTACGGTGGATCTCCCAATAGCGGGAGCTGAAGGAGGCGGAGAGCAGGTCGAACGATGGTGAGAACTCGTACAACGCGTCGGCGGCATCGCCGACACCTTGCGGCACCTCGATCGTGCGCACCACGAAATGCTCGCCAACCGGATCCGCACGTGCGCGGTTGAAGCGCGATGACGAGGCGCGATTGACCTCGGACCGCGGCATGACGATGTAGCGCAGCGGCCGGCCGGTGCCGCAGTTCGCGCAGAAGAACGGGCTGTCGGGAGGCGCCGGCGACTGGCCGTCGAGGTCGTTGACGTCCAGAATGGCGGCCATCCCGCCGTCGAGTGCCTCGGAAAATCCCAGCACGAGCAGGCGCTCTGCCGACAGCCAGTGCACCCTCTCGATCCAGCCCGCATGTACGAAGGTGCCTCGCCGTCGCCACCCGTCGTCGAGGACGGTGACGAGGCTGGGCCACCACGTGTAGTGATGCGCCGATACGGCGACGCGGCGCACTCCAGTCCGCTCGTCCACCTCGAAATCGGTGATGCCCCAGGGTGCGCGGTAGTCGCCGGCACCGAAGCTGACGCTGTCGTCGAAGGAGAACGTCCGTTCGAGCGCGCCCCGTAGCGTGAGCCACAGCAACTGGCCGCCCTGGACGGTAGTGTCTCAGTTTGACTGAGCCGCAGGCTGTGGCGCTTCAACCTCTTCGAGTAGCCGCACTACGTCTTCCATGCTCCACAGGCGATCCGTCAGGCCCGCTTCCATCGCCGGGGTCACCCGCAGCGTCTTGTGGATCTTAGTGAAATTGTAGAAGACCGTGTAGAGGGCGACCATGTGGACGTGGTTCTCCAGCTTCTTCGAAAAGCCGTTCGTGAGCCGGGTGAATCGGCGCATGTGCATCCGCATCGTGAGATTCTGTCGCTCCGAGTAGCTGGTGGAGATGTACTTCGGGGCCGGGTCGCCCGTGACCGTCTTCGAGAGACAGCCGATGCACTTCGCCGGGCTGTAGCGCGTTTCATTCTCGCCGGACGGCCCGTATAGTTTCACGAGCTGCGCGTAATCGACATCAGCCCCGAAGGCATCCTCGACCGCATCCACATAAACTTTGAGGCCATCGGACGTGAGCTGGACGCGATTCGCCAAGCGTGCCTTCAGGTCGCTGGTGAACGTGAAAGCCGAGCCCGCATCACGCGGCCCTACGAGCCACGAGACGATCAGCTTGGAGTCCGCCTCGAGCCCGGTCCACGTCCACGTATCACCCGCACCAACCGGCGCCTTCTTCGCCTTCGGAACGTTCTTCGCCTTCGCGTAGGTGAAGCTCCAGATTTCATCCACCTGAACCCGCTGCGCCTTCACGCCGCGCACCTGATCGTCGTGGAAGGCCGCGCAGAGCCGGCCAGCATCAACAAGTAGCTTGGTGACCGTGTTGATCGACACGTCGGCCAGCCGGGACACGGCCCGCATCGAGGTCCCCTCGCAGAGCAGCGAGAGGACCTGGGCGCGCTTGGCAACAGGCAGCTTGTTCATGTCCCTGATGATATGAACTTTTATGCTTAGCGTCAAGTAAATAGTGTCAGTTAAATTGGGATTGGTGTTCATGTCAGGAGGGTGAGCCCCGGATCTGAACTTTAGGCCCGACCCGAGATTGCGGCTAGAGATGCTAGTATCACGTAGCAGACCTCAGACCGAAGGACCAGCCGGCGGTCTGGTTGCGCCTAATGCCGAACCTGAACATACCCGACGAAGCGCGACCGGCTCTCGCCCAGCTGGCGCGACTGGATGCTGGCTCTGTCACGGAACTTGTCAGACTTTTAGAGAAAGCCTCCCTAAGCATCAGTCTTGATGATCTCGTGTCAGAGGCCTCTCAACAGATCAAAACGATCGAGTCGGGAGACGTTAGGACTATTGTGGAATCCCTGCGCCAACTCGCCGTCGTGAAGGCCGTGGCCGAAATCCCGACAGAGCGGTTCATCGCGGATGTCGCTGAGGCAATGGGCGTCGGTGACGACGTCGTTTTGAGCGAGACGGAACAACAGACATTGCGAGGGACGCTCAAAGCGTTGCTTGCTATACGTAGCATTGACACGCCAGCTAAAGCGCGGTCGTTGCGCATCGAGAATGAAAACACGTTTTGTCAGGCGAGGGTAATCACCGACGTCAGACCAGTGTTCGGTTCTGATGTCTTGTCTCCGCCCAGCACAGCAGTGATCGTCAATACGCTTAGGCTGACATACCATCACGGCCCAGCTTTGCGCAGCTTCTTCGTCGCTCTCGACCGTGACGATCTGGACACGCTCAGTGAGATCCTGGAACGCGCAAAAGCCAAGACTGAGACCTTGCATCGGTTCCTAACAAGAGCTCAACTTGAACCGATCGATTCAGACTGACTGAGGGCGTAGCAATGATTACGGACTCATGTCGCCACCCCATGCTCTCAGATGTGCAGCGATGGCTGCCCGAGCAGCAGCGTTCGTCCAATCTCGTTGCCTACCGCGGAAAGCGCGGAAGGGAGATAGCCGTACTCGAACGCCAGTATCTAGGCCAAGTCCAACGAACGAGGAGACGTATCCCACGAATCGTTGCAGGGCATGAACTAGCCAGAACGTTCAATGAACTTGCTGGCCGATGGGCGCGCGAAACAGCGCATCTATCATCGCCGTCGCAGGCGGCTCAGAATTCAAACTACCTGCGAATTATCGGTCTGGGACCGGCAGCGCTGCCTTTTATTCTCCGGCGGTTGGGACAACAGCCCGACTTCTGGTTCGTCGCGTTGAGAGCAATAACCGGTCAGAATCCTGTGCGCCCGGAAGATGCGGGCAACATGCACAAGATGAGAGACGCTTGGCTGCGATGGGGTCTTGAGCGCGGCATTCTCTGATCCCATTGCTAAATGCCTGTCACGAGACTGAAGAAGATCTTCCCGCGTCTCAGGCATTCTGAACACCGTTATACCAGTCACCGAAACCAAAAGTACAACTGTATCTGTTGGGCAGCGAATATTGCTCCGCGCGACATCTGGTGGCCGCATCCAGATGGATATTGGCCCCCAGGCGTCAGGCGCGACCAGACAATCGACGCATTCGTTGAGGTCTTTGGGATGTTTGGCTATGTACCGTGCGTGGACTCGACGCTGGAAGATGGATATGAGAAGGTCGCGATCTTCGCGCTCCCATCAGGTATGCCAACACACATGGCGAGGCAGCTATCGTCTGGTTCATGGACGAGCAAACTTGGAAGGCTTGAGGACATTGAACATAACGACGTCGAGGCCGTGAATTGTGATGCCTACGGAGCGCCGGTGAGGTTCTTGAAACGGCCCAGGCAAGCGCCGATTTAACTCGTCGAGCGGTCAGGCTTTCCGCGTCCTCCATAGTTTTTTAGCAGCCTTCCGCGCTATTTCGACCCTGCGCGCCTTGCTCAAACTCTTCGCCCTGGCCAGGCCACCCTTCCGGCCAAGCTCCATTGCTGCCTTGTTCTTGCCCCCAGATGTAACCGTTACATCAGACTCTTCGATTTCGCCCGTGGCGATCTTCATCACGCGCACAGCGTTCGAGATAACATCGGCAGGGCGCTTTTGACCTTTGGGACCCTTGGGCATATGCTTTGCGCTAAGCATAACATTTCTCAGGGAAGACCAAGCCATGATTTACGACCCGAAGAAGCCAAGGGAGCCACAGTCACCGCCGCGTCCATCGCCTAGGGGCAAGCGGTCAGATGGTGACGTGACGGTCGCCGAACGCAATGGGCGATGCGTCCAATGCGGCGAGCCTTACCAGCTTAACGATCTGATTGTTATCAGTCGCACGGTTTCAGCGGCGTCGGCGATGCCCATCTCCGGGACTGAATCCCAGCCCGATGGTTCTCATTCAAAATGCTGGAACGACACCCACGAAGAAGGCTGAGCATCAGTCACTCACCCTGACTGAGACACCACCCCCTGGACGGCATCGTCGGCTCGGCGGAGGCGAAACGCCGTCGCCGCGAAGACGGCGGGGCTCCCGCCGTCGACGACGGCCGTCGGCCGGTGGTCGAGCAGGAACACTCGCTCCTCGGTGGGAAACGCATACCGCCATTGCTCGGCGTCCACGGCGTCGCGGGCCACGAGGCCCGAGGCCGTCACCTCCACGCGCACGGGCGGCGCATACGCGGTCGAGTCCGCCACCACCCGCCAGACCACGCCCACGGCGAGCAGCCCGCAACCGAGGACCACTGTCGGAACCCGCCAGGCCGGACGCATGACCCTTGGTGGAGAGGCAGGCGGCGGCGTGGCCTTGAGCCAGGCTTCGATCTCGGAGGTGTACGCGAACACCGAGGTGCCGCGTCCGCCGGGCACTCGCCGGATCGGCAGTCCCAGCTGCCGCTCCCATCGTCGGACCGTCCGCTCGTCGCGATGCAGGTAGACGGCGATGGCCTTCCAGGAATCCAGACGGTCCGCCCCGTTTCCAGGCGCGTGAGCCATGAGAGTCCGCCGATGGGCGCTTATGCCCGCATTTGCCGATTGAGCTGCCCGGTAGCGTACACGCATCCTCGGCGCACCTTCAACGGGGGTTCTCAGCGTGACGCCAGGGACTGTCCTCGCTCGCCCACCAGGCCGGACGGAGGTGCAACCCACAGCGGCTGTGGAGGTTGGCGCACTCGACTCCCGGGCGCCCCGCGAGAAGATCAGGTTCTGGCGCGCGTCGACGCTTCCCGGTCTCGAGCTGATGGTGGCGCAGCACTCGGGACGAATCTGGCGCACGATTCCAGACACCTACACGTTTTGCGTCGTCCCTCCCTCGCGCGGCGGCAACACGCCCACCTCCTGTGCCTCGTGGCGGTATCGCCACAGCGAGTTCACGTACCGGGTGGGCGTGGTCAGTGCCGAGGAACCCGGCGAGCCGCACGTCAATACGCGCGTGAGCGGGGCGCTGAATTTTTGGGTCGCGTTTCTCGACCCGTCCCTCCTGTGTGACGCCGCCTCGGAGTTGGGCGGCGCCGCCGTGCCGCATCTGAGAGTTGCGCTGACGGCCGATCCGGCGCTGCTCGCGGCCTTTTGCCGCTTCTACGACGCGTTGAGGCATGGGGCGCCCGTCCTCGAGCAGGAAAGCAGGCTGGCCGTGTGTCTGCGCCTGATCCTCGAGACCTGCGCGGAGCGCGCGCCCGCGCGCCCGCCGGCTGGCGTCCATCCTGGCGTGCGCCGCGCGCGTGAGTACCTGGAGGCCCACGTCGCGGAGCCGGTCCGCCTGGCCGACCTCGCGGCGGTCAGCCGTCTCAGCCGGTTCCATTTCGCGCACGTCTTCACTCGAACGTACGGGATTTCGGCGCACGCGTACCAGACGCAGCTCCGGGCGGCTGCGGCGCGCCGAGCACTGCGAGCCGGCGTCGAGCCGCGCGCGATCGACGTGGGCTTTTTCGACCAGAGCCATCTTGGAAAGCACTTCAACCGCTGCTGGGGCGTGACGCCGGTTCAGTACGCGAAAGCATCGAGCGTATCGACACTTCCCCGGATGACGAACTGAGGTGGACCGCAAGAACGTCCTAGACCGGCCGGTCGGCCCCGGCTACTAGTGAGGTGGCCCCGGCAGTTCAACGGAGGCGGGAGGCAAAGAGTGCTGTGGAGAACGTACTACCTTCGCGCGTCCGGGGAAGGATTCATCAGTCCGGGGAAGGATTCATCACTCGGGTCGTCATTCGAGTCATGGATCCTGACGAAGCCATCGCCGAGATGAGGGAGAAGGCGTCGACGCCCGTGGAAAGGCGGCGCATCTTCAGCAGCGAATGCGGGCTTCCGGGACCCGCGCCGGCTGGCTCGCGCCGCTGATTCGGCCCGGAGCGGGCGCTGGAACACAGAGAGAGGACTCCATGGCTGCCAAGATTCCAACCATCGCCGCCGTCGTTCCATTGGGGATCGTCTCGACCCTCGCACGCGCGCACGCGGGAGGGACGGCCGAGCCGGCCCAGGCCGGTACGGACTGCGTGGCGCAGCTCGATCAGTTCCAGAGCCGAGCGCAGGCGCTTCAACAGGAGATCGAACGACAGAGCCTTGATTTTGCCGTCGACAGCACGATCGATGTCGTCATCGGCGACGCCAAGGACATCGTTCTGGACACGACGACCCCTCCGACGCTGGCGCGCGCCGCCGAAGTCGAGGACTACCGGGCACGAATCACCGCCTGGGATTCAGTAGCGCAGGTCTACGGCGTCACGATGGAGGACCTGCTCCGGTGCCTCACGCCGGGCAGCGGCTGCAACATCTTCGATTTCGCCATGAGGCAGAACCAGGCGCTTCGCCGATGGATCGAGTCGCTCGCCGACTCGGGGACGCAGGGGGCGATCAATCGCGTGCGGGACGCCCGCGACCTCTTCCAGGGCTGGACCTCGCAGTCCACGAGCCTGGCCATTGGGAGCACCACGGCAGCCGTGAACTGCATGAACGACTATGTGTATCGCGCCCGGTCTGTCGCAGGCGATCCGGTCGACCTTCGCGATCCTGCGCCCAGCCAGCCTTCCCAGCCGGCCGGGCCGCCGCAGGCCGGCGGGGGAGGGATCGGGGCGGGCACGATCGCCGCAATCGTCGCGGCCGGCGTCGGTATTCCTGTTGCGGTAAAAGTGGGGCTGGATGCGGCCGAGCGGGCGGGCGCCAACTCGGTCTCGCAGAGCGGTTCGAGCTCAGGCTCGAGCGGTTCCGGTGGCGGCTCCAGTTCCCAGCTCCTCGTCGCGGCACAATCGCAGTTCAGCTGCACGGCACCGAGCGCACTCAACAACACGCGCACGTGCACCGGAATCATGCAGGTGCGCACGGGGCCGCCGCTCGTCCCCGGTACGAGCTATGTCCTCGTCACCGCGCCGAGCCAGTTCGTTGGGCAATTCGTCGCCGCTGCGACGGGCAGCTTCGCCGGAGGTATCAACATGCGCCTCCAGACAGGAAGCGCATGTCCACCGGTGCAGACCCAGGCGGGCATCTACCTGCCAAACCAGATCACGACATCGATTGCCGCCGTGACGATCACGCCTGCCATGCCGCCAATCAGTTGTGGTCAGTGACCGGCCGATGCGTCGCGTCCTGGTACCGGCGGCGTCGCTCGTGCTGGCCCACAGCGCACTGGCATTCGCACAATCAGCGCCGTTGACACTGCCTCAGGCGGTCGCCGAGGCGCTCGCGGCCAGCCCGGTGCTCCGGCAACCCGACGACGGCCGGACGCTGGCCGTGATTCGCGAGCGCCAGGCCGCGGCCCGCTTCGGCATCAAGCTCACGCCCGCCTTCCAGGCGGGATCGGACCCGACCGGCGTCGAGCAGCGCCACGTCGGCCTCGGCGTGAGCAAACGCTTCCCGACCGGCGCGGATGTCCGATTCGACGTCAACGCGTACCGCTACGGACGCGGC
Organism: Acidobacteriota bacterium; assembly: GCA_016210845.1. Classification (GTDB taxonomy): domain Bacteria; phylum Acidobacteriota; class Vicinamibacteria; order Vicinamibacterales; family UBA2999; genus JACQTK01. Next base: position 16,773 of record JACQTK010000226.1, on the reverse strand, counting down.
GGCAGCGAGCTTCGCGACAACGGTTACGTGTTCAGCCTCTCACAGCCGCTCCTCCGCGGCTTCGGCGCCGCCGCCACCGCCGAGCTCACCGACGCTCGCCGCGGCATCGTGTCCGCGGACCGCGCATACAGCGAGGCGCGCCAGCAGCTCGTGGTGTCCGTCGCGGAGACGTACGTCGCCGTCACGCGCGCCGCGCGCCTGGCCGAAGCCGCCGAGCGGTCCCGGGAACGGGCCGTCAGGCTGCGCGTCTCGTCCGAGGCGCGTGCGAGGGTTGGGCTGGCCAGCGAGCTCGACGTGCTGCGCGCCGATCTGCTGGCCTCGCAGGCCGAGGCTGAACTGGTGAGCCACCAGGAAGCCGTGGAGACGGCGCGCGATTCCCTCAAGCTCCTGCTTGGCCGCCCGTCCCACAGCGACCTGCAGGTGGCCGACGACCGGCAGCCACCTCTGGACGCGATCGCGCCGGCCCCGCTGCCAGGGTTGTCCTGCGAGGCAGTCCCCGAATCGGCGGACGGCCTCGTTCAGATGGCGCTCGGGTCGCGGCTCGACGTGCGCGAGGCGCGCGACCGCGTGGCCGATGCCCGGCGAGCCCAGAGCGTGGCGCGATGGAATCTGTTGCCTCCGGTGACGGTCGACGCTACATACACACAGCGCGGCCTCGGTGCGGCATCGAGCGCACTCTTCGCGCAGCTGTTCAACGGCTGGCGCGTGGGCGCGTCGACGAGCTACGCCCTGGATCGCAGCGACGAGTCCGCGGCGGCCGCCGCCGCGGGCGTGTCCGTCCGGGCGGCGGAACAGGCCGCCATCGACATCGAACGGCGCGCAGCGGAGGAGGTACGCCGCGCGTGCCGGGCCTGGATTCGTACCGCGAGCACAATCGAGATCCAATCCAAGGCCGTGACACTGGCCGAGCGCCAGCTGCGCCTCGCGCAGATCCGGTACGAGCGCGGCATTGCGGGGAACTTCGACGTCGTCGACGCCGAGACCAACCTCTTCCAGGCCCAGTCGGGACTCATCGACGCGCAGGTCCAGCGCGCGCTCGCCGGGCTGGTGCTCCATCGCGCGACGGGCACGCTCGATCCCGCCCGATTCGAGCCATGACCCTGCCCTTCCGGCTGCCGCGACTCGTTCGCGCTCATCGCCGAGAAACGGGCGTCGCGACGGCGGGCGTGGTGATGGCCGTCCTCGCCGGCGGCACCTTCACGCTGCGGCACACGACCGACACCTGGCCCACGGCGACCGCGCGCACCGAGACGTTCGTCGACACCATCGTGGAGACGGGTACGATCGGCGCGCAGCGGCTCCGCCTCTACGCGTCGACGATTCCCGGGGCGGCGGCGAAGCTCGTCGAGCTCGCTCCTGAAGGGCAGGCGGTGCGCGAAGGAGACGTGCTGGCGCGGTTCGACACCGCGGCGTTCGAGCAGACGCGCGAGCGGGAGCTGGCGGCGCTGCGCCAGGCGGACGCGGAGCTGGTGCGCGTGCGCGAGGCGGTGAGAATCGAGTCGCTGAGCGCGGACGACGATCTGGACGTGCTGCGGCAGGACGTCACCAAGGCCGAGAACGGCCTCGCCAATCAGATTTCGGGCCGCGGCGCAGTCGAGGTGGTGGAGGCGGAGGCGGCCGCGGCAGACGCTGCGCGCGAGCTCGAACAGGCTCGCACGACCTTCGAGGACATGACGCCGCTGCTTGCCGAGGGCTTCATCACGCGCGCCGAGCTCGACCGCGCGGAGCAGGCGCTGCGCCGCGCCGAAGATCGCCAGCGGCTGGCTGCGGCGCGCCTGCGGGCGCTCGTGAAGTACGAGCGGCCCGCCGCCACGAGCCAGGCGCGGTCGGAGCTCAACGCCACCCGCGAGGCCCTCGACCGCGAGCGCGAAGCCACGGCCGCGCGCGCCGTGGCGCGCGAGGCCGCGCTGGCCCAGGCCGCCGGCCGCGTGGAGGAAATCAGAGCCCGCGTCGCCCTGCTCGACGACCAGATCGCCCGCGCCACGATCCGCGCCGAGGGACCGGGACTGGTCGTCTACCGGGACCTGTTCTTCGGCAGCGACCAGCGCAAGCCGCAGGTCGGCGACGAAGTGTTTCCGAATCAGGCGCTCATCGCGATCCCCGATGCCTCGCAGCTCATCGTGGAGACGCGCATCCGCGAGATCGACCTCCACAAGGTGTCGGCGAGCCAGCGGGTGCTGGTGCGTGTCGACGCCTACCCCGATCTTCGCCTGCGGGCCACGGTCGCATTCGTGGGTGCGCTGGCGCAGGCGGACGCGGCACGAGCCGGCACCAGGTTCTTTCCGGTGACCGTGAAGCTCGCGGCGTCGGATCCCCGGCTGCGCACCGGCATGACCGCGCGCGTCGAGATCGAGGCGGCGCGACTGCCGCGGGCAACGGTCGTGCCCGTCCACGCCCTGTTCGACGATCGCGGCGAGCCGTACGTCGTGCTGCTGCGCAACGGGCGCCCCGAGCGCCGCACGGTCGAGGTGGTGGCCAGCAACGAATCGCTGGCCGCCCTCGTCTCGGGCGTGGCGGCCGGAGACCGTGTCCTCCTCGTCGACCCGACCGCGCCCGCGAGGCCATGATGCGATGGACCCTGCGCATGTCACCCCGTGACCTCGTGCAGGAGGCCACCGCCGCGCTGCTGGCGCACCGCCTCCGCGCCACGCTCTCGGTGGTCGGCCTGGTGTTTGGCGTGGCGACGGTCGTGACGGCGCTGGCGATCGCGGAGGGCGCGCGCCGCACGGCGGTGGCCGAGATCGGCGCGCTCGGGATCGACAACGTGTTCCTTCGCGCGGTCCCACCTCCATCGGCGCCCGATGGCCGGCGGCCGCCAGCGGCTCCCCTGCTCTCCCTCGACGATGTGATGGTGATCGAGAAGACGGTGGAAGACGCCCTGGCGGTGGCGGCCATGCGCGTCGCGCGAGTGCAGGTCTCCACGGAGTCGAGGCGCGCCGAAGGTCTCCTGGCGGGCGTCACGGTTTCGTGGCGGGACGTGGCCGGGCTCGAGGTGGCCACGGGCCGGCCGCTGATCGCCGCCGACGAGCGTGCGCAGCGCCGCGTGGCGGTCATCGGCAGCGACCTCTCGCGCGCGTTGTTCGGCGCAGCCGATCCCGTGGGCTCGCGCATCATCGCGGGCGGCAACTCGTACGCCATCGTGGGACGGCTCCGGGATCGCGCCAGCGGCGCCCCGCGGCCATCCATCCCGACCCTCGACGCCGATCGATCGCTCCTGGTGCCGCTGCGAGCGATGGACGTCAGCCTCGGGAGCGGCGACGCTCTCGATCGCGTGCAGGAGATTGTGGTCCGGTTGAGCGACGCGGATGACGTTGCGCGAGCCGCGCCGGTGATCGCGGCCGTGGCCGCGCGGCGCCATCGCGTCGCCCCGCCCACGTACGAAGTGGTCGTCCCCAGGGAGTTGCTGCGCGCCCGCCTCCGCGCCCAGCGCACCTTCGACGTCGTCCTGCTGGCCATCGGCGGGCTGGCGCTGCTCATCAGCGGCGTCGGCATCATGAACATCATGCTGGCGAGCGCGTCGGCGCGCACCCAGGAGATCGGCGTGCGACGTGCGTTCGGCGCGCGGCGGGCGGAGGTCGTGGCCCAGTTCGCAATCGAGGCGACGCTGCTCTGCGTCGTCGGAGGGCTCGCGGGTCTGCCGCTCGGTGCGGCCTTCTCCGCGGCCGTCGCGTTCGCGGCCGGATGGCCTGTGAGCCTGTCGCCGAGCGCGGTGGCCCTGGCGCTGGCGCTGGCAGCGGGCGTGGGGCTCACGTTCGGCGTCTATCCCGCGCGGATGGCGGCGAGCGTTGATCCGATCGACGCGTTGCGCGCGCCGTGAGCGCACGTCGACTGCCATGAGCTTCGGGAGGAAACAATGAGACGCGACTCCTGGACGTGTCGGACTGTGCTCGGCGTGAGCATGACCATCATCGCCGCCTGCGGCGGAGATGGCGACGCGGCCGAACCCGCGGCGACCTCTCGCGTCGCGGCTCGATACGGCTCGCTCCCGTTGCGGTTCGAGGCCAATCAGGGTCAGCTCGACCCACGAGTGAAGTTCGCCTCGCGCGGCGAGGGCTACACCGTGTTCCTCACGCCGACCGAGGTGGCACTGACGTTCGAACGCCATCGCCCGCGCGCGGTCGTCCGCATGCGGCTCACGGGGGCGAATCCGAATCCCGCCGTCACGCCGTCGGATCGGCTGCCCGGGTCGAGCAACTATTTCATCGGCAACGATCCCATGCGCTGGCGAACCGGCGTCGCCGGCTACGCCAGCGTCCGGCTCGAGGAGGTCTATCGCGGCATCGATGTCGTCTACTACGGCAATCGACGGCAACTGGAATTCGACTTCGTGGTCGCGCCGGGCGCCGATCCGCGGGCGGTGCGCCTGGCGCTCGAGGGCGCCGATGACCTCGTCATCGACGGCGACGGCGACCTCGTCGCGCGGCTGAACGGCGACGAGATCGTTCGCATCCGCCGGCCGGCGATCTACCAACCCGGTCCGGGCAAGGAAGACAGGCGGCTCGTCGAAGGACGCTACGTCCTCGATGGCGGGCGACAGGTCGGCTTCGACATCGCGGCGTACGACGCCACCAAGCCACTCATCATCGATCCGGTCGTCGTCTACTCCACCTATCTCGGTGGCTCGAACACTGACGAGCCGGGCATCGTCTTCGGCAGCGGCCGCACGATCGCCGTCGACGCCGACGGCCATGCCTACATCACGGGACACACGAGCAGCCTGGACTTCCCGACGACCCCGGGAGCCCAGGGGCGTGGCGGTTTCCGCGATGCGTTTGTGACGAAGCTCGCCGCCGACGGATCGAGCGCCGTGTACTCGACATACCTCGGCGGCGCCGGAGAGGACTGGGCCAACGGCCTTGCGGTGGATGCGGCCGGCCACGCCTATGTCACGGGGTACACGGAATCCGGCGACTTCCCGTTTACGCTCGTCCAGAGCGGCGGCGGCTCTATCTTCGTCACTAAGCTCGACCCAGCTGGAACGGCCCTCGTGTACTCGCGGCAGTTCGGCGCGCCGGGGGATGCTGCCAACGCCATTGCCGTTGACGAGGCGGGCAGCGCGTACATCACCGGCGTGACCTACAACAACCAGAACGGCTTTCCCGTGACCGACAGCGCGCCGCAGCGGACGTGCGCCGCCTGCATTCCGTTTCGGGATCAGTTCCGGGACGCATTCGTCACGAAGCTCGATCCCGACGGCGGCGCCCTGGCCTACTCGTCGTTCCTCGGCGGCACCGGCGCCGACGTCGGCCTGAACCTCGCGGTCGATCCCGAAGGCAACGCCGTCGTCACTGGATTCACCTCGTCGGCCGACTTCCCCACTGCCAGCGCCCTCCAGGAAGTCGCGGGCGGCGGGCACGACGCGTTCGTCACCAAGATCAACGCGGCCGGCACCGCCTGGCTCTATTCCACCTACCTCGGTGGAAGCGCCGACGAGAATCGCATCGCGGGAATCGGGCCTCCTGCCGCGGCCGTCGCCGTCGATGCGGGCGGCAGCGCGTATCTCACCGGCTTCACCACCTCTCCGAACTTCCCAACATCGGCTGGCGCGCTGCAGACCGCGTTGCTGGGCGGCTGGGACGCGTTCGTCACGAAGCTGGGACCCGGCGGCGCAGGCATCTATTCCACGTTCCTCGGCGGTGCGTCGCAGGACTCGGGGTACGGGATCGCCGTGAAGGGCAGCGGACGCGCGCACGTCACGGGTGGGACGAACTCTGACGACTTCCCCACCGCCGGTGCGCTCCAGTCATCTCGCAGCGGGAACGAGGACGTCTTCGTCGCCACGCTGGACGCGGATGGATCGGCCGTGCAGTTCTCGACCTACTGGGGCGGGACGGGCGGCGACGTAGGACGAAGCATCGCCTTGGACGGCAGCGGAGGCGTGCACGTGGTAGGCCAGACGATCGCAGCCGGCTTCCCTCCTGACCCCGTCACCAACGACTTCCCGACCACGCCCGGAGCCTATCAGGAGACGTCGCCTGGCGACATGGACGTGTTCGTGCTCAAGCTCGGCGAGGAGATGGGCGAGGAGCCGGTCGAGACGCCGGCGGAGATGACGTCCGACCTGCTTGCAGAGACGACGGCCGCAGGCGTCCGGCAGGCCCGGGGCCTGCTGGACGCCGTGATTCGGAGAGGCGCCGCGGCGGGCAGCCGGGATCCGTCGTCGTGCAACCAGTTGGCCGCGTTCATCAACCAGGTTCGCGCCCAGACCGGCAGGCAGGTTCCGCCCGCGCAGGCCGCCACCTGGATCGCCGCCGCCGGTCTCATCAGGGCGACGCTGGGGTGCTTGTGAGTCACACACGGGGGCCGAAGCCTCCAGGTGAGAGCGCGACGTCAACGTGAGAATCGGCCAGGGGCGTCAACGGATCGCGGCGGCCCTGGTGTGCACCGTCCGCCACCCTGCGTGCGGCTCCCACAGGAGAACCGCGCGCGGCCCATCGCGGTCGGGGCACTCCTCGCGACTGTGCGTCAGCTTTCTCTCGGCCTCCAGCGCGCGGTGGAGGTTCCAGTAGCGCTCGCCGAACGACGCCGTTGTCAAGTCCAGTTCTCGCGTGAACTCATACAGCGCATCGGCGGCTTCGGGCTCTCCGGGCGCGGGGATTTCGATCGTGCGAACGATGATCCGATCCGGGAGGACTTCGACGACGGCTCGATTGAAGCGCGACGCGGTGACGAGGTTCAGCTCGGAGCGCGGCATCACCACCATCCGGAGCGGCCGGTCGCTCCCGCAGGTGTCACAGTGGTAGCGGGTACCGGCCGGCTCGGGACCCTGACCGTTCATGGCCGTTGTATCGAGCAGCGCCACCATGCCGCCGTCCTGCGGATGCGAGAAGCCGCCGACGAGCAGACGATCGGGCGCGAGCCACTGGAGTTGCTCGATCCATCCCGCGTGGACGAACGTCGCTCGGCGTCTCCACTTGTGGTCGAGCACCGTGATGAGGCTCGGATCCCACAACCAGTGATGCGACGCCACGGCAAGCTGTCGCGCGGCACCTGCGCCCTCGACGGCAAAGGTGGTGACCGCCCACGGCGCGCCGTACCTGGTGCCGTAGAACACCACCTCGTCATCGAACGCAAACGACCGCCGCACGCGGCCTTCGAGGTCGAGCTCCATGACGCTGCCGCCCTCGACGACGTCATCGGCGCGGCGCACGCGATGCGACGTGGCCACGTAGACGGCCGGGTCCTCGCCGAGGACCAGGCGCGAGGCGGGAGCCACCTCGGACAGCGCCGCGTCGTACTCGGTGGGAAACAGGTGCCGCCACCGCTCGCGTCCCTGAGCATCCCGGGCCACGACGCCTGCCCTGCTCGTCTCGATGCTGAGAGGTCCGACGGGCCCAGACAGACCGCCCCGCCATGCCAGCATCGCCACGGTGGCGGCCGCCACGCTCATCGCCATGGCCAGCCAGAGGCGGCGTCGCCCATGTCGCGCCGGAAGATCCACCGCCCGCGCGGTCGAGGGCGTTGCCCCTAGCCACGCCTCGATCTCCTCCCTGTAGGCGAACACCGATCGGCCCCGTCCGGACACCCGGCGCACGGGCAGGCCGAGCGTCTTTTCCCACCGCCGGACGGTGGCGACGTCGCGATTCAGGTACTCGGCGACCGCCTTCCAGGAATCCAGGCGGTCGCGGCCGTTGGGGGTGGGGCCCGACATGGGAAGACCCATTCTCCCTCAAGACGCGCGCAGTTGCGCGCAGTTGCCTGTTGAGCCAGCCCCGCCGTGCTGCAATCCTGAGCCGCATCTCCAGGCCAGCCTGTCCATGAGACGTCTGCCCCTCGCGCTGCTGACGGCGACCGCCTTTGCCTGCGGTGGGAGCAGCGGAGCGCCTGCCGGGCCAGGAACGGTGGATCCTCCCGCCGCGACGTCAGCGGCCACGTTGTCGGTGAGGACGATCAGCGCGGTGACGGAACTGTCAACCGGCGTGTTTCGGTACGGCGTCACCGTCACGGTGGCCGAGACAGGAGGACGGTCGGCGGCGACGGTCACCTCCGTAAGGCTGTCGTTCACCAACGGCACGAGAAACGGCGCGTCGGACCCCATCACCAACGCGTTCACGCCCTCGCAGATTGCGGCCAACGGCACGGCCACGTCGAGGCGGATCAACCTCGACGACGACAACGCGACGGCGTCCACGCTCATGAATTCGGTCACCGCCACGGTTAACTACACCGACGACCGCGGCGTAGCGGGCACCACCACGAGCGGGAGCTTCTCCGTCACGCCGCCGACGCCGACGCCTGCACCGGCTTCCTGCACGCCTGGTCCGGGAGGAACGTGCATGAGCATGTCGCGGATCACTGTCACCTGTACGTTCATTCCACCCGGCTTCGAGAAGAACTGTTCAGCGGTGCTTCCGATGCATATCAACACGCCGATCACGAGCGGTCGAATAACGGTGCAAGTCTTTGGATTCGGCGACCCGTTCCGGACCGTCGTGATGATCATTCCCAATACCGCGCCTGGCGCCATCACCGTACAAATCCCCTCTACGAGGTTGGGCTCCGGCTGCGGAACTAGCGGCATTCAGAACGTGCTCGTGAACGTCGTCGACGGTCCCGTTCCAGGTGGACGGTTTCTGTGGGGGAACAGCGTCGAAGCGAACGTCACCTGCAACTAGAGGGTCAGAGGGGTTGCCATGAGATTCATCGCCGCTTTCGTTTCGCTGCTGCTGACGACCGCCCCCGCATGGGCGTCCGACCCGAGCAACCTCGTCGCGACCGGCCGCACCGACACGACGCTTTACGTGCAGTGGCAGGCCAACGGCAATACCCTCTTCACCCTGGACTATCTCGGGCCCCTGTACTTTGGCGGCCTCCAGCCGACGTGCAACGACTTCATCCTGCACGAGAACATCCACGTGACGGAGAGCGAGTTCGAGGTCATTGAGGGACTTTCGCCGTCCACGTGGTACCAGATTCACGTTCACGCGCTGGACGCCGACGGTCTGGTCCTCGGCAATGCCACCAACTTCATCATTGTGAAAACGCGGGCCCCTGGTTTGGGCTTCGAACCGCTCGAGCCCGGATCGCCCGACTACATCGTCTGCGGCGGAGGTGGAGACGGCGGCGGTGGCGATGATGGTGGCGGCGGCGGTGGCGATGATGGTGGCGGCGGCGGTGACGGTGGCGATGACGGGTGTGCGCAGGTCACGTTCACGCTCCTGCCCGGCAGCGAGCCTTTCCCGACCGTCCAGGTGACGCTGGTAGATCCGTCGAGCGGAAACGAGCTCGGCACGGTCGCGCTCCCGATCGGGGAACCCCTGTCGGTGCGCGAGGGCTCCTATCATTTGCGGGTTGGCGCGCCCCCCGGCTACGCGGTGACGCCGGTACAGCGCGGCCTGAGCCTGAGTTGTGGTGATGACACGGCCGTCCGGCTGCGCTTCCGGCCGGAGCCGCCGCCGAGTCGTTGACCGAACGCCTTCCATGTTTCTCCACGCGCGAACGGCCCTGCTCGTCGTCCCGGTTCTGGCCATGGCCACGAGACGACGCTGAGCGTCTACGACGCCCCGCTCAGTGCCAGCACGACCGGCGCGCCCGTGACGCTGCTGCGGGCCATTCCATTCCGATTCACGTCATGGGGGTCATGCCGGTAGCCCTGTGCGCCCTCCTCGCGACCGCGGCGTTCGCCGCGGCCTGCGGCATCTTCGGTGTCGGGCCGGATGAGGACGAGTTCGTGCGAGTCACGGGGCGCGTCTTCGCCACCGCGACGTTTCGGAATGGCACGACCGACCACCAGAATCCGGTGGCGGGGGCGATCGTGTCGACCTCGCTGGACTCGGCAACCGCGACAACCGACAGCGGCGGCAACTTCGACCTTCGAACACAGACGCCGGCATCGCGTGTCGGCGACTGTGGAACGTACACGGTGACGATCACGGCCGCCGGTCACCCGACGTACAGCGTCACGGGGGCGTGGGGTGCGGCGACGGGCGGGGGCAATCAGCAATTCGTCCTGTCGCCACCCACCCCCTCGATTGTCGGGTGTCAGTGCCCGAATCCCCCGGCCGCCTGTCGCCAATAGGCGTCCGCGACTCTACTGGCCTTTGCCGCGCGTGCTCCTCCCGAATCGCCTTCGGAAGGCGGGGCTCACGGCGCCGCGGCCATCTCGTCGTAATACCGGCCGACGCCGCCCCGGAACGTCGCGGTGCTGACCGTGTTCTCCCATCCCAGGTCCGAGAGACCCAACACAGCCAGCACCTGGTCGAGCGTCTGCAGCCGATCCTTCGGGAATCCGCTCTTCGCCAGCTCGCGCATCCGCTGATTCATCGTCTGGAACCGGACGAGGTACGCACGGACCTCGTCCTTCGTGAACAGCTTGCCGTGGCCCGGAATCGCGACGTCGAAGTCGATTGTCAGGATCCTCTCGATGGTCTTCACGAACTCGATCGCGCTGCCGCCGCCCGCGTAGTCGATGACCGGGGCGCCGTCGATCACCAGATCGCCCATGTGGATGGCCTTCAGATCCGGGAAATAGACGATCGTGTCGCCGTTCGTGTGCCCGCGCCCGAGGTGGAACATCTGCACGTCGACGCCGCCGAGATGCAGCGAGCCCTGATCGGCGAACGTGATGTTCGGCTCGCCGGGCGCCTTGGTGCGGAGGAAGTTCTCGCGGATGTTCCGGTGCGCGATGATGTCGATTCCCATCTGCCGGAAGTTCACGTTGCCGCTCACGTGATCGCCGTGATGGTGAGTGTTCAGCATGTAGCGGACGGGCAGGGAGGTGACGGTCCTGATCGTCGCGAGCACGTCGGCCAGCTGGTCGGTGAACTTGTCGTCCACGAGAATGAGGCCGTCCGGCGTCACGCGCACGGCGATGTCGCCGGACTCGTGCATCAGGCCGTCGCCGGGCCGTCCAGGCGGGCACGTGCTGCGCATGCACGGGGAAAACGGTCCCCGGACGACGAAGAGGCCCTCCTTGACCGGGTCGATCCGCATCGGCCCGGGCTGCAGCACCTCGACCTCCTGTCGAAGGCCGGGCTGCTGGCCGATTCCGGTCGCCGTAAGCAGGGCGAAGACGGCGCCAAGCGCCAGCGCAATAGTGATTCTCATGGTGCGCTCCCAGGCCGATTCGTACCGGCCTCACCGTGGGCGGGGCGTCGCGACGGGCGGCCGCAATCAGCAATTCGCCCTCTCGCCGCCCGTCCTCTCGTTCGTCGGGTGCCAGTGCCCGAGCGTGCCCGCCGCCTGTCGCCAATAGGCGTCCGCGAGCCTGCCGTCAGTTGCTGCCGCGTCCCCGTGCGGGCGCCTGCAGCGTGGCGCCGTCCCAGTGCTCCACGAGCTTGGCGTTGCGCACGCGGAACGTGTCCCACGTGAACGTCTCGTAGAACTGTCCGGTGCGCGTGGGATCGGCGGGCCAGCGCTGGGCGATGCGCACGACGAGGTCGCCCTCGGCGTACAGGACGTGGAACGTGTTGCCCTGCGGAGCGCCTGGCGCCGCCTGGCCCGGAGGCGTGGCGCGTCCTGCCGCGATGGCCTCCGCCTGTGCCAGCCGGATCTGGCGGAACGCCTCGTTGCCCGAGATGTTGCGCTCCTTGGCGTACTTCACGTACGCGGCGTTGTGCTGCAGGTAGTCCTTGTGAATGAGCGCGTACCGCTCGTCGGGGGTGATTCCCGGACGGTAGAACTCCATGACCACCCGCTTGTTGGCCTCCAGCGGCGCGGGCGTGGGCCCAGTTTGCGCAATGGCGGCCGGCTGCGCGAGCAGCCCCACGGCGGTCAGCGTGAATACCAGACGCTGAGGCATGGTGAGGTCCTTTCGAAGGCGAATAGACGAGGCGGATCCTATCGCAATTCTGATGACGCCCAGGGACATTCCCCGCGACGCTCAAATGCCCTCGCTAATGGTTCGCTAATGGTATGTCTTTCCCAAATCCGGACTGGCCGCGCCGCTCCACCCCACCGCGCACAAACCGCGCGGCGGGGACCCCGGGTTGTCGCGGCCAGCAGATCCGGCGTCGAAAGGCTGTCGCAGGTGGTAGCGCATCAGTTGAAACACGCCACTAGTCTTCCGGCTCGACGCGCGTCGCGGCGATTGATCCGCCGGCCTGGATGATCCCCTTCACTGCCAGCTCGGCGCCGTTCGCGATCGTTTCGCAGGCCACGTCATGGAACACTGTCGTGGCGCTTGTCGTCACGGCCGTCGTGCCGACGGTCAGCGTCAGCGCCGGGCACGTGCCGGACAGGCCCGACACCACGCCCTCCACTTCGGCCGGCTCGAGCTCCACCGTGACGGCGGCGATCGCACCGTCCGTCTGGCGGAAGCCCTTCACCTCCACCGTGGCACCGTTGGCGAGCGCCGCGCACGCGCCGTCATCGAACGTCGTCGCGCTGTTGGTCGTCACCGTAGTCGTGCCCACTGTGAATGTCAGCGCGGGACAGCTCCCGGCCAGGCCCGAGATGGCGCCTTCGACCTCGGCCAGCTCCACCCTCACGCGGGCCGCGAGCACCGAGCCGTCGGCCCGGCGCGCGCCCGCCACCTCGACCTCGAGCCCGTTGGCCAGCCCGGCGCATTCGACGTGCTCGAACTGCGTGGCGCTCGACGTGGTCACCGTGGTTGTGCCGAGCGTGAACGTGACGATCGGGCACGTGCCGGTGAGCCCGGCCATGACGCCTTCCAGCTCTTCGTTGTCGCGCCCCGTGTCCTCGACCTTGATTTCTCTCGCCAGCAGGGTGGTGCCGTTCAGCGTACCGCGCGCCTGGACGTGGTCGCCGATCTGGATCTGGTCGAGCGTCAGCATCCGGTGGCCATGGCGAATCACCGTGGAGGCGTCGACCATGACCGTCAGCCCGCGGACTGTCAGCGAATCGGCAGCAACCGCGGTGACGAAGCCCGACACGTGGTGGCGCCCTTCGGGCGGCCCCCTGCGGTCGTCATCTTCCTCGCCGTCATCGTCGCCTTCGTCGCCGTCTTCCCCGTCGTCGTCCTCACTCTCGGGGTCATCGTCGTCGTGCTTCCCCCTGCCGGGGTTGCCGCCTGAATTACCACGGCCGTTGCCGCGACCCATCGTCTCGAACGCGCCTGGCTCGGAAGATGACGATGACGCCACCAGATCGGTGCCGGTGTCGAGTCCGAGTGACATCGACTCTGGAGCCGTGGGGCCCGTCGGAGACAGCATGGTCCCTCGGCCGCAGCCCACCGCGACGACGGCGATGGCACAGACGAAGAGCAGAGAACGCAGTCGAACCGCGAACATATCGAACCCTCCGGGGGGAGGACGCGGCGAGGACCATGGCAAACCGCGTTCCCGGACGAGGTCCGTCTGGGCAAGTGGTGGCGGGAGCGCTACTTAGGTCAGGCGGACGCGTTCAGCGGATCCGGAAAGCGCCTCGCATCACGACGTAGAAATTGCATGGATGTTCCGACAGTGACAGAACTGGTACGCGCGACGGGCACGACGCGCGATTACGCATCCGAGCGAATGGCGTCGATTGTGTGACCGCGTTCCGCGGCCGGCGGGATTGTCACCTGCGTCGGCACCGCTGCCGTTTGGGAGTGCGGCATCAGGTCATGGGCGGCGCGGATCGTTACGTCGCCGGTCAGCCCGTTCCTGCGGCGCAGCGGGGACTGCTGCGTGAAGTCGCTGAACTGTGGTCGGGGCGACTGGATGTGAACCAGCGACCCTCGGTCCAGAACCAAAGAGCCACGCGACCGTTTCCGAAACGATTCTGAGGCTTTTCGGCTTCGGGTAGTACCCGGGTCGTGATTTGGAAGCGCCAATGGCCTGTCTTGGCCGACCATCGACGGGCGGCCTTGCGCACGCGGTGCCGCGCTCAGCGTCTCGTCTTCCACATCCTTGGATCGAAATCGAACGGCTCAGATGGATGAACTGTCAGCGTGCCGAAGTCTGGGTGCGCGGGATTGAGGACGAAGTTCCGTTCGTTCGGGATGACCGCGGACGGCACTGACAGAACAACGGACGTCAACGCGTTCCAGACCCAGCGCTCCCCGATCAACGCAAGGGCCGGCGGTGGCGGATAGATTCGCCAATCTGGCGGCAAGTCGGCGAGAGCGACGGTTTCGACCGCGACGGCAGGCCCAGTATCGACCGCGATTGCAACAAGGTCGTCGAGTTCGAGATCGGGATCGGTGTTCACGAATCGTTCGAGCGCAGCGAGTGATAGCGTCGCCGATGTGAAGACCGCGGGAAGTCCTTTGGGCGTCCATCGACTCCCGTAACGACGCGCACCCTCACCGTCGAACGCCGCGTGCGCCGCGGTGGCGATCCGCCAGACACGCACTAACTGACGACCCCGTGCTCAATCCGTCCAAGGATGTCTTCGACTTGGCGGGCACCGACATCCGTATCGAGCAGGCGAATGGGCAGTTCCCCATTGAGAGCCCGATTGGGCCGGCGCAGCCAGGCAGCGGCCTTGTCTTCCGTTCCGAACACGGCAAACGCCTGCGCTGCGACGCGAGCGATTCGATACAAGCGGTCTGATTCGTCAGCGTCCAGTTTGCGCGTTCGCCGGCGCCGTGCCAACGTTCGCGGCGGCATATGGAGCACACTCGCAGTCTCGGGGACCGACAACCCAAGGCGTTCCCGAACGGATTCGAGCGAACGATAAGGGAGGCCTCGCTTGATGCGCTGGTGAAGCTCGGTCGACGTGGGTACCGTTCGCCCCTTGAACACCGTCGCGCCGCCGAGCACATCGAGGACGTATTCCGTCGCCGTCATGTTGCCTCCTGCCAAATGGCATTATATCATGATGCCATCTGGCGGCCGGCATCCCGCCTCGCATTCGATCGACTTCTGCCGGCCACGCAGCACGGTAAGACGGACTCACAATGAAAGTCACCATCGAGCCCGCATCACCCCCGGAACAGCCGCGAACGCTCCCGACACGTACTCGGCGGCAGCGCGACACTCGTCATAGCGCCGCAATGTGTAGCGGTCGTTGTCACTCATTCGTCCGGGCTCGCGCGCGTCAGTGACTCCGGCCACCGTGCCTCCGGATAGCGTCAAGCGTAGCGCTGTGCCGCCGACAGTCAACATGGCCCAGCTCCCAGGCGCGAGCAGGTTCACATACCCGGGTAGTGATTTCCGAGCGGTCAGCGTCGGTCTTTGCCGAACATCGCTGTTAATCGGGTCCGCTTCGTTCACGCATGCAGACGGGTCGAGGCCACGAAGAACCGGCCGCATGGCTTGTCCTATTCATTTACGCTTCACGCGCCAGACGGAACGAGACTGGTCGGCTTTGACAACGCACACGAGGTGGAGAAAGGCTCGCCGTTTGAGCGCCGCAGCGAGACTGCAGATCACTGGATCCTTGTCCGTGCGATGTCCAGGCAGGCCGTATCGGTTCAAGGATCCCGAGACCTTGGTCGATGACTTCTTCAACGAGGTCGAGCGGGTCTTGCGCGACCGAGGGGTTGGCCTGGAAGTCATACGAACGGACAGCGCACGGAGGCCGAAATGAAGCACGCGAAGATTCAGAACCTGCGAACGCTGCGCGAGGAGATGAAAGCCGTCGCGCGTGGCGAACGGCTCGCGCCGGCCCGACGCCGGCAAACCGAGCTTCAATTCCGTCGAAGCTGTCGTTCGGCTGCTGACACCGGACAACCGGCGACTGCTCGCTCTGATCCGTGACCGGAAGCCTCAATCGGTCGCCGAGTTGGTCACCATGACGGGGCGTGCACAGCCGAACTTGACTCGGACGCTGGCGAAATGTGAGGCCGCCGGGTTCATCACGATGAAGACGGTCGGCCGGCGCAGGACGCCGAGCGCCGCCGTCAGGAAGATCGTCGTCGAGATCGATCCGTATTCAGATCGGGACCGCCTCCGGGTGGCATGATCCGTCCGTAGCCGTTTCAGTTCCTTTGTGGGTTTGAGGCCATGAAAGCGCTGAGCGGTTACGGGCGGCTACCCCGCACAACGGCCATGGGAAGCGCCAAGGAAGTCGGTTTCCGCCTGGAGCTCAACGCGCGCAGAATTCCGTCGAGCACCGAATCGAGTTCCTTGCCCGGGTCCTCGGCGAGATAGCGCAACACGAGATAACCGTTCTCCTGAAGCAACTGGTCCTTGCGCCGGTCGCGGCGGTAGGCGACGGGATCCGCGAGATGGTAACTGCCGTCCACTTCCACGACGACTCGCGCATCCGCACACAGCAAGTCGACTTCCATCCTGCCCCACCCGTCGAATGCGATGGGCAGGTCGGCATTCAGCCGGAAGCGTCCGCGCGTTTCCGGCAGTGTCTCGAGACGTCTATAGACGAACGCCTCGGACGCGCCGCGCGCTCGATTGGCGCCTTCGATTTCGGTGGGAATGGGCTGGGCGGCTGTCACGAACAGGTTTGCCAGCGGCGTATCGACGCCGTCGCGAACGAGTCGCTGCACGCCGGCCGCATAATCTCGCTTCCACAATGGATCCGCAGGCAATGGCACATCGGACGGCCAGCCCGGTATTGCGCTGGCTGGAAGAACAATGCTGTAACCAACGGCCTCGTACCCGCGGCATCGCCGATCGAACATCCGCGCCAGCATCGGCACGTTCAGGTCAGCGTAGTCGTAGATCGGCCGGCACGCACCGCTTGGATGACTTCGTCACAGATCGTTCGAGTCCGTGCCTCGTCGTCCACCAAGCACTGGTAGAGCGTTTGGAATTCGACCCGCTTGTCCGCCCCTGCGTTCCCCGACGTTTGAAACGCCGTGGGAAGGACGATCACTATGTGCTCGAACGGCCGCGCAGCGGCCTGCCCCTTTGCGTCCACGCGATGACGGATGGGCGGCTGGCCCATTCCCGGTGCGCGGAGTACGCCGTGACAGCAGACACACTGGTG